>JAUSHW010000035.1 GCA_030648395.1 Nitrospirales bacterium | reverse complement strand
CCCAGGCGTTTTATGATGTGGAGAAGTTCACGTCATTCATGAAGGCCGTCCGGAAATTCCCGGTGAAAGTGCTGGCCGGGATTCTCGTCCTGCGGTCGGCCAAGATGGCGGAGTTCATGAACGCCAACATTCCCGGCGTGGACGTGCCCCAGGACATCATCGACGAGCTGAAGGCGGCCGGCGACGAGAAGGCGCTGGATGTCGGTGTCCAGATCGCGGTGCGGACGATCAACGCCGTGCGCGATCACTGCGACGGGGTCCACATCATGGCCATCAAGGCGGTGGACCGCCTCCCTGAAATCATTCAGAAGGCCGAACTGGCATGACCATCCCAGACCTCCAGAAGCGGAAGGCCGAAGGCCGCAAGATCGTCATGGTCACGGCCTACGACGCCCTCTTCACGCGCATCGTGGAGGAAGCCGGCCTCGATGTGCTGCTCGTGGGGGATTCGCTGGGCGTCGTCGTCCAGGGCAAGAAAGACACCCTGTCCGTGACGATGGAGGACATGCTCTACCACACGAAGCTGGTGGCCGGGGCGGCCCAGCATTCGCTGGTCATCGCCGACATGCCGTTTTTGTCTTATCAAGTCTCCGTGGAGGAAGCAGTCCGCAACGCCGGCCGTCTGCTCCAGGCCGGGGCTGCGGCAGTCAAGCTGGAAGGCGGTGCGGCGGTGGTGGATCGGGTGGAGGCCATGACGCGCTTCGGCATTCCGGTCATGGGCCATCTCGGCATGACGCCGCAATCGGTTCATAAGTACGGCGGCTATAAGGTCCAGGGCAAGGGCGTCGAGCAGGCTGAGCAACTGCTCGCCGACGCGCGCGCGCTGGAGGCCGCCGGGGCCTTCGCGCTGGTGCTGGAAGCCATGCCGGCCAAGCTGGCCGCGAAAATCACGCAGACGCTTTCGATCCCCACCATCGGCATCGGCGCCGGCCCGGATTGCGACGGCCAGGTGCTGGTCCTCTATGACCTGCTGGGCCTCTTCGATCAGTTCATCCCCAAGTTCGTGAAACCCTACGCGCACCTCAAAGCCGACGCCCTCCAGGCCCTCCGCCGCTATCGCGAAGAAGTCGAACAGGGCAAGTTCCCCACGGATTCAGAGAGCTATCACTAAGCCCCACTTCCCGTCATTGCGAGCGCAGCGAAGCAATCTCAGGTCCTGATCCCTCCCTCCCTTTTGTAAGGGGAGGCTAGGTGGGGTAGAGTCCTTCCTCTTTCAGTAGTCTGCTGGTCGTATCTGTATCGAATTAGATAAACGGCGCGCGATGAAAATGAGGCTATCCACGTTTCTCCGTCTTAAATTTCTTGCCACGTCATCGGAAAGCTTATAGCATTCGCTCGTAAGTGCAGACAGGCCGATCTACGCGATTGTTGCGGCTCGAGAAGCGAGGATTAAAAGATGAATACAGCAGATTTCATGATATTGCTTGCGAAGCAGCTAGACGAACTCGTGAAGCAATACCCTCAGGAGCTGAAAACTCCCGAGCGGGCATTTATCGCATGGACGCTCATCCACCTTGCCGGTGATGAAATTACTCCAGATGAAGCCGTCGATGCCATCGTTGATGGAGGGCAGGAAAAGGGCATAGACGCAGTACATATTCCAGATCGTTCCGGACGCATAATCATCCTTCAAACAAAGTACCACAAGAACCCGGACAGGCATGGTATTGGAAAGAACGACCTTGTGAAGCTATTTGCTGGAGTCGATTGGCTGATGCGAGGTGATCTGACCAAAATCACTGGCAATCCTAAGTTCGCTGCCAAAGCGGAAGAATTCCGCGAAGCATATGTAAATTTCGATTACAACGAGATCGTTATCGCCATAGCAGCGACCGCGTCAACGGGAGCAGGTAAAGAAGAGCGTGACGAAATTGATCTCGCACAGAAAAGATTCCAAGAAAATGGTGCAGCGTTTGAGGTGACAGTGTTGACTGCTGATAAGCTTCACGACGCTTTGATAAGCGCTGTTCACAACAGATACAAGTTGGCAGTCGATGTGACGTTCGAGGGTAAGCCCTTCCGCTATGAGAGGGTAAAAGATGGAGCTAGGGCCATAGTTGGCGCAGTCAAGGGCAGTGAACTTGCAAAACTCTTCCATAAACACAGCTTTCGTATATTTGATGCCAACATTCGTAACTTCCTCGGAATGAGAAAAATCAATCAAGGAATACAGCGAACTGCCACGGACAAACACGAGGCAAGCAACTTCTGGTTCTACAACAATGGAGTTACATTCGTCTGCGATGAATACTCATTTCGCAGTCTTGAGGATACTATGGTTAAGATGCGCAACGCCCAGATCATCAACGGGTGCCAAACCGTGATGAGCCTACACCGCGCCGGCAAGGACTTGAAGGATGATGTCGAGGTCTTGGTCAGGATTATTGAAAAGGAACAGGACTTGGACTTCTTTCGCCGCATCACACTCTGCGCTAACTCGCAGAATGCCGTCCTCCCTTCGGATTTGGTAGGCAACGATACGCTTCAGCTTGAGTTAAAACGAATCATAGTGAAGCATGGAATCTACTATGAGACGCGCAGAGGAGATTACAGGGCGGAGAAGGATAGTATCTCTCCACCCTTAAAGGAAGTTATCACGTTGAAGAAGGCAGCGCAGGCGTTGGCAACGGCCTTTCTGCAGAAGCCAGGCATTGCGAAGAAGGATACTGCGCGGTTGTTCCTGAGCTCGGCTGATGGAGGTCTTTATGATCGCCTATTCACCACCGATACTATTCCGGAGCAAATAATTGCCGCTTGTCGAACAATAGATGCAATTGAGGCTGAACGTAAGCGACTCGAGGCTGAAGCTTTGGCGAACAAGACTATTCTGCCGAGTTGGATTCCACATAGTGATCACTTTATGGCTGGCCTCATCTTTTGGGAAGCATTCAATAAGAAGAAGGAGGCAGATCCTGCCTATCTCCTGAAGTTTTCTGCAGGATTCGCTCAGCCTGCGAATAAGGACTTTCGGGCACGTTACAAGAGAATCATGCGTAGCGTCGACAAGGTCGTTAAGAAGGAATCCACGAAATACGGGTACAGCCATCCACGATTCTTTAAAACTCAGCCAGAGTACGATAACAAGTTGCGGCCGTTAATCACTGTTAATGCAATATGACTAGCTTCCAGCGTACGGCTAGGAGAAACGAAATGACTACACCGGCAGAGGAAAAACATCTGGTCAAAAAGCTTGTAGTGGTTTCTGATATTTGCTCGTCAACCGCAATCCTTGAGGACCTGCTCCGCACTGAAAATCAGAAGCGTTGGCGGAATCTCTTAATTGGCCTTAAGGATTTCCTCCGCGATGAGCGCGACACACATGGATTTATCATGTACAAATTCATAGGTGATGGATGGGTGCTTCTCTTTGATGAGGACTTCTCATCCGTGAAACTGTTTGGCCTGTTCACTCGACTATGCAAGGAATACGACTCCCTATACAAGCGATACATCAAGCCCGTGTTATCCACTGTTGTCGAACCGGTGGGAATCACTTTCGGGCTGGATCGTGGCACACTGATGAAAGTCATGATGGATGGGACAACAGAGTACATTGGTCGACCACTGAATGTTGCGGCTCGACTTCAGGGTGCTATCAAGGACAAAGATCAGAATCCACACGGCAAGGTCCTGATGTCGAAGAATGCCTATGCCGACATACGAGACGCGATTAAAGATCGGTACCACGTTATTGAGGTCCCTAGGGAGCTGCGAAATATTGCTGGAGGAGACAACTATAGAGCGAAGAAGCTCTGCCTGTTCGAAAGGCCAAAGTAAGCCTCGAACACGAGTTAGGCATCTATCCGGGAAACCCATCCATGACTGAAAACAAAAAATTCCCCATCTGTGACAGCCTTAGTGTCAATCCGGCTAAGCACTGTGCAGCGTTAGTAGTTACAGAAAACGCGGTGAAAGATCAAAACGGCTGGCCTCAATTTGCACAGCCTTCCGATGAGCTTCGGAATGGAACGCTGACTTATGTCAAAGCTTTTGGAAAGGTATACGGGATTACTTGTTGGCACGTCATCGAGCATTTTAGAAAGCAACTTTCAAAATCCGGAAACCAATACAGTCATAGTATGAGAACGATGGTGAATGGGTTCTACGATGTGCAAGACCGATTTATTCGTCCTCAACCACAGCTCGGTGATCAGCAGTTAGATATTGCAATCCGTAAGCTTGGTCCGGACTTCGCGGCCACAATAGGGAAGATTCCACTTGATCTAGATGCGCAAACACCAGCCACGCTGGACATTGAGCACGGATACGCGGTTGGTTTCCCGGAGACAATGAAGCACAAGATGACCGAAGATCACAAAGGGTACCGAATATCCATGCCACAAGCAGAAATCTTGGCAGAAATAAAGGGACTGCCAACGCGCCGGTTTGCGTTGCATAGCGAGCTTGAGAGCAAGCCTTCACAAACCGATTACAGCGGAATGAGCGGAGGCCCAATATTTTGGAGTACCGAAGACAGCTATGGAATTTTCGGGATCATTTACGAAGCTGGCGTTGGCTCAGAACTCTCCGAAGGAAAATCCGTGTATGTCTTCGGAGAGGTCGCAACACCAGACTTGATTAAAGGTTGGCTATGCCAATTGCCAGCCTAACATTTCAGCGGTCGCTCGCCTAGATCGTTGGGCGGCAAACACAGTGAGCGTGTCGTGTAATGGTCGATACTGGAAATGTCCTATATCTTGTAGAGCAAGCTGTTCGACAGCTAGCCGTGGGAGAGCAAGACGTGAAATGGAGAGTGCGTAGCGCGTACATCTATCATCTCCAGCACGTATTTCCAGAGCACATACCCGAAGACCTTGCTCCGCTTCTTGTCTCGATTCGCAAGCGTCTTACGAAGAAGCCTAGCTACAAAGGCCAAAGTACTGTCGAGTCGGCTGTCTACCGTATGCATCGGTCAACCGCAGCGAAGATCGCAACTGACATGTTTGAATTATATCTCGCTCTATCACGCCGCTCGCACTGGACAGGAGGAGAATTGGGGTCCAGCTGACCCTAATTGCCTCCCAAGGACCTAGATCTCAATGCTGCAAATCTCTCCGCACGTTGCTATCCCGGATACGGAGATCGACATCCATGCAATGCGTGCGCAGGGCGCCGGCGGGCAGAACGTCAATAAAGTCTCGACGGCGGTGCATTTGCGCTTTGATGTTGCGGCGTCCTCGTTGCCTGGGTTCTACAAAGAACAGCTCGTCAAGTTGAAGGATCATCGCATTTCACAAGTGGGCGTGATTACCATCAAGGCCCAGCAGTATCGGAGCCAGGAGAAAAATCGAGAGGATGCCCTCACGCGGCTCAGGGCGCTCATTCAGAGCATCGCCGTCCCGCGCAAGAAACGAAAAGCGACGAAGCCGACAAAAGGCTCGCAACAACGACGGCTGGAGAGCAAGACGAAGAGGGGGCGACTGAAAGCATTGCGAGGAACGCTCGATTAACACCACACCCTCATGCGCACGTTAGGTCTCGACCAAATATGATGATGACAAAAGGCACACGCTGAGTTATCATGTTGACGTGAAGACGTATCGCTGGAACGAGAAGAAGAACGAGCAATTGAAGCAGTCGCGAGGCATCTCGTTCGAGGACGTTGTTCTGGCACTTGAATCGGGTGGGCTCCTTGATGTTCTGGCGCACCCGAATCCGAAGCAATATCCGAACCAAAAGGTGCTTGTCGTGGCAGTGATGGAGTATGTGTATCTCGTTCCTCACGTTGAGGAGGCCGATCACGTCTTTCTCAAGACCGTCATTCCGAGCCGAAAAGCCACGCGGGACTATGGAAAAAGAGGTGAGAAATGAAGAGACTTGACCAGTACGAGAAGCGGATTCTCTCCGCATACGAGCGGAACGAGCTCAAATCGGTTGTGACCTCGGAGGCTTCGCTACGTCGATATCGGGAATATGCCCGCGCCACTCTGACCAAGAACCGGCGTGTGAATATCCGCATGTCCACGCTGGACCTCGCAGACATCCAGGCACGCGCAGCCGAGGAAGGCATGCCGTACCAGACCCTCATGGCGAGTGTGCTGCACAAATTCGCGACCGGCCGTTTTTTGGAGAGAAGGTCGAGTCTCACGTCGCGTTCAAGACGGACGGCCCGCAAGCACACTGCCGTTTAAGCACCACGAAAGGCATCCCCATGGTCTCCCCAAACAAACTGCTGCTCAAAGGTCTCCTGGCCTGGTACGTCCTCTTTTCGGTCTGGATGGCGATTGACCCCGTGGACCGCCAGAACTGGGTCCTGGCGAATGTGCTGCCGGTCCTGCTCGTCGGAGTGCTGGTCGCGACGCATCGCAAGTTCCCGTTCTCCAACGTGTCGTACGTGCTGATCACGCTGTTTCTGACGTTGCATACGATCGGGGTGCACTATACCTACGCGCAGGTCCCCTTCGGGTATTGGATGGAGGCAGCGTTTGAGTTGCACCGCAATCACTTCGACCGGGTCGTGCATTTCTGTTTCGGTCTGCTCCTGACGTATCCGATGGGGGAGGCGTTTGTGCTGATTGCGAATGTCCGGGGCGTGCTGGTCTATTATCTTTCCCTGATCACGCCGCTGGGCCTGAGCGGCGTCTGGGAGATTCTTGAATCCTGGGTCGCTCAGGTCGTCAGCCCGCAGCTCGGTGATGCGTATCTCGGGTCGCAAGGCGATGTGTGGGACGCGCAAAAGGACATGGCCGCGGCCTTCTACGGGGCCATTCTGTGTGTTCTTCTCATGATCGCGATTCGAAGATGGTATCAGCGGAGTGGCCGGCTGCTCATCACATGACGACCGTCCCGGCGGCACAAACCAGGGGAAACTTCCGCCATAACCATCTGCTCCAGGGACTGCTTGGCTGGTACATTCTCATCTGGGGTGTGCTGGCGATCGCGCCTGTTGACCGTCGGGACTGGTTTCTGGAAAACATCCTGGCTCTGCTGCTGGTCGGCATCCTGGTGGCGACCTACCGGACATTTCCGTTCTCCGACCGCTCGTACGTCCTCATGACGCTGTTCCTGACGCTGCACGCCGTCGGGGCTCACTATACGTATGCGGAAGTTCCATTTGGGTTCAGCATAAAGAGCCTATTTGAGTTGGAGCGCAATCACTTCGACCGGGTCGCGCATTTCGCGTCTGGATTGCTGCTGACCTATCCCATCCGGGAGCTGCTTGTCCGCAAGTCTCACGTCCAGGGGTACTGGACATACGGCATTCCCATCATCACCTTGCTGGCGCTCAGCGGCTTTTTTGAAATCATCGAATCCTGGGTGGCCCAGGTCGTCAGCCCGGAGCTTGGGGACGCCTATCTGGGGACTCAGGGCGATATCTGGGACGCCCAGAAGGATATGACCGCGGCCCTCAGCGGCTCGATCCTCGCCATGGCGCTTACCGCTGTATGGTCGGCCCACCGGCGGGGACGCGCCGCAGCAAGAGAAGGCCGGCCACAAAAAATAGTCCCACCGTCATGATCGCAATCCGCTGGTTGCCTCCGAACGCAGCCGACGTCAGGCCGAACACCAACGGCCCAAGGATCGCGCCGCTCTTGCCGACGAGGGCATAGAATCCGAAGAACTCCGCCTCTCGTCCGGCCGGCACAAGCGTGGCCATAAAGGTGCGGCTGGCGGCTTGAATGGCGCCAAGGCCGGTGCCAGCCAGGATCGCGACGATCCAGAAGTGCCACGGAACCTCCACGAAGTATGCTGCCACCGTCACCGCCGTCCACTGGATCAGCATGAGGCCGACGACGAACTTCGGCCCGCGGCGGTCCGTCGGGCGCGCCCATAACGCCGACCCTGCCAGGGCGGTGATTTGGATCACGATGAACAGCGCGATGATCTCGGTCATGGCGAAGCCGAGCGTTTTCGCCGCGAACACACCCGCAAACGCGATGACCGTGTTCACGCCGTCCTCGTAAATAAGGTAGGCCAGCAGAAACCGCCGCATCGCCGTGCGCGCAGGTGATGTGACGATCTCACGTAGCGTGGCCAGGGTATCACGCAAGCCGCGCGAGACGGATTCATGGAGCGTCATGGGATGCCGGGCGTCAGCCGGCAGGACCACGAAGGCGGGGATCGAGAAGAGGCCGAAGAGGGCCGCCGCGGCGAGGAAGCATCCCCAGTACGCCTGCGCGGCGGCGAACGGCCAGGCGGCCAGGAACGCCGTGATCGACCCCACGTAGCCGACGGCAAATCCCGCGGCCGAAACCCGTCCGAGTTGCTCAATCGGTGCGATGCGCGGCAGGTACGAATTGTAGTAGACGAAGGCCGCCTCGAACGCAACGATGCCGATGACGGCGAGTGCGAAGCCCCACAGGACCATGCCGGGCTGGACCGTCGCAAGCAGCGCGGTCGCGGCGACGGAGAGCAGGGTGAATCCGATCAGGAGGGGTTTGCGGAGGCCGGCATGATCGCCGATGCCTCCGAGGAACGGGGAGGTCAGGGCGACGACGGCCATCGAGACGGACACGGCCAGCCCCCACCAGAAATCGCCGCGGCCGTCCGCGTTGCCGACCACGGTGTTGGCGTAGTAGGCGGGAAAGACGGTCGCGTAGACGATGGCCGAGAAGGCGGAATTGGCGAAGTCGTAGAGCGTCCACGCAACGATTGTGCGGCGCGGTGATCCTGTCACGGCGCGCAGGATAGCACAGGGTGCCGGGCAACGCCACCGGGTGTGCCGGGCGTGCCGTCGGTTCTTTTGCCTTTCGTGGAAAGGCCGGATTATGGTATCGTTTTCCGCATGTCCGACAGGAAACCATCCGACACCATCCGTTTTCTCTACACGTTCAAGTTCCCGGACAGCATGGTCAAGCAGTTTGAAGTCCTGCTCAATGCGTCCACGCTGGAACTGGTCACGCCCAAAGACCTGCCGAAACCTCACTGGACAAAGCTGAAATACAAGCAGTGCGAGGAGTGCCCCCTGGGCGATGACGTCGAGTATTGCCCGGTGGCGGTCAACCTGGCGAACCTGGTCGAGACGTTCAAGGACTCCCAGTCGTATGAAAACACGGGCGTCCAGGTCCAGACTCCCGAGCGCACGTACGAAAAGCAGACGACCCTGCAGAAGGGCCTCAGCTCGATCATCGGCATTTACATGGTCACGAGCAACTGCCCGGTGATGGACAAACTGCGTCCGATGGTGAAGTTTCACCTGCCGTTCGGCTCCCTGGAGGAGACCGTCTATCGGGCCGTGTCGATGTACCTGACCGCCCAGTACCTGTTGATGCGGAAGGGGAAGCAGCCGGATTGGGACCTGAAGAAGCTGGTGGAGATTTATAAATCCGTCGGCCACGTGAATCGCGGCATCTCGAAACGGCTGGCCAGCGCGTCGGAAGAAGACGCCAACATGAACGCCGTCGTCATCCTGTCCGCCTACGCCGAGATGGTGCCGTTTTCGATCGAGAACAAGCTCGCGGAAATGGACTACATCTTCAGCGAATACACGAAATTCGAATAGTTCAGGAGGGGTATCGGGCTTCGATGATGGTTGACAGCCCTCCCCGGGCGGCGAACTCGCCGGTGACGCGGGCGTGGATGGGGCGGCAGGCGGTGACGAGGTCCTTCAGGATGCGGTTGACGGCATTCTCGTAGAAGATGCCGACATTGCGGTAGGCGTGGATGTACATCTTCAGGGATTTCAGTTCGAGGCAGTGCTTGCCCGGCATATAGACGATGCGAATTGTGCCGAAGTCGGGGAGACCGGTCTTGGGGCAGATGGCGGTGTACTCCGGCACCTCGATGGTGATCTCGTACCCCTTGAACTGATTCGGCCAGGTCTCGATCGCCGGCAGCCGCGCCTCGATCCCGCTGCGCGCGTGCCTGTCGGTGTAGCCGCTCTTCTTCATACTTTCGTCATCCAGTCGGTCTGACCGACCTTCTCCAGCTCAAAATACAGGACGACCCACGGACACATCATTTCGGGGAAGACCTCGCAGTACCCGCCCTTGCGCACGCCGCCGCAGGGGCCATGGCTCATGAACTTGGGGCACTCAGCCTTGCCGCCCGCGTCCGGGACCGGGGGGCGGTTGTGGATGCCGCCGGGCGTGCCGACGGGAGGCGGCCCCGGCTGAATCAGGCCGGCTGGCTTGGTCGGTTCATCCGGCATTAGAGAGACTCCATGTAGCCGGCGATCTCGTTGAGCGTGAGCCTGGAGACCGCGATGTCAGGCGCGTACACGACCTCATCCGCCGCCCAGGCGACCGTTCCCTTGCCCTTGCCGGTAATGCCCATGATGTTGCGCAGGACGTTGTGAATGTTGTCGTTGATGCGAATGGTGTTGGCTTTGATGGGCGCCGCCAGTTTGCCGTTCTTGATCACGTACGAGTCGCCGACCACCGTCGCGGTGAAATCCCCGGCCCGCAGGCCGTTGATGGGATAGGTATACCATATCCGGCCGATGTACACGCCGTTCTGCACCCGGCGCAGAAGGCCCTCGAGGGTCGCCTTCTCCGGGCTTTCGATCAGGACGTTGGTGGGCGAGACGGAGGGCACCATGTCGAACCGGCGTCCACCGCCTCCTGAATACCGGAATCCGTTGCGCGGCACCAGGGCGTCGAGGTGGTCCTCCGGGGGTACGCCGAGCTTGTCCCTGGCGGCGGGGTCCCGCAGGATCCGCTCCGTTTCGTAAAAACTCGACAGGAGCCCGACGAGCTTCCCGTTCCTGATCAGATCGGTCCGCCCGGTGGGGAGGCCTTCGCAGGTGATCCCCTTGCTGCCCATGTGTCCCGGCAGCGCCCCATGGTCATACAGGCTGAACGTGTGGTGCGCGACCTGGCGGTCGAGTTGTCCGTGGAAGGCCGAGCTGCAATCGTAGAAGCTCCCGACTTCGAGACTCGGCAGGATCAGATGATTTACAAGGTCCGAGACGGGCTGGGCCCCCAGAATCACGGCGTAGTCGCCGTCCGTGACCCGGACCCCGCCGATCTGGGCGATGGCGTTCCGGGCCGCTTCGGATCCGGCGTCTCCCTTGAACGCGCTCAATCGTGTATTGCAGCCGAAGCCGGTGCCCTTCGCGCCCTCCCGTTCCACCATGGCGGTGACAAAGGAGGCGATCAGTGTGGACTCATCGGTCTGGACCTTGGGCAGGCGGGTGGATCCGATCGCCATCCGTTCCAGCAGAAACGTGACGTCGCCTCCAACGATGAGGCCCAGATCGCGCAACTTGTGCCCGCCCTTCGCCAGGGCCTTCAGGCGGCCGGCCGCCGTGAATTCATCCAGCGCCCTGGTGAGGATCCGCCAGCCGGCCTGGACGAGGTCCGAGTCCTTCAGATCCATGGCCGCGGCGTCGTGGTATTTGGCCAGCGCGCGCCGTTCCGCGGAAGGACGGGGCAGGGTCGTGAATTCCGGATCGGAGACCGCGCTGCGGCGGGCTTTTCCCAGGGCCGTCTTCACCCCGTTCAGCGAGAGATCGCCGGCTTCGCTGCCCAGCCCGATGCACGGACTCTTGCCGTTGCCGAAGACGGCCCGCACGCCGATCCCGTAGGACTCCGACGATTTCGGTTCCTCGACGCCGTTGCAGGGAATGTGCGAGGTGTAATTCAGGCGGGCGGTCAGGCTCGCGTTGCTGGCGACGAACACTTCCGCTTCCTGGACGTCCTTCTGGCGCCGGAGCCAGCGGAGCCCGTCTTCGGCGGTGCGCTTGAGTATCGGCAGGGTGATCATAAGGAGATCCTTACGCCAGGCCGGTGAGGCGGGCGCGGCTGCGTATCGTCGGCCCGCCGTTCCCCAAGCGACGGCTCTGCATCGGCTGGCCTTTCCCGCAATTGGGGATGGGGTAGAGGCGGAAATCCCGTCCCATCGCGTCCACCTTCATCAGGAAGTCCCTGGTGTCGGCCATGATGCCTCCACCCCGGTACAGCTGTCCGATCTGCCCGTTGCGGATCTCGTAGACTTTCTGGGCGGAGATCCGGAAGTTTTCCCGCGATTCGGCGATGGACGGGATGCGGTGCCCCACGACGTAAAACCCCTTGTCGACGTCGCGGATGATGTCTTCGGGCGCCTGCGTGCCCGCGCCGAAGACGGTCGTGGACATCCGCACGAGGGGCACGAGATGGGCTTCCGTGGCCATGCACGAGCCGTTGGGAGCGACTCCGAGGATGGCCGCGGTCTGCCGGCTATTCATGAAGCCCTTGAATACACCCTTCTCGATGTGCGCGACCTTCTTTCCGGGCGTCCCTTCGTGATCGTACTTGTAATGCCCGAATCCCGGCAGCGAGGGGTCCGAGTACGCGGTGACGAGGGGGGAGGCGATCTTCTTGCCGATCTGGGTGTCCTGCAGGGAGCGCAGCAGCCAGCTTCGGCCCGCATAGGCGGTCTCCATTTTCAGCGCCCGGTCCAGTTCGGTGGGATGCCCGATGATTTCATGCGACAACAGGGTGTTGAAATGCGGATCGGTGACCACCACGACTTCCTTGTCCGAGTTACGCATCGGCGGGGAGTTGGCCAGCTTGACGGCATCGCGGGCGAGATTGGTTGCAAAGGTCAGCAGGTCGAGGTTGCGGATGTGCTCCTCGATGATGCCCTCGGTGATGACCTCCCATCCCCGCTGATGGCCGATGGTGTCGGACAGCTCCTGGTCGCCAGTTTCACTGACGGCAACGACATACGCGCCTCCGCTTGTCAGCGCAAAGGACTGGTCGATGCAGGCCCCCTCGGAGCTCGTGAAGAGTTCGCGCGAAAACTGTGTCACGGCGCTGACGGCATTGTAGTGCAGCTGTTCGTCGACATCCTGGACCGCGCGCGAGACATCGGTGACGTACCGGACCATGTCCTCGATCCTGACTCGCCGGGGATCGATGGCGTAGTCGGCTTTGACGGTATCACGATGAGCTTCGACCGGAGCCAGACGGGTGTCGTACAAGGACTCACCAAGCTCCTTGTATTTGCTCCTGGCGCGGGCTTTTTGGCGGGCGTTGGCGATGGCGCGCTCATACGCGTGCTTCATACCGGCCGCCAGCCTTTTGGACAGGTGGGGGAGATCGGCCGTACCCAGGGACTGGCCGAAATACCCCGGCGCGATGACGCCGTCTCCGGCGAGCACCCGGATTCCAACCGCCAGGAGGCTGTCTTCGGTGGAATATTTGGGGGCGCCGTTTTCCGCTCCGGCCTGCCTCTCCTCGATCGCTTCGAGTCGAATGTCCGCGTAGCGGCAGAACTTATAATCGGACGGCGCGTCGGCTGCAAGTTCGGCCGTCGCCTTCTTGATGGCGTCGATTAAATCCGTCGTGATCGTTTTGGGCGAGGTTGGCATTGCGAGGCTCTATTATTTACGGTGTATAACTGATACCCCAATTCAGTGAAATTATATTGAACGTCATACCGGAGAGCAAGAAAAACAAGGATGATTCTAACGGTTCGCTAAAATAACACGACAGTTCAGTAATTTATGCTGACATTTCAATTGCTTGAGAGCTATAGGGCCAAAGGCCTATCAGCGGGGTCTAAATTAGGCCTTCGTAAGCGAGTAAAGTAGGTCTTCTTTTGGGTTGCATTGAAGCAGGGGTTGTCATACCCTCAAGTTGCTTAAAAGCAGTCGCGGATGTGGTTGGTCGGAGGCTTTTTCACATTGACAATATTCGCGGTCGTTTGATAAGCTTCGCCAGTTACTTTCGCGAGTAGGACCAGTCACTTAATGCATTGTAACGTAAGAGAATTTTCGCGTTCTTCGCGCGATATACGATATGGGTTCGGATTGAACCTAAGGAGGGTGGCCATATGAGTCTCGATTACGTCAAGTTTTCCCCTGGGTTTGACAAGTTCATGCCCAAGGAATATCGCGATATGGTGGAGCACGGTCCTTTCGGCAAGAAAACAACCGTCTCGCAGATGGGGTCGTTCAAGGAAATTCTCGAGGAGCATCCCATGTGCGCCGGCTGCGCGATGACCCTGTTCATCCGCCTGGCCATGATCTCGTTCCCCAATCCTGAGGACACGATCACGGTGGGAACAGCCGGGTGCGGGCGCCTGGCGATTTCCCAGGCGGCCATCCCCTTCGTGTATGGCAACTACGGCGATCAGAATGCCGTGGCCAGCGGGTTGAGCCGGGGACTCAAGCTGCGCTTCGGGGACATCCCCAAGGATGTGGTCGTGATGGCCGGCGATGGCGGCATGGCCGACATTGGATTCAGCATGACGCTGCATTCCTGGTTCCGTAAGGAACGGTTCACCACCATCATGCTGGACAATGAAGTGTACGGGAACACCGGCGGCCAGGAGAGCGGCATGACCAACAAGGGCCAGGTTCTCAAGATGGCGCCGCTGGGCAAGAAGTTCGAGAAGATGGATATGATCGGGATGGCCAAATTGGCGGGCTGCGCCTATGTGGCCACGGTCGTGCCGAATAACCCGCGGCGCGTCGAGAGCGTGATCAAAAAGGCTGTCCTGATCGCTCGTGAGATCGGACCGACGTATATCCAGGCCTACACGTCCTGCAACATCGAGTACTCCATTCCGACCGACAAGGTGCTGGAGGATGCCAAGAGCGTCGAGACCGATCGGTATGCGTTCTCCGAGTACGTCAGCGACGAGGCCAAGGAGTATCTGGCCACGCGATACGGCTTCAAGGAATACCTGCCGAAGCCGGCGGCGGCCCTTCCAAAGGCGTAGATTGCACGTTCCCTGAGAGGGGAAGAGGGAGGGACAGACATGGCAAAGCGCTTCAATATTCGCATGGCGGGCGTCGGTGGCCAGGGGGTCGTGACCGGCTCGCACATCCTCAGTACGGCGGTGATCAGGGCCGGAGGGGAGAGTTCGATTGTTCCATTCTACGGGTCGGAAAAGCGCATGGCGCCGGTCGAGAGCTACGTGCGGGTCTCGGACGAGCCGATCTACGAGATCGGCGAGATCACCTTTCCCCACATCTGCATCATCTTCCATCCGCAGGTGATCACGCACGGCAAGTCGTACACGATGCCCTTCTATTTCGGGCTCAAGCAGAACGGCATCCTGTTGATCAACCACGATGGGCCGATGAAATTGCCCCCGCTGGAGACGAATGAACTCAAGGAGCGGAACGCCAAACTGTATTACATGCCGGCGACGCAGATCTCGATGCAAGTCGCGGGACTGGACCTTGCGACCAACATGGCGTTGATGGGGGCCATCGGCGCCATCACCCGGCTGACCACGCTCGAGGCGCTGGGAGAAGCCGTGAAGGATCGGTTCCTGGGGAAAGGTTTCGTGGTTTCCGGAGGGACCGCGGCGCTGGACAGCGTGGTGGAGAAGAAGTTCAAGAAGAAGCAGGAATTGATAGACAAGAACATCGCCGTTATCAAGGCCGGTTGGGACTACGCTGAGGAGCATGGATGGGGCGTCGAGGAGCGGGCCGCGGCCAAGAAGGCCGACGACCTGGCCGCCGCCGAGACTGCCTCCCGCTGATCCCGAGAAAGAGGAGATCTGCATGTATCTTGTTGCCGATATTGACGTTGACATCTGTGCCGCGACGAGTTGCAAACTGTGCACGCAGTACTGCCCGGAGGCCAACACGATTCTCTATGACGACAATGCGGGCAAGGAGAAGGGCCTCAAGTACGGCGCGGCGTACGTGGCGGTGGACCGGTGCAAGGGCTGCGCCCAGTGCGTATGGGTGTGCGACAACATGGCCAAGCACCATGCCATCACGATGGTGATGATCGACCAACTGCCCAAGGCGGCCATCACCGATCGCATCACCTACCTCGACCAGGGCGGGACCAAGGCGCTTGCCGCTCCGGTTGAAGTCGCGTAAGGGAGGGAACTAATAATGATGTCGCTGAAAACCCTTCCTGCTGAGAAAGATCGCATCATTGTGCCGGGACCGGCGGGCTTCATGCCGCCGTCCGCCGCCCAGCTCGGCGTGGAATTGCCTCCCTCGGGAGTCGGCATCGCTTACGGGCATCACACTCCTGAGGACATCGCGATCGCGGAGATCGCCCGGCAGATGCTGACCAAGCCGAACGCCACGATCTTTCCCGGCCCCATGGTGCTCTGGGCCTGGAATGAGCACGCGGTTGAGAAGGCGCAAGCCGTGCTGGAAATTGCCGCGCAGATTCCCAATGTCTTCATCATCCCCATGCCGGACTACCGGCCGAAGTATCCGAAGGTGGATCCGGAGGAGGTCATCAATCCGAACCACCCGAACCTGACGATCTGGGGCAACAAGATTGAGGCCTGCATTTTCGTCGGTTTGCATTGTCACTACGCGAATCTGACGCTGAAGATGATTCGCGCCGGCACCAATTGCTGCACGGCAGCGCTCTGTGCCGAGCAGGGCCATGAAGACGCGATGCTGAGCGTGCACGATATGGATGTCGCCAAACTGCGGAAAGTGGCCAAGATATTCAAACGGGTGCGCGAGGAAATGAAAATCTCCCTCCCGGCCGACGGCAGGACCGTCCGCTACACCGGCCTTCAGAGCCGCGTCAATGGGGACGAGACTCACGTGAATCCGCTGTCGTTCAAACTGGCGTCTCCTCCTCCTGCCGGTGTGCGCATGCCCCCGGAAGGACAGAAGCCGCATTGATCGCGACAACTTATTGACTCCCAGATTGAGGAGACTACGATGAGCAACCCTCTCGAATCCGAACAGAAAACCAACCCGCAAGGGGATCCGATAACGTCAGCGGCACCGATCAAGGTCGGCGGCGGCACGAAGGATCCGCATGAGGGAGCGAAAAAGCAGCGGATCGTGACGCCCGAATACATGTTTTCTGAAGCCCCACGCAAGCGTGAGTTCATCACGGGCAGCGAGGCGGCAAAAGAAGCGGTGCGGCGCTCCAATGTGGATTTCTCGGTCGCCTATCCAATCACCCCCCAAAGCGAGACGATGCAGTTGATCGGCGTCTTGTATGGAGAGGGGTACGTCAAGGAATACTATCGCGGCGAGGAAGAATACGGCGTCATGTCGGCCATCGCCGGAGGTTCGAGGGCGGGTGTCCGTTGCTTTACGGCAACGGCCGGTCCCGGCACGCTCCGCGGGATCGAACCGATCGCCTCATGGCCGGGGCACCGGCTTCCGGCCGTCGCCATGTTCACGTGCCGTGTCGTCAACGCACCGCTGGCGATCCAGCCGGACAATATTGAGGTGGCCTACCTCCTGCATTGCGGCATGATCGTTTTTCACGCCGAGAACCAGCAGGATCTGTTTGACTTCATCATGAAGGGCTTCATCATCAGCGAGAAGAACGACGTGACCTTGCCTGTCGGCGTGGCCTGCGACGGATTTTTCGTGACGCATGCCCGCAGCTACGTGGACATGCAGGAAAAAGACATCAAGCTGCCCCCACGCGAAGCCTGGAAGGGCGCGGTGCCGGTGCTGGACGCCGAGAATCCGCCGGCCCGCCTGTCCCGAGATGCGCCGGTCCAGAAGAGCAACTTCATGGCCTATAACATTCACGCCGTGTGGCAGCAGGAAGTCTGGGCGGCGGTGGAGCGGTCGCGCCGGTACATTGAGCAATACATGGGCGGGCTGTGCACGGCCGAGAATGTGGAAGGCGCCGAGGCGGTGATCATCGCGTCCGGCAGCGCCTGCGCCCAGTCTCGTGAGGCGATTCGGCTGTGCAAAGATCAAAAGGTCAACGTCGGCCTGATTAAGATCCGGTCGCTCCGTCCGTTCCCGATCAAGGAACTGCGCCAGCTTTGCGCGAAGGCGAAACTCATTGTGATTCCGGAGTTCAATTACGTCGGCTGGCTCGCCAAGGACGTGGCGGCGGCGATCTATGGCTACTCCAATGCCAAAATCGTGGCCGGCCCGCACGTGTACGGCGGGATGTCCATGCCGGTGGAGATGATCGTGGATGAGGTGATCGGCGGCCTGACGGGGAAGAAGTCCATCACGGTTCCCGATTCAGCCATCATGGGGCGGGACGTCAGCCAGGCCGAGGTCGCCCACTTCATGCAGAACATCTAACGGGCGACTGGATTTTCGAAGTGGAAGGGGCTGCCTGGGCAACCGGGCGGCCCTTTTTTTTCAGGCGCTACTCTTCGATCATCTCTTCGCTGTCGGGCATGCCGACGGCGATGAACTTGGCGTAGCTGAGAAAGATCGCGCTGCTGTCACGCATCGCTTTCGCGCCGTGCGTCAGCCGTTCGAGCTTGGTGGGATCGGAGGCTTCAGACTCCCGCAGGGTCACGACGTGCCGCTCCAGGAGGACGTTGAACTCGTACATGGCCCGCTCGATATTCATATAGGCTTCTTTGATTGGATCGGTCATGGGGCGCTCCTCATAGGTTACAATTGGCAGGGTAATCGACCTTACACCACCGTTGCGGCGTCGGTCAATTGGAGAACGTGATGCTCACTGACACTCTTCCCGCGGAATTGCTCGCGGCCCTTCGTGAGCGCGGCGGAAGCCCGGACCGCGACGTCATCGAAGGCGTTCGGCGGCTCTCGGCATTGTTCACGACCGGGCGGGACGGGCGCCTTGCGGATTACCTCGCCGATCGCGATTTGCGCCGCGCGTACCTCTTGTATTTTTTCCCGGTCAACTACGCCAAGGTCGCCGACCTGCTCAGGGAGATGCCGGCGCTTCCCGTGCGCCCGTTGCGGATCCTGGACGTGGGCAGCGGGCCTGGGACCGCCTCCCTGGCCGTCCTCGACCACCTGGCGCGACTCGGCCAGACCGGCCATGACGGCTCGGAAGTGATCGCGGTGGATCGCAACCGGCAGGCGTTGCAGGAGGCGGAAGCCCTCTGGACCGTGCTATCGGGTGGCCGCGCGGAGAAGCCGGTGTATGCGTTTCGCGCGAGGCAGGCGGATGCTGAACGAGCCGACGCGCAGGCCCCGTGGAAAAAAGAGGGGCCGTTTGATCTTGTTGTTCTGGCCAACAGCCTGAACGAACTGCATTGTTCGGCGGCGGACCCCGTTGCCGACCGGGTCAAGTTGCTTGAGTCCCTTCTCAAGGCTCTGGCGCCCGACGGGACCCTGATGGTCATTGAGCCGGCGCTCCGCGAGACGACGCGCGCGCTTCATCATGTCCGGGATCGGCTCGTGGCCAAGGGACCGGCGACGGTCTATAGCCCGTGCCTGCATGAGCGGCCCTGCCCGGCGCTTGTGCGTGAGGGTGACTGGTGCCACGAGGAGCGGCCCTGGACGCCTCCTGTGGTGATCCAGGAGATCGACCGCGCCGTGGGTTTCATCAAGGATGCGCTGAAGTTCTCCTATCTGCTCCTGCGCAAGGATGGCCTGACGATCGCGAAGAGGGAACCCGATGTCTATCGGGTCGTGAGCGAGGTGATGGTCATGAAGGGAGACCGGCGGGCCTGGCTGTGCAACGAGGAGGGCCGTCCGCTGGTGGGGCGGCTGGAGAAGGCCCGCTCAGAGGCGAATGCGGCGTTTGACCGCTGGCATCGGGGAGCGATCGTCCGGGTGGATCAGATCGAACGGCGTGGCGCGGTGGGCCGCATCGGCCGCGAGGCGAAGGTGGAACTCATCCGCCCCGTGGCGTGATTCTTACTCGAAGGCTTCCAGGGAGGATTTCTCGACGAAGGGGTTTCGGCAGGCGGTGCAGGTGATGAAATAGAGCGCCCCGCGGACGGACGGCTGCGCCCAGAAGTCCAGCTGTCCGACACTCTTTTCGCAGGCCGGACAGCGCATGCCCTTCAGCCAATAGGCCACGTCCGGCTGGCTGCGCATGTAGCTGACCATGTCCATGTGAATCGGCATGTTGTAGCGGCAGCCCTTGCAGAACGCCTTGTATTCGCCGTCCGTGATGCGGGAATCGCGCGGGATCGTGAAGCCGCTGCTGGTCTTGCAGACCGGGCACGCCATGGCGGTCAATCGCTGTTCGGTATCGTCAAAATCCATCGAATGGTGTGTCCCTCTATTCCCACTGTAGCGGATAGAACGGCCCGTCCGCAATCCGGGACCGGCGGTTTTCAGCGCTCTTGTCATGCCGGTGACCCTTGGCTATAATCACCGTCCCATGCACCCGATCAACGAATTCCTAGCCGTCGGCAACGCGGAAGACGCGGCCAAGCCGGCCAAGTTCATCACGGTCGTGCTCAACGTCGCGGCCGAGAATCAGATCGAGTCGCCGGCCGGCCGGGCCTACACCTGGATACCGTTCAAGGAATTTGCCGAGGCCGATCCTGTCCAGCTTGATGAGGCGGTGGCGTGGCTGGAGCAGCATGAGAAGGGAAACCGTCTCATAGTCTGTTGCCGGGCGGGGATGGGACGGTCCGTCTCGGTCGTGATCGCCTACCTGTGCCTGGTCAAGGACATGCCGTACCAGGAAGCGGTCACGCTGGTGTCCGCGCGCCGCCCGGGGGCAACGCCGCTGCCGAACCTGGAAGCCTCAATCGTCTTCATCAGGGCCTTGCGCAAGAAAAGTACCGGCCCGGCCTGACATGCCTGAATTGCCCGAGGCCGAGACGGTCGCGCGCCGGCTGCGGGAACGCCTGCTCGGCGCCACCATCGCGGACTGCCTGGTCGGCCGGGACGACATCATTCGCGAAGGGCTGTCCACCCTTTCCTGGTATCGGGGCGCGCGTCTGGCGGCGGCCGGCCGCCTCGGGAAGAGCGTCGTCCTGGAATGCGAGAAGGGGGACGACCGGCGAGTCCTGGTGTTTGAACTGGGCATGACGGGGCTGTTGTTCTTCACCCTGCCGGATTCGTCCTACCGCAAGCACACGCATCTCACGCTCTCGCTGACGGGATCCATCCCGACGTTGTATTACTGGAACCCCAGGCGTTTCGGGGGGGTGTACTTGCTGGACCGGTCCGGGCTTCAACGGTATGCGGCCAGACGATTCGGATGCGATCCTCTGACCGTACGCTGGGAGGAGTTCCGCGCGCTCGTGGGCAAGCGGCGCGGGCGCCTGAAGGCCCTGCTCATGCACCAGCAGGTGATTGCCGGGATCGGCAACATCTACGCGAACGAGATCCTGTATCGCGCCCGCCTGCATCCCTACCGGCCGGCGAGCCTGCTCAGGGCTCCGGCGGTCAGGCGGCTCTACGACAGCATGCGTGCCGTGCTCCGGGAAGCAATTGCAGCCGGCGGCTCCAGCGTGCGTGATTTTCTGGCGCCCGACGGGACGAAAGGGGAGTACCGGAAGCGACACCGGGTGTACGACAAGGCCGGCCTGCCCTGCCCATCCGGCTGTGGCGGGACAATCCGCCGATTGAAAGGCGAGCGCAGCTCTTTTTACTGCCCTGCCTGCCAGCGGAAATAAGCCTTAATCCCGCGGGGACTGGCCCGCGCGGGGTCTGGCTCATTTTCTTCCGAGAAAATGTGCCTGAACCCCTTCTGATACCCTCATTCCCTTCCCTGTATCCGGCAAGATACAAAACGAACCGCTCCTCGCTCCCGCTCATCCTTAGTCTTGCGTGACAACTCATAAGGGCGGGGCTATACTCGCTGAGGGTTTTGAGAGGGCAAAATGGTTTCTGGCGCCATTATTTTCAAGCTCGTACCCACAAGAGAAGCTTCATGAGCATCGA
>JAUSHW010000034.1 GCA_030648395.1 Nitrospirales bacterium | reverse complement strand
GGCGCGGGAAGCATGCCGTAGTCCATCGTGCAGAGCCGTTCGCCGCCGATCCCAACGAAGTGAAAGCGCTGCACGGCCTGGACGGTCTCCGGCGTGAGCGCCGGGAGGATGCCCAGTTGATCGAGAATCCGCTGGCCGTTCGGCTGGATTGTTTCGCCTCGAAGAGCGGTGGGCGGACCCGGCTGCCGCTCCAGAACCAGCACGGAGACGCCCCTCTGAGCCAGCGCCAGGCCCAGGATGGCGCCACCGCCCCCCGCCCCCACGACGACCACTTCAATCTTCATCGCCAATCTTCGTAGCGACTGTGGTCGGCCCACATCTTCAGGAATTTTTCCTTCGCCCGATGTGTACTGACGGGATCGTGCAGGATGTCCAGCCGCTCGTCGTTATAGCGGGCGGCGCTGGTCGTCTGGTTCATCGAGCCCGACGTATTCACGCGGTCATCCACGATGGCCTGCTTGAGATGCATCAACCCGTCGTGCCGGTTGACCTTGATTGGGATTCCGGCGAGACGCAACGTCTCCAGGGCCGCCCGTTGTTTTTGATCGTCCAGTTTCCCGCGATCGGTAATGACGCGGACATCCACCCCGCGCTTTTTCGCCGCCACCAACGCCCGGACGATCGGAGGATAGGTGAAACTGTACACGGCCAGATAGATGCTTTGCCGGGCCTCTTCATAAAGAGCCACCAGGCGATCAGCCGGCCGGTCCTCCGGCGAATAGAGCACTTCGGGAGTGGTAACGGAACTCGTGGGACCGTTTTGGAACCCGGCGACTGAGGCCCAGAGCGCCGCGGACAGCAGGCAGACGCCAGCCCCAACCACCCACGACCACGTTCGACCATGCGCCATATTCATCCCCTTAATGATCGGCGGGGGGAGTATAGGTGGCGGTCCCCCCATTTGCAACGAAGCCCCCCAATGATGGCGCAATCCGGGTAGTCGATGCCCCAAACCCGGCAAGTCAACAACCAG
The DNA here is from genome assembly GCA_030648395.1 of Nitrospirales bacterium. Lineage (GTDB taxonomy): Bacteria > Nitrospirota > Nitrospiria > Nitrospirales > NS-4 > SCTG01. Next base: position 9,911 of record JAUSHW010000034.1, on the reverse strand, counting down.
GACTTCAGCCTACGCCATTCAAATCATCCAACATATTGAAATATTTCAATATTTAAGGATGACACGATTCGCTGACCTGGCATATGAAATGCTATGACTACCAGTGTGCACACATTCTCCAAAAAGGAAGGGGGTGATTCTAAATGAAGGCAATTTTCGCAGCGCTGTTCGCGGTGATGATCGGCTTGACCTTTGCCGGTTCCACCTTCGCGGATGAGAAGAAGAAGGATGCCGCTCCTGCCGCCGCTCCTGCGGCCGCCGCTCCTGCCGCCGCCGCTCCTGCTGGTGAGATGAAGAAGGACGAGGGCAAGAAGGGCAAGAAGGAAAAGAAGGAAAAGAAGGCGGAGACGAAGTAATCTTCCCTTTCCCTTTCCTGTAAGAACGAAAAGGCCGGCGGCTTCAATCAGCGCCGGCCTTTTTATTTCCCGCCCGTTTCACTCTTCCTCAAAAATCATCTTGAACGAGTCCTCGCTGTTGTCCCAGGCCTCGGCGGACGTCTTCATCAGCCATGCCTTGATCCAGGTCTTCTGCGCCTCGGACAGCAGTTTCTTGATCTGATGCGAGCGGCCCTGGAGCGGCTGCAGCATGCCCGTCCCGCGACCGACGTCCAGTATGGCCGTCCGCGCGTAGACGCTCGAGTAGGCCACCGGCCCGCCCTTCTCCTCCTCGCCCTGCACCCAGACAGAGATGTACCGCTCCCCGTTCAGCGCCGCGCTGTCCAACGCCTGCGGGATATCGTGGAACAGCTCATTCTCGGTTTTCTCCACGGGCGCAGTCCCGTCCTGCGTGAACATGAAGTTTTGATTCCACATCGATCGCTCCCTCGCGCCTACTCGTACCGCAGCGCCTCGATCGGATTCAACCGGGAAGCCTTGTTGGCCGGATAGAGGCCGAAAAAAACGCCGACAAGCGCCGAAAACCCAAAGGCAATTACCAGGATGTCGCCCGAGATGATGGCCGGCCACCCGGCGATGTTGGAGGCGACCTTGGCTCCCGCGACCCCCACCCCCACGCCGATCAGCCCGCCCAGGGCGCTGAGCACCACGGCCTCCACCAGAAACTGCAGCAGGATATGCCGGCGCTTGGCCCCCACGGCCATGCGGATGCCAATTTCCCTGGTCCGCTCCGTGACCGACACCAGAAGAATATTCATGATCCCGATCCCCCCGACCAGCAGCGAGATGGACGCCACCGCCAGCAGGAGCAGCTTCATCGACTCGCTGGTCCCCTCCTGGATTTTCGCCGTATCGAGCTGGTTGCGGACGGTGAAATCATCGTCCTGGTTCGGCCGCAGCTTATGGCGCTGGCGGAGTACCCGCTTGACCTCGTCGACGATCGAGGCCATCTCCTCAGGGGTTTCCGCCGAAAGAAACCCGGCTCCGATGGACCCCATGAATCTGGTGCCCATGACCTTCCGCTCGGCGGTCGAGAACGGAATGAAGACCACATCGTCCTGGTCGCTTCCCCGCGTGTCGTATCCCTTGGCAATCAGCTTCCCGACGACCTTGAACGGAATGTTCTTGAGCCGGATCGTCGCGCCCACGGGATCCTCCCCGGGGCCGAACAAATTCTCGGCGACCGACTGGCCGATCAGCGCACCCTGGGCGGCCGTCTCGGTGTCGGCCTGGGTGAAGAAGTCCCCGCTCACGGTGGACCAGCCGCGGATGACCAGATAGCCGGGCGTTACGCCGTTGACCGTCGTGAACCAGTTCTTGTTTTCATGGACGATTTGCATCGCGTCGCGCCGGGCCCAGCCGACATCCGTGACGCCGGGAATCTTCCTCAACTCCTCCATGTCGCCGATGGTCAGCGTCACCGCCCCGCCATGGCCGCTCCGCACTCCGCTCGTCGTGGTCGCCCACGGCAGAATCGTGATCACGTTGGTGCCGAAAGAGGCGATCTGGGCCTGCACAGCGGCCTTGGCGCCTTCTCCGATGCTGACCATCGCGATCACGGCCCCCACCCCGATGATGATGCCCAGCATCGTCAAAATCGACCGCATCCGGTTCCGGCCCAGCACGCGGAACGCTACCAGCACCGTCATCAGAAGAAAATTCATGCGCCGGCCTCTTGCGGCGCGGGACGGGCACCGAACATGTCGCCGGCGGGACGGTCGGACTGGATGACCCCGTCTTTCATCATGATGATCCGATGGGCATACCGGGCAATGTCCGCTTCATGCGTCACCAGAATGATGGTGATGCCCTCACGGTTCAACTGTGTCAGCGTGTCCATGATTTCCCGGGAAGCCTGGCTGTCCAGATTGCCGGTCGGCTCATCCGCCAGAATGATCGCCGGGCTCGTGACCAGTGCACGGGCGATGGCCACCCGCTGCTGCTGCCCCCCGGATAGCTGGGAGGGATGATGGTGCTCGCGGTCGGCGAGCCCCACGCGCTGCAGCGCGCGCGCGGCCAGAACCCGCTGCTCGCCGGCCGGCATCCCCCGGTAGAACAGCGGCAATTGCACGTTTTCACGCGCGGTGGTCCGGGGAATCAGATTGAAGCTCTGAAACACGAACCCGATCTTCTGGTTGCGGATCTCCGCCAGACGGCTCCCTCCCAGGGTGGACACATCGGTGCCTTCCAGCGCGTAAGTGCCGCTGGTCGGCACGTCGAGGCACCCCAGGATGTTCATCAAGGTGGACTTCCCGGAGCCCGACGCCCCCATGACGGCCACACAGTCGCCGGCCTCGATCGTCAGCGAAACCCCCCGCAGCGCCCGGACTTCCATCTCGCCGAGGTGGTAGGTTTTGACGAGGTCCCGGCAGACGATGAGGCTCATCTCACATCCCTCTCGGCGTGCCGGTGCTCGGCCGCTGCGACGGCTGGGAACCGAATCCGGGCGGCAAGCTGCTGCCGTACGACCCCTTCGGCATATCAACTCCAACAATGACTTCATCGCCTTCCTTCAACTCGCCCTCCACGAGCTCGGAAAAGGTGCCGTCCGTGATGCCGGCTTTGACCTCCACCGGAGCCGGCTCTCCCTGAGGGCCGCGCAGCCAGACCTTCTGCTTGGACCTGCTCTCACCGCCTTCGCGTCTGGCCCCTTCGGGAGCGCCGCCCTTGCCAGCGCCGTCCCGTTTCCCCGCAGAGGCCGCGGGCGGGCCGCCCGACTTCTCTCCACCCTTTGCCGGCGCCGGCTTGAACCGCAAGGCCTGGTTGGGAACCTTCAGGACATCGTCCCGACTGGCGACAACGATCGCGGCGTTGGCCGTCATGCCGGGCCTGAGCCGAAGATCGGTATTGTCCACCCCGATGACCACGTTGTAGGTCACGACGTTCTGAACGGTGATCGGCGCGTTCCGGACCTGGAGAATCATACCCTTGAACACTTGATTGGGATAGGCGTCCACGACAAACGTGGCGGGCTTGCTGTTCGTGATGCCGCCGATGTCCGACTCGCTGACGTTCGTGTCGACCTGCATCTTGGTCAGATCCTTGGCGACCGTAAACAGCACCGGGGTCTGGAAGCTCGCCGCCACGGTCTGCCCGACATCCACATTCCGCGAGATCACGATGCCATGGACCGGCGAGTGAATGGTGGTGTACTCCAGATTAACCTTCGCCGTATCGAGCTGAGCCCGGGCTTGTTTCACCTGCGCCTCCGCAATCTGGATCGTGGCCTGCGAGGTCTCATGGGCGGTGCGGGCATTATCCACATCCTGCTGGGCATTCAGTTGCTGCTCGAACAGAGCTTTCGCGCGGTCAAAATTAAGCTTCTGTAAGGCAAGATCGGCGCGGGCCCGGGCCAGATTCCCCTGGGCGTTCTGAAGGCTCGCCTCCATCTCCGTGACTTTGGTCCGGAACGGGACCGGATCAATCTGCGCCACGACCTGTCCGGCCTTCACCACTGAGTTGAAATCGGCGAAGAGGGCCTGAATGATGCCTGAGACCTGGCTGCCGACCTGCACCGTGATGACGGGATTGATTGTGCCGGTGGCCGTGACGACCTGGGCCACCGTCCCGCGTTCGATCTTCGCGGTCTTATACTTGACCGGCGGCTTCTGGTCTCCGCTCCAGTACACATAGCCGCCGGCTCCCAGAACGGCAGTGAGCGCAACCCCTCCGACAATCCATTTGCCTGGCGTCATGAGCCTCCCCTCACCGACGTGCTGATGCCCGTCGCTCGATCAAGCTGGGCCTTCGCGGCCTGATAACTCGACATGGCCACCACGTCGTTGACCTGGGCGTTCACAAGCGCCACCTCGGCATCCGTCACCTCGATGGCGTTGCTGAGCCCGGCCCGGTAGCGTCCTTCCACCAGCGCGAGGCGTTCCTTCGCCTGGGTCACGGTCACGGCCGTCACTTGCAGGCGCTCCTTCGCCGCCTCCAGATTCAACAGCGCCTGATTCACTTCGAGCAGAATGTTCTGCCGAAGCACCTCCCCGTTGGCCTTGGTCTTGAGAAGGTTGGCGCGCGCCTCGGCGACTTGCTGCTTGGTCAGGAACCCGCTGAAAATCGGGATGTTCACGGTGCCCGTGACGTTCCAGTTATACACAAACGGGGATTCCTGCCCGGTGTAGGAATAATTGGCGGAGCTGCTGACCGTGGGGAAGAAGTCGCTTTGGGCCGTCTTGATTGTCACCTCGGCGGCTTGCTCAAGGGCTTGCTGGGAAATCATTTCAGGACGGAGACGCATCGCCACCGCAACCGCTTCGTCCAGGGCAATCTGCTCATGCCGGGCAGGCGCCGGATCTTCCACGCGATAGCCATCCGAGGCTTTGATCCCCATCGCATTGTTGAGCGTCACGCGGGCCACCTGGTCGTTGTTCCTGGCCGTGATCAGATTCAGCTGGGCGTTGGACAGGTCCACCTCCGCCGTGGTGACGTCGATCTTGGGCGCCACACCGGCTTTGAACCGTCCTTGGGCGAGAGCAAGGTGCTTCTTGAACTGCGTGATGGCCTCGTCGCTGACCTTGACCAGGCGGTGCGCTTGCTGGAGCCCGAAATAGGCCTGCTGCACGTTGACGATGACCGTCTGCAACGTCGTTTCCGCATCGGAATTGGCAGCCCGCAGGTTGAATTGCGCCGCGTCAACCTGCGACTTGATCTTGCCGAAATCGTACAGCAACTGGTTGAGGGTTACGCTACTCTGGGAGGTGCCGAAATTGTCGCCTCGCGTGTTACGGGTAGCCGGGCCGCCACCGAACGAGGTGGAGTTATTGGCCGTCGCTTGCTGATACGCGTTTCGGGCCTGAAGCTGCGGGAAAAAGCCGGACTGGGCCTGCCCCACCCTCGCTTCGCTGACCGCCTGTGTTCCGGAAGCCACCCGAAGGCTGGGATGATTGGAGACCGCCAGGTCGACGGCCTTCTCCAAGGTCAACACCTCCGGCACAGCCTGCAGGGACATGGCCTCGGCGGCGACCGCGACGATCCCCATCCCTTCTCCCACCACCAGGCTTACGGTTATCGCCGCCAGCGCGATCGCCTTCAGTCCCATGCTCTCCTCCTTCCAACCGCTACAACCTTCCGCTGCAAGACTTGCGTGCAGACTCCGCCCCTCTTTATATGACACCTGGACCACCGCCCTCGTTACTTCCGACGAGGCGACGGCCCAATTATGCAACCAAAACATCATCCTAGGGGAACCCCGGCCATAGTGTCAAACCGGCGCACAAACACGAAGGCCATGCCACCGAGTCGGTGGCATGGCCCTCTTCCTTCGTTTCCAGCCTTGCGAACGCTAGGGCCCGACGGTGATCCTGTCCTTGATTTTATCCACCGTGGCCTTGGCAATCCCGGCTTTCGTGACCAGTTCCTCTTTCGTCTTGTACGGGCGGTTCTTGACCAGTCGGTCGGAGTCTTCCCTGGCCAATTCCAAGGCCAGTGTCAGCTCGGCCGGCGTGGCTTTATTGATGTCCACCAATTGATCAGACGCAGGAGCAGAAGTGGCAGATGGCTGCGGCGGCTCCGGAGCAGGCGGCGCCGCGGGCTTGGCCGGCTGAGTCGGAGGCTGAATCAGGGAGGATTGCTCGCGCTCCTTCAGTTCTTTCGCCTGCCGTTTTTGGATCTTTAATGAATCCTCGTAGCGCTGCTTTGCGACCTCCAGTTCATGCGCGACGGCCTTCTTCGATGCCGTCAATTCCTTGACCTGGCGCTCCAGGTCCTTCAGCCGGCCTTCGCCGGCCTGGCGCTCCTTCACGATCGCTTCGTTGAGCGGCGGGATTTGGGCGCTGACCTTTTCGATCTCCTCCTTGAGCTTGCCGTTGGACTCCTTCACGCTCATCAACTGCTTAGTGAGCCCTTCGTTCTGAACGCGGATCCGTTCGTAGTCACTCTTGGCGGACTGCAATTCACGGAGACTCTGATCGTGGGCGCCCTGGCTCACGCACCCGGCCAGCGCCGCCAGCAGACACAGACTCGCCACACCCATGATCCGCTCTTTCATGCAACCGTCCCCCCTCAGACCCACGGCCGGCGCAGGTATTCCCTGTCAGGCGCCGTTCCAGATGTAGTCGAAACTCCACTGTTTGTCAACTGCCCGAATGCGCAACCACTGGGCGTCCTTGACAATTCCGCCACCTTTGCCGATGATGCCCGCACTGTTATGACCCTGTGGGTAGCCATCATTTTAGGCGTGGTCGAAGGCCTGACCGAATTCCTGCCGGTCTCTTCCACCGGCCACCTCATCCTCGTCGGACACGCCCTGGGCCTCACCGGCGAATACGCCGTCAGCTTTGAAATCGCGATTCAGCTGGGCTCCATCCTGTCGGTCGTCGTGTATTTTCGCACGCGCCTGCGGGATCTGCTGCAGGGGTTCGCGACGGACCCTCCCAGCCGGCTCCTCGTGTACTGCATAGGACTCGCCTTCCTCCCCGCGGCCGTCCTGGGGTTGGCGGTCCACACATGGATCGAGACCCATCTGTTCGGGCCGGTGACCGTGGCGTGCGCGCTCATCGCCGGAGGAGCCGTAATTTTGATCATCGAGCATGCCGTGAAGGAGCGGCGCATCAGGGGGATCGGGCAAATCGGCCTGCGCGAGGCCTGGTGGGTGGGGGTTGCGCAGTGTTGCTCGCTCTTTCCTGGGGTCTCGCGCTCCGGCGCAACGATCATGGGGGGGCTCGTGTTGGGGATGGATCGCACGACCGCGACCGAATTCTCCTTCCTGCTTGCGCTGCCCACCATGATTGCGGCCACGGGATACAAGATCGTCAAGTCCCGCGACCTGCTCTTTCAGGGTGATCCGCTGCTCTTTCCGATCGGGCTGGCGGCGGCGTTCGTCACCGGCCTCCTTGTCATCGCCGGCTTCCTGACCTTCATCAAGCAACACACCTTCAAACCATTCGCCTATTACCGGATCGTGCTGGGCATCCTGGTCCTGGTAGTACTGGGCTAGGAAGAACAGCTCACGACGATGCGTTTTCCCCAGTCTGGGGGGAGCGCCGCATATTTTTCCATGTCCGGCCGCTCCGCGAACGGGTCGCGCAGCAACTCCAACAGCCGGTTGATCTCTGTAAAATCCCTCTTCTCCGTAGCCTGCGCGATCGCAACCTGAACCAGATAGTTACGGAGCACATATTTGGGATTCACACGGGCCATCCGCTGCTCCCGCTCCGCGTCGCGCCCCCCTTCCGATCGCAGCCGCTCCCGATAGCGAACCGCCCATGCATCACAAGCAGTCCGGTTGAGGAACAGATCCCGCAGCGGCTCGCTCGCGCTTGAAGGATCGGATTGGACACCCCCCAGGGAACGGAAGGTGCGGGTGTAGTCCGCATGATCGGCCTGCATCATCTCCAACAGGCCGGTCAGCAGATCTCCATCTTCAGGGCGCCATTCCTCGAGGCCCAGCTTCTGCCGCATCAGGTCCGTATAGTGGGCAACCAGGGCCGGCTCGTAGGCTGCCAGCGCTTCCTTGGCCTGCTCTTCGGTCATCAGCGGCAGCAGGGCCTGGGCCAGGGCGTGCAAATTCCAATGACCAATGTCAGGCTGGCGGTGGAACGCGTAGCGGCCCCCGTGGTCGGAATGGTTGCAGATGAACCCGGGGTTATAGTCGTCCAAAAAGCCGAATGGCCCGTAGTCCATCGTGGCCCCAAGAATCGACATATTGTCGGTATTCATCACACCATGGGCAAAGCCAACGGCCTGCCACTTGGCCATCAAGTGGGCGGTGCGGACGACGACTTCGGTAAGAAAACGGGCGTAGCGGTCGCCGGCGCCTGTGAGGTGGGGGAAATGTTCGGCCATCACATAGTCGGCCAGCCTGGCAAGGTGCTCATACTGCCGGCGATAGTAGAATACTTCAAAGGATCCGAACCGCACGTGGGTCGACGCCAGACGTACCAGCATCGCGCCCGTCTCCACGCCCTCCTCCCGCAGGACTTCTTCATCGCTTCCCACGATGCAGAGCCCGCGCGTCGTCGGGATCCCCAGGCCGTGCATCGCTTCGCCGCAGAGGTACTCCCGGATCGTGGAGCGCAGAACGGCACGCCCGTCCCCGTCCCGCGAGTAGGGAGTCTGGCCGGCCCCCTTCAGATGCAGATCCCATTTCTCCCCTTGCCGGTTCCGCACCTCTCCCAGCAGGATGGCCCGCCCGTCTCCCAGGCGGGGGACGTAATGGCCGAACTGGTGGCCGGAGTACAGCATGGCAACAGGGTCGCTTCCGGGCAACAGCCGGCGGCCACTGAAGTAGTCCACGAACTCAGGGCGCGCGGCCTCGTTCGGATCGAGGTCGATCAGAGCCGCGGCGGCCGCGTTGAAGCTGACCAGATAGGGAGGCTGGGAGAACGGCGTCGGCGCCAGCCTGGAATGAAAGTCCTCCGGCAGGCCCGCATAGGTGTTGTGGAACTGTAGTTCTTCTATCTTACGCAAGGTTGGCTCCCCGGGCAGGACTCGAACCTGCGACCATTCGGTTAACAGCCGAACGCTCTACCAACTGAGCTACCGGGGAATGTGTTCGACTACGGGCTCAGGAACTTGCCTATAGCACGTCAGAAGTAACTTTTTAACACACCCACCAGGAAATAGTAAACTAGCCATGAGGAATGCCCTTCGTCCCTAGAACCCGCCGATCCGGCCTTCGTCCTCGTCGATGTCCTCGGTTGAAGCCTCATCGCCTCCCATCCCGGCATAATGACGGGCCCAGGACAGGTAAATATGCCCGCTGTCCTTCAAGGCGTCGGCGCTTTTGGCCACCTGGATAATTTCGGAGGGATCGCTCCCGTTTGCCTTGAGTTCGTCCAGATAGCCTTCGAATGCCTGGTTGACACGCACCAGGGATTCCTGCGCCTCCTGGACCGACCGCCTGATATCGTCATTCATGGTGAAATCCTCCCGGCCGTTCCAACAAAAAGCCCCACGACGCTGTCGCCATGGGGCTTTTCACAAACCTTCTGCAGAGCGAACTATCCAGCGTATGCCTGGCCCAGCCCCGCCGATTCTCCCTGCTTGGCCAACAGCTTCCCGTCGGCTCCCACGGCCAGCATTTCAATCGCCTGATGCTTGGCGGCATCGCACACCACCTTGCAGAGCTCGCAGCCTTTGCAAACATCCATCACCACCCTGGCCACCATCTTGGTGGTATCCAGGAGTATGCAGTCTGCTTCGGGGCAGTACATGATACAGAGGCGACAGCCCTTCTTCGCCACGCACTTTTCATCTATCACCACCGCGATATTATACATGCGCCGTCCTTCCCCCTTATGCCGCCGCGACCATCAACTCAATGTGATTCTTCTCGGCCCACTCCACGCCCATATCATAGGCTTTCTTCACGACCGCCAGATTCTTGGCCAAAAGCAGTTCCTTCTTGGCAAATTTCTTCGTGATCGCCTGGTCAAGAGTGGCGGTCCCGCCGGACGCCACATACTTCTTACCGAACCGATCCTGAAGCGCCAGGTCCAGGGCCTGCATCGTGACGCACTTGGTGATGCCAGCGACAGACCCGATCATGCCCATGTTCGTGGACAATTCAGT
>JAUSHW010000031.1 GCA_030648395.1 Nitrospirales bacterium | reverse complement strand
TGTGGTCGAGGCGTTGCTGAAACTCAGTGAGCGGCCTTCACCGGGCGGAGAGATTTTTCACGTCGCCGATCCGGCTCCGATGCGCGACTTTGTCGGCGCGATGTCGGATGCGCTGGGCGTGGCCTGTCCGACCCGACGCATTCCTGTCTGGGCGGCGTACGCAGGGGCCGCCGTGACGGAGGCGGCCAAGCACGTGCTCGGCACGCCGGCGCCCCTGACATTCTCGCGGGTGCGCGCGCTGTCCGGCGCCTGCCGGTTTAGCGGCGATAGGCTGCGGACGCGTGCGGGCGTGACGGTGCCCTTCGGCTACCGGGCGGGCCTGATGCGGACGGTTCAGTGGTATCGGGAGACGGGCAGGCTGTGAGAAGCGCTCGCACGGTATGACCATCCTGGAGATGTCCACGGAGTCGAGCGTGCAGATGGCCTTCATCGTGCCGCTCGCGCAGCATCTGCGCAAGCAGGGCCACCAGGTCGTGCTTGCCTGCTCGGACGATCCCGGCGAGGCCGGCCAGTCCTTCGTGGAGACGCTCCGGCGCATGGGGTTTGAAGTACTTGTGCTCCCGCTCAAGCGGACCATCGCGCCCTGGTCGGATCTGCGCGCGACAGTTGAACTCTACCGGCACCTGCGCCGCCGCCGGTTCGACGTGGTCCACACCCAGACCGCCAAGGCGGGCATGGTCGGCCGGATCGCGGCGTTTCTGGCCCGGGTGCCGGTGATTGTCTACACGGCGCACGCCTTTCCGTTCCATGAGTACCTCAGCCCGTGGCGGATCAGGTTGTACTCCCTGCTGGAGCGGCTCGCGTCGCTTCTATGCCACGCGATCGCGGTGGACAGCGAATGCGTCAGGTCGCGGGGCCTGGCGTTTCACGTGGCCCCTCCCGAAAAAATCCGGGTGATCCCGATGGGCATCGACACCGAGCGCTTCGATCCTGGGAAGTATCGGGCCGAGCGAGCGGCCATTCGCGTGGAGCTCGGCCTGAGGCCGGACGCGACGGTCATCGGCGCCGTCGCGCGGTTTGTGCCCGACAAGGGATTGGATGTGCTGCTGCAAACCGTGAGCCTTCTGGCGAAGCGCTTTCCCGATCTACAGTGCTTGCTCACCGGCGACGGGCCGCTGAAAGAAGATCTTCGGAATCTGTCGAGAACGCTCGGTCTGGAGGGCCGTGTCCTGTTCGCCGGATACCGGACGGACATTCCCCGGGTCCTGTCCGCCATGGACCTCTACATGTTGCCGACGCGTCGGGAAGGATTCGGCGTGGCCTTTGCCGAGGCGATGAGTATGGAGGTGCCGGTGATCGCGAGCCGTATTCCGCCGCTCGATGAGATCGTCGCGGACGGGCACACGGGTGCGCTGGCCGACGTCGGCAGCCCGGACGCCTTCGCGCGGGCCGCCGAGCCGCTGCTGGCTGACCCGGACCTCCGTCGGAAAATGGGGCAGGCCGCGCGGCAGCGCGTCCTCGAGCGGTTCGAGCAGTTGCTCATGTGCCGGGCGTACGAGCGGCTCTTTCAGGACTGTGCGGCGCGATGACGACGCTGGTGACCGGCGCGGGCGGCTTTATTGGACGGCACCTCGTCGCGCGGCTGCGGCACGACGGTCATGCGGTGCGAGCCCTGGTGCGCGAGGCGGGGCCTTCCGGAGACTGGCCGGCGGGCGTCGAGATTGCGGCGGGAGACGTGCGCGATCCGCAGGCCATGAAGACAGCCGCCGCCGGATGCGAGACCGTCTTTCATCTGGCCGGGAAGGCCCACGCGCTGACCGAGGTGCGGGGCGATGAAGATGTCTACCGCGCCGTCAATGCGGAAGGGACCCGTCATGTCATTGAAGGGGCCGTGGCCGGCGGCGCGCGGCGCTTCGTTCTGTTCAGCAGCGTGAAGGCGATGGGCGAAGGCGGCGAGCGATGTCTGGATGAGAGTTTCAACGGCCCGCCGGAGACTCCCTACGGACGATCCAAGCTGGAGGCGGAGCGGCTCGCGTTCGACATCGGCAGGCGGGCCGGCCTTCACGTGTCGTGCCTGCGGCTTCCGCTTGTGTACGGGCCCGGAAACAAGGGCAATCTCTATAAAATGATGGCGGCCATAGATCACGGGACGTTCCCACCGCTGCCGGAGTTCGGCAACCGCCGGAGCATGGTTCATGTCGTGGACGTGGTGCGGGCCGCGCTGCTTGCGGCCGATCAGCCGGCGGCGAACGGCCGATGCTACATCGTGACGGACGGACGCGGCTATTCGACGCGCGAGCTGTACGAGCTGATCTGCCGCGCGCTGGGCAAGCCGATTCCCGCCTGGCATGTCCCGCTGTGGACGCTCATGGTGTTGGGCAGAGCCGGCGATACGATCGGGCGCGTCCGGGGCAAGCGGTTTCTGTTTGATTCCGACGCCCTGGAGAAACTGGCCGGCTCGGCCTGGTACAGCTCGGAGAATATCTCACGCGAGCTGGGCTATCGCCCGGGCGTGACGTTCCCGGAGGCCTTGCCGGAGCTGATCGCCTGGTATCGAAAGGGGCAGGCGTGACCGCCGGCCTGCTGGCTCTTCTCGCCCTGGTGTTTCTTGCGGCGAACAAGTTGACCAGGCTGCTCTGCTCGCCGGCGTCCAGGCTCTATCACCTCGACCATCCCAACGAACGGTCCCTGCACGCGGAGCCGCTGCCTCGCACCGGAGGACTGGCGATCTTCGGAAGCGTGCTGCTGGGGATCATCGTGACGATCGCGCTGGGTGAAGGTGCGATATTTCGGGAGAACGGAATTCTCTGGATTCTGAGCATGGCGCTGCTCGTTGGCGTCGTCTCGTTCTGGGACGATCGGGCGGGTCTTTCTCCGGGTCTTCGGCTGGGCGTCCAGGCGCTGGCGGCGGCTGGCGTGGTGTGGGGGGGCGGGTTGGCGGTGAGCGCCATTCCCGTGCCGTTTCTTGGAAGCCTGTCGCTGGGATGGCTCGGCGTGCCCGTCACGATTCTGTTTCTCATGTGGGTGGCCAATCTCTATAATTTCATGGACGGGATGGACGGGTTCGCCGGCGGCATGACGGTGTTGGGGTACGGCGTGCTTGGCATTCTGGCCTGGAGGGGCAATCACTATCTGATGGGTCTCGCGATTTTGATCGGGACGGCCGCGGGCGGGTTCCTGCTCTACAATCTTCCTCCCGCACGGATCTTCATGGGCGACGTCGGGAGCGTTCCGCTGGGGTTCATCGCGGCGGCGCTGGCGGTGATGGGTACGCGCGACGGCCTGTTCGACATCTGGGTGCCCCTGCTGATCTTCTCGCCGTTCATCATGGATGCGACGGTGACGCTTGTCAGACGGCTGCTGCGTGGAAAGAAGGTCTGGCGCGCGCACCGGGAGCACTATTACCAGCGGCTCGTGCTGGCGGGCTGGGGGCACCGGCGGACCGTGCTGATGGAATATGCTCTGATGCTCGCCTGCGGGTTGACGGCGATGGTGTACGGCCAGGTTGGAGAGCCCGTGCGCCTGACGATTCTGCTGGGCTTGATAGGCGCCTAACTGGGCCTGGCCTGGGGCGTCCGTTGGGTGGAGGGACAGGCGCAAGCCGCGGGGGCGACAGAAT
>JAUSHW010000014.1 GCA_030648395.1 Nitrospirales bacterium | reverse complement strand
GCTTGAACGCGCAGGTTGGGTCCAAGCCAAGGCCGCCCGCGCTCTGGGGATCAGCCCCCGGCAAATCGCCTACAAAATCCGCAAATACCGGCTCGTGCCGGACACGACAGGCTTGTCGTGAATGCGACAAGAATGTAGCATTGCGGGTGCCACCGCTATCGCGACCACCAGACGTCTTTCTGCAAACCTCTGCAATCAGGCCGTTTGAGTCTCACGCTTATCGTTACTTCGGCACGTTGGCTCTTGGCATAAGAATCGCATTAGCCATGTATGACGGTGCGCGGAAAACCGCCACGGTGGAAAAGAACTAGTGCGGGAACAGTCTTCTGAAGCGCATCGCCGCGTTTGGGGAGGCAAGCGGGGGGCAGGGTAGCCCCGGCACTCAAGTGAATGGCAAAGGCGCCAGTCCGTTGCGGATTGGCGCCTTTTTTATTTTGGAGGAATAAGGAGGACACGATGTACAACGCAGACGTGCAACGAATGGTCGAGGTGTCGGCCAAGAAGGTCGCGTATCTTGAAGGCTCGCCATTGGGCTATGCCATTCTGGCGGCCCTGGCGGGGGTGTATCTGGGATTCGGCATCACCTTGATTTTCAGTGTCGGTGCGCCGTTCGCGGCCGAAGGATCGGCGGCGCTGAAACTGGTGATGGGCGTGTCGTTCGGCGTCGCGCTTACGCTGGTAGTCTTCGCCGGGTCCGAGCTGTTCACGGGCAACAACATGGTCGGGGTCATCGGCGCGTTGGCCGGGAGAATCACATGGAGCCAGGTCGGGATGCTGTTCGCGTGGTCGTTGATCGGCAACCTGCTCGGGTCGCTTGCGGTGGCGTGGATGGTGGTGCAATCCGGCGTGGTGTCCGCTGCGCCGCAGGCCGTGCTGCTCCAAAAAGTGGCCGGTATCAAAATGTCGTTGCCGGCCTGGGAATTGTTCCTGCGCGGCATCCTCTGCAATTGGCTGGTGTGTCTGGCGGTGTGGACCGCAAGCCGGACCACGAGCGATGCCGCGAAAATCTTCCTGATTTTCTGGTGCCTCTTTGCCTTCATCGGAAGCGGATTCGAGCACAGCATCGCCAATCAGTCCCTGCTGGGACTGGCGCTGTTTCTCCCGCATGCGGAGGGAGTGTCCTGGGCGGGGTTTGCCTGGAACCAGACCTGGGTGATTCTTGGCAACATCGTCGGGGGCGGGGTCTTCGTCGGTGGCCTGTACTGGCTGGCCAGTCCAGTGCGGTGCGCCCGGGAGCCGGAAGCAATCAGGACGGGGAAGGCTCCGGCATTGATCGAGAGCGAGCAAATGCCATGAACAAGATCGAAGCACTGAAGGCGGAGCGGGACGGGCTCGATGTCCGGGAGTCCATCGCACGCTATGCCCGGGACGGATGGGAGACGATCACGGAGGACGACGTCCAACGTCTCAAGTGGTACGGGATATTTCTTCGAAATCCCACGCCGGGTTATTTCATGATCAGGGTTCGGATTCCCAACGGGCACACGTCGTCGTATCAGATCAGGGCTCTGGCCGAAATCGCACGGGCTCATGGGAACGGGGTGATTGATCTGACGACGCGGCAGCAGCTCCAGCTGCGACACATCCGGATCGAGGCAGTGCCGGCCGTCCTTGAACAACTGGAGGCCGTGGGACTGACGACGATGCAGACCGGCCTGGACAACATTCGCAATGTCATGGGCTGCCCGGTGGCCGGGCTCAACCCGGGCGAGATTCTGGACGCCACGCCCCAGGTTAGAGCGTTCACGGATCACATTGTCGGCAACCGGGCGTTTACCAACCTGCCGAGGAAATTCAACGTGGCCATCTCCGGGTGTCCGGATAACTGTCTGCACATGGAGACGCAGGACCTGGCGTTGGTGCCGGCGGTCCGCGAGGACGGCGGCTCAAAACAGGCTGGCTTCAACGTGCTGGCCGGCGGGAAATTGGGGTCGGGCGGCTATCGCATCGCCACTCCGCTCGACATATTTGTCCGGCCCGACGAGGTGGTGGAGATCTGCGCGGGGATCGTGCTGCTCTATCGGGACCACGGAAACCGGGAACTGCGGACCCAGAACCGGCTGGCGTTCCTGATCGAGGAGTGGGGGGAGGAAAAATTCCGCGCAGCACTCGAAACGCATCTGGGGCGCACGCTGACTCCGGCTGGAACCGATGCGCGAAAATCCGTAAAGAGCGACCATACGGGGATTTTCCGGCAGAAGCAGACCGGATTGAACTATGTCGGCCTGAAGGTGGCGGTCGGCCGGATCACAGCCGAGTCATTGCTGGGCGTGGCGGCGCTCGCCGAACGCTATGGGACTGGAGAGATCCGGATCAGCCCGGCCCAGGCGCTCATCGTTCCAAACGTCCCGGACAAGCGGCTCACTGCGCTGCTTGACGAACCCTTATTGCGGGAGTTGCCCTACAACGCGTCGGAAGTTTTCAAGGGACTGGTCAGCTGTGTCGGCAACGATTACTGCAATCTGGCCGTGATCGAGACGAAGTCCCGCGCGATGGAAGTTGCCAAGCATCTGGAAAGCACCCTGCAAGGAGTGAAACCCATTACGATGCATTGGTCCGGGTGCCCGGCCGGTTGCGGAAACCATCTGGTGGCGGACATCGGGCTCATCGGCAAACGAGTCAAAATCGAGGGGCAGGTGGTGGACGCCGTGGATATTTTCGTCGGGGGACGTACCGGCCCCGATCCCAAGCTCGCGGTGAAAATCCTGGAGGATGTCCCCTGCGAGAAGCTGGCGTCGGTGCTGGAAGGGCTCGTGCCCTACCACACGCGCGACAAACTGCACAGGGCACGGGGCAAAACAGCACCGAAGATTCAGGTGGCGGCTCTGGTGCCCCGGTAGGGGCGGTTCGCGAACCGCCCCTACGGTGTCGGGCTGAACCGCTTCGTGAAAAACTTGTGGGTGCGGGTCATGTGGCGCTCGATGTCGCGGCGCAACTGGGTCGCCGCCGTCTTCCATTGAGGCGCGTGATAGCCCATGCGCCGGGCGAGGAAGGTGAACTCCTCGGAGCCCACGACCGGCAGGACAAGATCCCGCGCATTGCCGCGCACGATCCGGAGGGCGTCGATCAGCCGCCGGAGAAACCGGTACGCGTGACTCAGCCCTGTCGCCTCCGATGGAGACAGGAACCGGAGCCGGCGCAGAGCGGCCAGCGCATCAAGGGTGGAGGGGGTCCGCAGTGTGGGATGCCCGGCCCCGTGCAGAATCTGGAGATATTGCGCCGCGTATTCGATGTCGATCAGCCCGCCGGGGCTCTGCTTCACGTTGACGGTCCCCGGCGTGACCAGCTCGCGGATCTGCCGGCGGCGGAGCTCCAATGCCGCGTTCACGTCCCACGGAGCACCGCTATAGACGAACCGATCCCGCAACTGCTCCACCCTGCCACCCAGCGCCTGGCTTCCGGCCACCCATCTCAGTTTGATCAACGCCTGGCGTTCCAGTGGTGCGGCCAGCCCGCTGGGGCTGTAATAGCTTCCCAGTTCACCCTGGGCACAGGCCAGCAGCCCCTTTCGGCCGTGGGGCCGGAGCCGCACGTCGAGGTGGAAGATGCCTTCCTCCTTGGCCTCGATAAACCGCATGATCTCCTGGCACAGATGCTCGAAGTATTCGCCGTTGCTCAGCGACTCCGGGCCGTCCGTTCGCCCATCGCCGTCATAGGCGAAGAGGACTTCAATGTCCGAGGCATAGCCCATTTCCCTGCCGCCGAACTTGCCCAGGCCGAACATGGCAAACCCGCAAGGCTTGCCGCCGGATAGCCGCGGCGATCCGAACCGGTCTGCGAGATGGAGCCGGCAGGCGCGAAGCGACTCCGCCAGGACAACTTCGGCCAGGTCCGTTAATGCCAGTGAGAAGGGTTCCAGGCGCGCCTGCGGGTCCATCAGATGCCGCATGTCGATGCGGAACAACTCCTGGTCCTTCAGGTTGTTGACGCACTGCTTTCGGCCTTCGTGCGTATCGGCCCCGGCCGGCTTCCGGCGCAGGAGACGCGCGAGCGCCGCCTTCTCCAGGGGAGGGGACTGCTTTTTAAAGTCCTGCAGGACGGGGAGCAGGCTGTCGAGGTGGATGCGCAGAAAATCCTCCCAGAGAAAATCGCTGGTGCCGAACAGGCGCGCGAGAAGGTCCAGCGTCGCCTGTTCCTGCAGAAAGGCCGGAAGGCGGGTCCCCGGAGTCTGGCCGAGGATCTGATCCAGCATACGATCGAAATGAGCCAGCGCCTTGGCCGGATCGGGCGCTGCGGCCAGGCAGTGCGTGAACTGCTTGATGAGGACGGCGGTGATCCTGAGACCGGCCTGCGCGCGCGCGCCGACGATCTTGCGTCCGTGCCGGTCGGTGACCCCGAAGCGATCATGCACGGTGTGTCCCACCGTGCGGATCAGGGCCGAGTGAATCGTGACGCCGCGCATGGCCAGGGCATTGGAAAACGCGTACAGAAAGCCCGGTGTGTCGGGCGCCTGGATGTCCATCGCCGTCCAGTTCAGCGACGGCCGGTTTTCGAAGCTGATGTCGATCGCCTGCAGCCGCGCAGGCGACGCGGGCGAAACGGATAGAAATTCCGTCAGGCGGCGATTCACGCGCGCGCGGGCTTCCTGGTACTGGTCCTGGGACAGGAGCCCGACCAGCAACTCAAGCTCGGCGCGGAATTGGTCCTGGCGTGATGGCGCAAACCGGTGAGCGGGGAGGGCACGCACACGGAAGACGTCCAGGATACGGGGACCGCCCGTGGCCGCACTCAGCGCCAATCGCCGCCGGCCTCCGGGAAAGACCGGGCGGGCCGCTTCAGCGGGCCGTTTCGGAACGAACGTCGTGACGGCTCCCTCCTGGATGTCGAGTCCGAAGGCGGCCAGAAGGCCGGTGATGATCGCAAACTCGGAGAAATAATCCCGGGCCGCGATCACCACCTCATAGTGCTCGTTTCCCTGGTTGGTGATGCGGACTTTGACGGCGGCACCGTTGATGTCCCCGGTCAGCCGGATATGGCCGGCAATGTCCTCCGGCGAATAGCCCGCGGCGTACTCAGCCGACATGGCCCCGCAGTACGCCTGAACGGTTTCAGGACGGAGATCGGGGAATCGGGACAGGAGAATCGGCTGGAGCGCGCGGGGTGTCATGCCCGCTCACTATAACCTATCCACACCCGCGTGCCGCAAGTTCCGGTATCGGGTATAATGCGCATCCTCATGGCTGCGACGCATCCCAAGGACCTGTTGCTTGCGCCTCGCCTGACCGACGTCGAGGTGACCGCCATGCTCACGCCGTACGGCTTTCAGGACTGTCGGCGGGCGGACGCCAATCTGCAGGCCATGGCGGAGGACCCGGTCACGCGTCGGCACCTGGCCGGTCTTCTGGACGTCCTGCTGGGTCATTTTGCCGATTCGGCGGACCCGGACCAGGCCCTGGACTATTTTGAGCGATTCGCCAAAGCCGGGGGAAGCACGAACGCGCTCCTGTCGCATCTGGAGGCCTCGCCCGTCACCATGCACCTGCTGACCACCGTGTTCGGCTCCAGCCCGTTCCTTTCCCAGATCCTCATCCGGAATCCCGAATACCTGTACTGGGCATCGAGCCCTGAGATTCTGGAACGTGTACGGGATCGGCGCGACCTGGAGACGGAGTCGTCACGCATGCTTCGCCCGGCGCGATCTCCGGAGCGGCGGCTGGACATCCTGCGCCGGCTCAAGCGGAGGGAGCTGCTGGCCATCGGGGTGCGCGATCTCCTGCGGAAGGCCACGGTGGAGGAAACCGCTGCCGCGCTGTCCGTGCTCGCCGCTGTCTTGATCGAGCACGTGCACGCCGTATGCCGGGATTCCCTCCGGCGTCAGCATGGCGAACCGCGCAGCGGCTTTGCCGTGCTGGCAATGGGAAAACTCGGCGGGGGAGAATTGAACTTCAGCTCCGACGTGGATCTGATCTATCTCTGCGGCGCCGATTCGGGCGTGACGGCGGGAACCAGGACGGGCGGCAGGGCGTCGCGGATTCCCGCCGAGCAATATTTCATGCGGCTGGCCCAGCAATTGACCGCCGCATTATCGGATGTGACCCACGAAGGATACCTGTTCCGGGTCGACCTCCGGCTGCGCCCGGAGGGCCATGCTGGGAGAATCGTCGAGTCGTTTCAACAGTGCCGCCGGTACTATCGGGGGACGCGGGGCCAGGGGTGGGAGCGTTTGGCGCTGATCAAGACCGCCCCCGTCGCAGGCGACAAGGCCCTGGGCAGGCGATTCCTGGCGATGGTGCAGCCGTTCATCTACCAGCAGTCGAGCCCCACCGAGGTCTTCGCCGATGTCAGGCGGATCAAGGGGATGATCGACGATAAAATGGCGCAGCGGGGGCAGACCGCGCGCAACGTCAAACTCGGGACGGGGGGGATCCGGGAGATCGAGTTCCTGATCCAGGCCCTGCAGGCGGTGTTCGGCCGGAAGAGACCGGCCATTCGTGAGCGCAACACCGTCAAAGCCCTGGGGAAGCTCCTTCGCGCCAGGCTACTGTCATCGGAGGAGCATCGGCGTCTCGTCGACGCGTACTGGTTCCTGCGGGACGTCGAGCATAAACTTCAAATGGTGGAGGAGCAGCAGACGCACACCCTTCCAGCCGACCCCCAGGAAATCCGCCGGTGTGCGCTGCGGATGGGCTATCGTGACAGCGACGGGGCCGAGGCCCGGGAATTGTTTCTGGGCGATTACGCGCGCCACACCGCCCTGGTTCACGAAGTCTTCACCCGCGTGCTCGCCGGCACGCAGTAGGAGCGCGACGTGCCGCAACTCGCGCTCCTCCTCACCACCCTCATTTGGGCGGCCACGTTCCCGGCGACGAAACTGGCGCTCGAGCAGGTGCTGCCGTTTTCATTTCTGCTTCTGCGCTTCCTGCTCGGCACACTCGCCGTCGGGATTGTCTTCGTCTGTTTGCGGCACCCCCTCCGCTGCGATGTCCCCACTCTGCGCATGGCGGCGATCGCATCGGCGTTTCTTTTCGTCGGGTATGTCACACAAACGGTTGGCCTGCGGTATACGACCGCATCCAACTCAGCCTTCATCACGGCCCTCTATGTCGTGCTGGTCCCGTTGTTCCTCAAACGATTCGATACCCGGCTCTGGACCGCACTGGCCCTCGCGGTTGCCGGCCTGTGGCTGCTGATCCGCCCTTCGGCCGACATGCAAGTCGGGGACCTCTACACGCTGGCGGCCGCGGTGGCCTTTGCCCTGCACATCATTGTGGTGGAGACCTACGCACGGCGTAGCGACTTTGCCTCAATTTCCGCCTGGCAGCTCGTGATGGTCACGGGCGTGCTGGTGATGCCGGCGGTCGCGGAAGGCTACCGTCCCGGAGCCATTGCGTTCACCCCCGTCCTCGTGTGGGCGCTGGTGATTACCGGGGTGGGGGCGACAGCGCTCGCCTTTTTTGTGCAGGTATGGGCGCAGCGCTATGTGCCGGCCCAGCGCGTGGCGCTCATCTTCGCGCTCGAACCGGCGCTGGCGGCGTGGCTGTCCTGGCTGGTGCTGGGCGAACAACTGGATGCCGCCGGATGGGCGGGGAGCGGGCTGGTTACCGCCGGAGTCCTGATCGGTGCGACCGCCCCGGCGCCCCTGCACCATGATCCGCTGCAACCGTAGCGACTAGATGCATTCGATCTCTTTGGGCGACACTCTGACGTAGGGGTCCACGCACGCCTTCTTGCCCTTGACGACGACCTGCCAGCCCTTCAGATAGTCATCGTCTCCGGCAATCTTGACGGCAGCGAGGCTGGCTCCGGCGATGCCCAGCAAAAGACCGACAGCGAGCCCTAAGGCAAACTGTTTCATGTGTTGCCCTCCTTATGTGCGGTCGAGGATCACGGCTTCATGGTGATTCCAAGTGGCCTGGGCGCCGGGTCGACGCCATGGATGATGCTCCAGACCACCAGGAGACACAGCGCAACCCAAAAGACGTAAAAAAAGAAATGGTCGCGGCACTTGCTCTGGAAGGTTCTCAGCGGGTTGTCGCGGTCGGGCATGACCAGAATATGCCCGCCCCATTCCACGTACCGGCCCGGCCAGGTGAAGGCAATGATCCGTTGGCTGCAGCCCTCGCAGGCAAAGGGAAAGACCCGGACGATATGGGCCAGGCCTCGCCACAGGGCGTTTGCAATCGGCTGGCGTGCGAGATGCTTCCCGCAGTGCAGGCAGGCTGGAAAGTTAGGGTTCAGCAGCAAGATGCGAATGTGCATGGTCGCCTTAGACGTGGTTACGGCTTCAGGAACTCGAAATCCTTGATTTCCTTCTTCATGAACTCCCTCAGCCGCTTGATAATTTTCTCCTCCAGCTGTCGGGCCCGCTCGCGCGAGATGCTGTATTTTTTTCCGAGGTCGTCCAGCGTGAGGGGCGTCTCCGAGAGAATGCGGTTGCGGAGGATGTCGGCATACCGATCGTCAAGGGTGGCGGCAAACTCCGCCAGCTTCTTCCGAAACAGATCCCTCAATTCCCTGTGCGCCAGGCTCTCGTCCGCCGGCATGCCCTGCGAGGGGAGGACATCCAGCAGCGTCCCTTCCTGATCGGGCCCCAGCGGCGCGTCAAGAGAGAGATCCCAGCTGCCGAGGCGCTGGCCCATTTCGATCACGTCCCGCTCGCGAACGTTCAGGCGGTCCGCGAGCATCTTTGTATCGGGGGCGAACCCCTCGCGCTCCAGTTTGCGTTTTTCCTTGTTCAGGTTATAGAAGAGCTTGCGCTGGTCCTGGGTGGTTCCGATCTTGACCATCCGATACGTGTTGAGCAGGTACCGAAGAATATAGGCCCGCACCCACCAGGCGGCGTACGAGTGAAAGCGCGAGCCTTTGGTGAGATCGAATTTCTTGATCGCCTGCATGAGCCCGACGTTGCCTTCCTGGATCAGGTCCAGATAGTCGGCGCCGGAATGCAGATACTCGGCCGCGATGGTGACGGCGACGCGCAGGTTGGACACGATCAGCTTGACGGCCGACTCGCGGTTGCCGGTGGCCTGGAAATCGTTGAACAGGTGCAGCTCTTCTTCCTTGGTCAGGAAGGGGTATCGGCGCACCTCGGCCAGATACCGATGCAGCGGATCGGACGGAACGAGCGCCGTGTCCTTCCCCGCAGCCGGCAACACTTTCGGCGTCTCAGGGAGCGCGAAGGCGGACTCGTCCACCTCCTCCGCGGCGACGTCGTCGGCGTCGGCGGCAAGTGTGTCGTCGGCCAGGTCGGCGTCATCGTCGAGAACCTCCGGCTCCGAGGCTGCCGGCGTGTCTTTCGAGCGGTCACCCATGGCTGGTGTCATCCCGGTTCATTCGCCCATTATATAGGAAGAAGCGGCGGCGCCCAAACACAAGGCATCTTGCGGGAGGCTTTACCGGTACGGTATAACCCCTCCGTGCCAATTCTAAACGCCCTCCGAAGCGGCCACTGGCCCTCTCTTCTGGCCGCCTGGCTCCATTTTGAAGTCAGTTTCATGGTGTGGATGCTCGTCGGTGCGCTGGGCGTCTTCATTGCCGAGGATTTCGGCCTGACTGCCACGCAGAAGGGGTTGATGGTTGCGGTACCGTTGCTTGGCGGATCGCTGTTCCGTGTGGCGGCGGGAATCCTTT
The DNA here is from genome assembly GCA_030648395.1 of Nitrospirales bacterium. Taxonomy (GTDB): domain Bacteria; phylum Nitrospirota; class Nitrospiria; order Nitrospirales; family NS-4; genus SCTG01. The sequence goes on along the minus strand of JAUSHW010000014.1, from coordinate 3,098 downwards.
CGGACAGGTTCGGCCCGCGCCGCACGGGCTTCGTCAGCATGCTGGCGGTGTCGGCTCCCCTGGTTTGGGCATGGCTGGCGGCGGATAGTTTTTCGCAAATGATCGGCGTCGGCCTGCTGCTGGGGGTCGCGGGCGCGAGCTTCGCGGTCTCTCTCCCGCTGGCCAGTCGGGCCTATCCAATGGCCCACCAGGGCCTGGCGATGGGTGTGGCGGGGTCGGGCAACAGCGGCGCGATCATCAGCATCGCCCTGGCGCCGCTCCTGGCCGTGCAGTTTGGCTGGCATGCCGTGTTCGGTATCATGATTCCGATCGCGCTCGTGACGGCAGCGGCGTACTGGCTATTGGCTCGCGATCACGAGCCTCAGGACCGCGCCGACGACCATCGCATGGACTTCAGCCGTATCCTTCGGGAGCCTGACACCTACTGGTTCTGCATGCTGTATGCCGTCACGTTCGGCGGCTTCGTGGGCCTCAGCAGCTATCTCAGTATTTTCTTTTTTGATCAGTACGGCCTGTCACGCGTTGAGGCCGGCATGACGGCGGCAGGATGCGCCCTGGCCGGCAGCTTCTCGCGGCCGGTTGGCGGGTTCATCGCCGACCGTCTCGGCGGTCTTCGCGTGCTCTCATGGCTCTATCCGCTCATCGCCGTCCTGGTTGGCGTGACTGCACTGCTGCTGCCGTTTGCGATCACGCTTGCGGCTGTCCTGGCGGCTATGGCGTGTCTGGGTATGGGCAACGGGGTGATCTTTCAGGTCGTGCCCCAGCGGTTCCAGCGTGAAATCGGCGCCGTGTCCGGCCTGATCGGAGCGGCGGGCGGCCTCGGCGGCTTTCTGCTACCCTCGGCCTTGGGCCTGTTCCGTGACCTCACGGGCACCTACGCAACCGGGTTCGCCGCCTTTGCCGCCGCCTGCGTCCTGATCGTGCCGGCCATGATGCTGTTCTGGCGTCCGAGCCTCAGCCAAACGTAGCAAAAGGGTGTTTCTCCCTTTAAAATCAGTGCCAAAAAGAGTACACTGAGAGCCTGTTCGGAGGGGGGCGCCGTGAAGTTCGATTCCATTCAAAGCGCGATTGCGGACATCAAAAAGGGCCGCATGGTCATCCTGGTGGATGACGAAGACCGCGAGAACGAAGGCGACTTCGTCATGGCGGCCGAGAAGGTCACACCCGAGGCCGTCAACTTCATGGCCACCCACGGGCGGGGCCTCATCTGCGTCGCGTTGACTCCCGAGCGGGTGGAGGAACTCCAACTGCCGCCGATGGTCACGGAGAACACGGCCGCCTTCGGCACCGCCTTCACGGTCTCGATCGACGCGCGCCGCGGGATCACCACCGGGATTTCGGCCAAGGACCGGGCCGTGACGATCCAGACCGCCATCGATGCCAGGACCAAGCCGTCCGATCTGGCCAAGCCGGGCCACATTTTTCCGCTCCGGGCGGACAAGGGGGGCGTCCTCAAGCGCGCCGGGCAGACCGAGGGCTCGGTGGACCTGGCACGATTGGCCGGCCTCCAGCCGGCCGGGGTGCTCTGCGAGATCATGAACGAGGACGGGACCATGGCCCGCGTGCCGCAGCTTCAGGAGATCGCCCAGCGCCACCAGCTCAAGCTGATCACGATCAAGGCGTTGATCGAGTACCGCATGCAGCGGGAAACCTTCGTGCGCGAAATCGCCCAGGCCAAGCTCCCCACGATCTTCGGCGAATTTATCGCGCACGTTTTCGAGAACGAGCTCGACCGCGGCGCCCACGTGGCGCTGGTGAAGGGCACGATCAAGCTGAACGATGAGGTGCTCGTCCGCGTGCATTCCGGATGCCTGACGTCCGACGTCCTGGGGTCGCTCCGTTGCGACTGCCGCGATCAGCTCCACCGGGCGATGCAGATGATCGACAAGGCCGGGCAGGGCGTGCTTCTGTATCTGAACCAGGAGGGACGGGGCATCGGACTGGTGAACAAACTGCGGGCCTACAAGCTCCAGGACGAGGGGAAGGATACCGTTGAAGCCAACCTGGCACTGGGCTTCAAGGCGGACCTTCGTGACTACGGGGTGGGCGCGCAGGTGCTGGTGGGACTGGGGCTGCACAAAATCCGTCTCATCACCAACAACCCGCGGAAAATTGTCGGCGTGGAAGGGTACGGGCTCAAGGTGGTCGAACGCGTGCCGATCGAGATCCATCCCCAGGCCTCGAACATTCGCTATCTTCAGACGAAGAAAGCCAAGCTGGGCCATCTCCTGGACAAGGTTTGACGTGCCGACGGTGATTGAAGGCACAGGCGCCGCCGCCGGATTGCGGTTCGCGATCATCCGCAGCCGGTTCAACGAGGACGTCACAAAGCGGCTTCTGGAAGGCGCGCTGGATGCCTTGCGGGTGGGCGGGGTCCGCAACGAAGCGATCGACGTGGTGATTGTCCCCGGGGCGTTTGAGATTCCGCTGGTCGCCTCCAAGCTGGCTCGCGCGCACCGGTATGACGCCCTGATCTGCCTCGGCGCGGTGATCCGCGGAGAGACCCCCCATTTTGACCACATCAGCGCCGAGGTGAGCCGCGGGATCGCGCGCGTGGCCTATGACTACGGGCTGCCGGTCATCTTCGGCGTGTTGACCGCGAACACCGAGAAGCAGGCCGATGCGAGGTCCGGCAAGGGGGGAGTCAATAGAGGTTATGAATCCGCCGTGTCAGCCATTGAAATGGCCAATCTAATGAAGCGCTTGGCGACAGTGCCTGGTCGGGTGCGTGTGGCGCGGCATGCCCCCCGCAAGAGGACACGATGAGTCTGCGCCGCAAGGGACGCGAGCTGGCCGTTCAGGTCCTCTACCAGTGGGACATCCATCGCAACACAACGCAATGGCTGGAGGACTTCTGGGAGCAGAACAAGACGCATCCGGAGACCCGGAAATTCGCCGACGAGCTCATCCAGGGGGTCATTGCACACGCGAATGACTTGGATGGCGTGATCGGCCGCTACGCGGAGAACTGGTCCGTATCCCGCATGGCCATCACGGACCGGACCGTCCTGCGCATCGCGGTGTATGAGCTGCTGTACATGCCCGACATCCCGGGCCGCGTCACGCTGAACGAAGCCATCGAGATCGTCAGGCTGTTC
>JAUSHW010000002.1 GCA_030648395.1 Nitrospirales bacterium | reverse complement strand
ACCTGCTCCGGAGTTACGTCAGACAGCTCGCCGATGCGACGCATCAGGTCCACCGCCACCAGCTCGCGCGCGAATTCGCTGGTGTGGAAGAACGAGGCCTGCTTCGGCGTTTCCAGAGCCTTGTCTACTTCCTCGACCGTGGCGCCGATCAGCGAATTGCCGCATTTGAGATGGTGGTCCAGGAACGAGAGCGGGGCGCCGAGCGTGAAGCAGTCCAGCCAGAGAGAGACCTTGGCCAGTTCGACGGCCATCGGATTCAAGTCCACACCGTAGATACAGCGCTTGAGGACGTGCCGCTTCAGGAGGTTCACGTCGCTCAGACGGCCCGCGTCAATGCTGATACCCTGCCGCTCCATCTCCTGAAGGATCGTCTCGCGGGTCTCCTTGAGGTGGGCCAGCACAGGATTCCACGGGAAGCCGTTCAGGAAGTGCAGCAGGCGGTCGGTGGTGAAATCCACCGCCTCGACCAGGAAGTGGCCGGAGCCCATGGCCGGGTCCAGCACCTTCACGTCGAAGAGGTCGTCCACCACCTGGCGATGTTTGAGGTACGCTTCATGCTCGGGATCGTCGTGTTTGCCGACCGTCTTCTTGAGCGCGGCGGCTTTGTCCCGTTCCTGTTTGAGCGCCTTCTGTGCGTCGCGGAGTTTGGGGGTAAGCGCCGCGAATTTCTCATCCAGCACCGGCCCCACCGCATGCTCGACGATGTACTGCACAATATAGTCCGGCGTGTAATAGGAGCCGGTGGCTTTCCGCTCGCGCCGGTCGTTCTCCAGATAGACCGTGCCGGGCGTCAGCACCCGCTCGACGGCGTCCTTGCCGCGACCGGCCTTCAGGATCTTGCGCTTTTCGCTTTGAGCTTCCCGGTACGGGATGATCTCTTCCGCCTTCTTGCCCTCGACGACCGCCATCTTTTCGACCGCAACGCGTAGCTTGAATTCCAGAAGCCCCTCATAGATAGACCCCAAGTGCCTGACGCCGAGCGACTTGTAATCAATGAAGACCAGCGCGTGTGACTTGTCGTCCACGTCCCGCGCCAGACGGTCGAGCCCGCGCGCGAGCCATCGGTCCGGAATGACGTGGTCCCGGATGAACCGCGCATTCCCGGCTTCGAGCGACGTGTCGTCCTCCGGAGGCTCGGTCATGAAGAGCCCGCCGTTGTACATGGGCACATTCAGCGCGCGGTCGCCCTTGTCAATGACCGCGCACAAAGCCATGAGGCGTCGGTAGAGGCTGTCCTCTGTTGCCGAGTAGTCGGTGCTGAGTTTTTCGTCACGCGCGTCCTCAAGATCGGCGCCTTTGTCGGCGATCTCTTCCTTGATGAGCTTGAGGCTCTTCTGCCCGTAGCCGTGATATTCCTTGACCGGCAAGAGGTCCCGTGCCTCGGCGTACAGGATGAACAGCAGGCGGTAGAGGACGGTCAGGGTTCCCTGAAAGATGTGGTCCAGCGCCGGTTGACTCAAATCGGCTTTCTTGCCGTCGCGCCGGCGGATGTGCTCGATGAAGCCCTCGGACAGGATCGGGAAGATTTCCTCGAAGATGCGCTCCTTGAGGCGATCCCCCAATTTCTTGGCGTAGGCCTCGCTGCCGGCGAGAATGTCGTCCAGGAAAGAGGGGTGGGAGTCGAACGCCTTGGCGCGGAAGATCAGCCAGAAGTAGCGGAAAGCTTCGGCCGCGTCGTTCCCCTGCGGTCCCGGCAGAGCCAACGTCTCATCGAGATCAATCTCATAGTAGTTCGTGGCCCGAGAATGAGCCTTGCCGGAGTACAGGCGCCACACCTTGCCGTTGGTGAGGATGGCCCACCGGGCCGTGCCTGACTCCAAGAGACTGACCACCCGGGCCCCGGGGTTTTCATCGGGAGACACCGCATCGCGACGATCATCTTTGCCGTCCAGCCAGCGACCCCACGGGTAAATCAGGCAGAGGGCGACCGGCGATCCTGGAGCCGAAGGGAGCGAAAGCAAGTAATCGGGCTGAGGCGAATCTCTCGTGGAGATGCAGGCGGCAGTCATTGCAAACCCCAATGCATCGAGAGCGGGCTGAATCAGTCCCACACAGATCTCGGCTTTCGGTTTACCGGCCCAGCGCTCTGACGCCTTGCTGAGCAACTCGCTCAATCGGCGGTGGGCAGGCCTGGGATCTTCCTTCCAGGCCGCGCTTTCGGGTACCCGTTCGATCAGGTAGTAGTCGGAGAACAGGCCGCGGTTATTGAAGAACTCCTCCGACCATTCGGCCATGTCGAAGGCCGAGCGCAACTTCTCGAACTGGTACTCGGGGTCGCTTTCTGTGTAGGTCAACCGGCGAAGGAGCCTCAGGTGGACCCGGCCGGGGTTCTGACGTGCGATGGAAGCAACACGGGGCCGCAACGTGACCTGCTTGGGGACCAAGGTCTCGGTTTTGGACGACGAGAGCAGACGTTCGATGAGCACGAAATCCAGCCGGTCGTAGTCGGCGGTCAGAACCAGGAGATACTGGCCGGCGCGATTGCGGAAAGCGCGGGCGATCGTGTGGGTAAGAGCTTGCGTGAGGGAGGCCACTTCAAAAAGGTAAACCTGCAGGAGGCCGTCCTGATCCGCAATCCGTTCGCTTTTCTTGATCTGATTCGCTGAGGATTCAGGGGTGATGCCCAGCACATCGGCCGTCTGAGTAATCCGGGCCTCAGTCCGATAGCCCAACTCGGCGAAAAGGGCCGTAACGCCGTCGGCGTTGCGTATCGCCTGGATTTGCTCTGAGCGGATTTCTTTATCAAGCATGCAGCGCGATCAAGGGGCCAGTCCATTTTTGTGCTCAGGACCACGATCCGCCCGCGAGTATAGCCCCGCCCTTATGAGTTGTCACGCAAGACTACGGGGCAAGAAGGGGGTCAGGCACATTTTCTCGGAAGAAAATGAGCCAGACCCCGCTAGGCGCGGAAGCTAATGCGACGGGGCTTGGGGGCTCTGGTGCCATGAGGTGGTCACAATTTGCGACCACCTCAGGACTCATTCGACAAGGCCTGTGGCGGGGGGTACGATGGGGGGATGAAGAAACCGTTCACGTACATCGCCGTCGTGGTCTTCGCGCTGGTGGCACTCCTGCATCTGTTCCGGCTGGTCTTCGGATGGGAGGCCACAATCGCCGGCTTGGCCGTGCCCATCTGGCTGAGCCTGCTTGGCACGGTCATCGCGGGAGGGCTCGCCGTCCTGGTCTGGCGCGAGTCCCGGGGCTGACGAGATTTACGGCAGAAGCCCGGCGACGGCGCTGTCGCCGCTCAGGCCGGAGAAGATCGACGCGGCGGAGACGGCAAAGTTCATGAAGGGCTGGGGCCACATCCCGAGGAGGAGCGTGCCCGCCAGACACACGTAGATCACGGCCTTGAGCGCCTCGGGAACGGGGATGGGCGAGGGGTCGGTCGGCTCGTTGATGTACATCTTCTTGACGACGATGATGTAGTAGTACATGGAGATGACGATGCTGATCAGCCCGACCGTGATCAGCGCGTAGAGCTCCTCCTTGATGGCCGCCGCAAACACGTAGATCTTGCCGATGAACCCCGCCAGTGGCGGCACGCCGGCCAGCGACAGCAGGAAGATCAGCATCGCGAAGGCCAGGAACGGCGAGCGGCGGCTGAGACCGCTGTAGTCCTCGATCTCGTCACTGTGGCTCGTCTGGCTGAAGGCAATGACCACCGCAAAGGCCCCCAGATTGGCGAACAAATACGTCAGCAGGTAGAAGAGCACGGCCTCCGCCCCCATCGTCGTCCCTGTCGCCATCCCGATCAGGATGTTCCCGATCTGGGCGATGCCGGAGTAGGCCAGCATCCGCTTGATGTTCTTCTGCGCGATCGCCACGATGTTGCCGTACAGCATCGACAGGATGGCCGTGCCGATCATCAGCCAGACCCACTGCGGCTTGAACACGATCAGCGTGGCGAAAAAGATGCGCAGCAGGATGGCGAAGGCGGCGCCCTTCGGGGCGATGGACAGGTACGCCGTGATGGGCGTCGGCGCGCCCTGGTACGTGTCGGGGATCCAGGAGTGCAGCGGCACGGCCCCGATCTTGAAGCCCAGCGCCGCGAAGATCAGCAGCCAGCCCACCGCCAGCCCCGGCGTCAGGTCGGCGCCGCCCGCCGCGATCGTGGCGAAAAGGAACGTCCCCGTCTCGCCGTAGACCAGACTGATCCCATAGACCAGCAGGGCGGCGGCGAAGATTCCCAGGATGAAGAACTTCAGCCCCGCCTCGCTCGAACGGAGGTCGTCCCTGAGATACGCCACCAGGACGTAAAACCCGAAGGTGCTGAACTCCAGCGTGACGAAGACGGACAGCAGATCGTTGGCCGAGGCCATGAACATCATGCCCAGCGCCGCCATCATCACGAGGAAGTAATACTCGCTCTTGAAGAAGCGGAACCGGCCGACGTAGTCGATCGAGGCCAGGATGACCAGGGTCGCCGTGCCCACGACGAAAATCTTGAAAAAGAGCGCCAGCCCGTCCAGCGCGAACATCCCCTTGAACAGCATGCCGTGGGTTCCCGACGCGTAGAACCCGAGCAGGACCAGCAGCGCGACGGCCATCCCGCCCACGCTGAGCGCGGCGATCGTGCGCTGCGAGAGGCGCGGCATCAGGAAGTCCACGCAGAGCACGACGCAGATCCAGAGCGTCACCCAGAGCTCCGGGAGCATCAGCAGCAGGTCGCTCAGCGACAACTGGAGATCGAACGTCATGGGACGAGCGCGCCTCCCGCCTGCGCCGCCACGGAGGCGACTTCAATGATCCGCGCCAGGATCGGGTCCACGCCCGAACGGATGATCTGCAGCATGAGCCCGGGGAAGATGCCGAAGGTGACGCTGCAGAAGATCATGATCAGCAACGGCAGGCGGTCCACAAAGGCCGTCGCGTCATGGGCGTGGTGCCCCAGCTCGCTCAGCTGTCCGTAGAACAGCCCGCGCATCATCCGGAACAGGTACGCCATCGTGAGCACGATGCCCAGCACCGCAATGATGGTCTGGACGGGATAGTGGGACCAACTCCCCAGCACGATCATGATCTCGGCCACGAAGTTCACGGTCCCCGGCATGCCGATGGAGGCCATGCAGGCGACGAGGAAGCAGCCGGAGACGAAGGGCATCTTGCCCATCAGGCCGCCCAGCGACGGGATGTCGCGCGTGTGGGTCTGGTCGTACACCCAGCCGGCCATGGCGAACAGCATCCCCGTGGCGAGCGCATGCGCGAACATGTACAGGACGGCGCCGGTGAGGCTGATGTAATCCAGCGCGGCCATGCCCAGGAACACGTAGCCCATGTGGCTGGAGCTGCTGTAGCCGATGACGTACTTCGTGTCCCGCGCGTAGTAGGCCACGTAGCCGCCGTACAGGATGCTGCCGATGCAGAGGACGGCCGCGATGGGCATCAGGTCGCGGGTCGCGTCCGGCAGGATCTGGAAGCACGTGCGGATGATCGAGAAGTGGCCGAGCTTCATCAGCACGCCCGCGTGCAGCATGCTGGTGGCCGCGGGCGCCGCGGCGTGGCCGACCGGCGACCACGAGTGCAGCGGCCACAGCGGCGCGATCGAGGCGAAACCGAAGAAGCACAGCAGCCAGATGACCGTCGCCAGCGTGCCGTTGAAGCGCCCCTGCTCGGCAAGCACCGGGATCTCGAACGTCTCCAGGCCCGAGAACTTGTAGATCAAGAGGATGCCCATGAGCGCCATGACCGCGCCGGCCGACAGAAACAGTGTCAGCTTCATCGCGGCGTACTCTTTGCTGTTGCGCCCGAAGTTGAGGATGAAGCCGGGCGAGTCGCGCAGCTCCTTCTGCTCCGGCGTGGTCATCTCCAGGTAGCCCTTCGTGTGGCTGCCCCAGATGCCCAGCAGCGGATACATCGGGATCACGGACATCTCGTAGAAGAAGTACAGGAAGAACAGGTCCAGCGAGACGTACACGCCGATGGTCGCCCCCGCGAGCACCAGCAGGAAGGCGTAGAACTCCTTGATCCGGTCCTTGATGTGCCAGGAGATGAACACGCCGGCGAAAAGGAGGATGGACGAGGCCAGCACCATCGGCACCGCGATGCCGTCCACGCCGAGGTAGAACTGGATGCCGAGCTGCTCCGACCAGACGTACTTCTGCTGGAACTGGTACCCGCCCTTTTGCCAGTCGAAGGCGAAGAGCAGGATGAACGAGGCCAGGAACGACACCCCGGAGAAGAAGGCGGCGATCTGCCGGACCAGCAGGGCCTGGCGGTTTGAGACGAAGATCAGCACCGCGGCCCCCACAAAGGGCGCGAACAGGATGATGCTGAGGAGATAGCTTTCGGTCATGGGTGCTTCCCTGCCTTCACGGCCTGCACCACCGATCCCTGCTGCACCCGGTCGGCCAGTGCCTGCACGGACCCGTTGATCATGTTCAGGAACGGGGCCGGGTACAGGCCGATCCACAGCACCATCACGCACAGCGCGACGGCGATCCCCCATTCGCGGGGCCGGAGATCGTGCAGAGGCCGCTTCGGCTCGTGCGTCATCGGGCCGAAGAACGCCCGCTCGTAGTACCAGAGGAAATAGGCCGCGCCCAGGATCACGCCGAGCACGCCGATGGCCGCCAGCGCCCAGTGAGCGCGGAACGCGCCCAGCAGGATGAGAAACTCGCCGATGAACCCGTTCGTGCCGGGCAATCCGATGGACGCCAGGCCGAGCACCAGCATGAACGTCGCCAGCAGCGGGACGTGCCGGGCGAGCCCGCCGTAGGCCGAAAGCTCCGCCGACCCGGTCCGGTTATAGAGAAACCCCGCCATGAAAAAGAGCCCGGCCGTCGAAAACCCAAGGTTGATCATCTGGAGCAGACTGCCCTGAAGCCCCTGGAAGTTGAGGGCGAACAGCCCCAGCATGACAAACCCCAGGTGGCTGATGCTGGAGTACGCGAGCAGGCGGCGGAAATCCGTCTGGACGAGTGCGATCAGCGCGCCGTAAATGATCGCGACCAGGCCCAGCCCGGCCATCAGCCAGAACCAGTCTTTGGACGCCTCCGGGAGCAGCGGGATCGTGAACCGGATGAAGCCGAACGTGCCCAGCTTCACGCCGGCCAGGAGCACGCTCATCACGATCGGCCCCTCGACCAGTGCGGTCGGCAGCCAGGTGTGGAACGGAAAGACCGGCGCCTTGAAGGCGAACCCGAAGAACATCAGGAAGAAGATCAGCGCCTGTTTCTCAGGCGGCACCGGCACGTTCAGGAGATCGATAAAGTCGAAGGAGTAGAGGGGCTCCGTGTGGGACGCCACCGCCGCGGCATGGTAGTTCAGGTTGAGCAGCACCATCCCGACCAGCATCAGCACCGACCCGGTCAGCGTGTAGAGGACGTACTTCAGCGCGGCGTACTGGCGGTTCGGCCCCGTGCCCCAGAGCTTGATCAGGAAGTAGCTCGGCACCAGCATCAGTTCCCAGAAGAAGAAGAAGAGAATGAGGTCCAGCGACGCGAAGACGCCCACGATGGTGCCTTCCAGGCCGAGCAGCGCCATCAGGTAGGGCTTGAGCAGATTCCGCTCGGTGTCCCAGGAATAGACCATGATCAAAAAGATCAGAAATGCCGTCAGGGGGATGAAGAGGACGTTGATGCCGTCCACGCCCATGTGGTAGCCGACCCCGATGGCCGGAATCCAGTCGGCCCGCTCCGAGAACTGGATCTGGGCGCTGTTCGGCGTGAAGTTCCACATCAGCAGGACGGAGATGAAGAGCTCCAGTCCGGCCACCGCCAGGGCGGATTTCCGGATGAGGTCCTCGTCCTTCTGGAACAGCCAGATCGCGACCGCGCCGATGATCGGCAGGAAGGTCAGGATCGTGAGGATCGGAAAGCCGATCTGCTGGGTGGCGGCGACTTCGTCCAGGATCATGACGCACCCCCAAGCCATAGGAACAGCACGATCAGGTTGACGAGGACGACGAGGCCGGCCACCAGGATCGCCGCGTAGTGGTGCACCAGGCCAGTCTGCAGACGGCGCAGCACGCGCGCCGCGAGGTGGTTCCCATAGCCGACCACGTTCAGGCCGCTGTAGATCACGTGCTTCTCGACCCACGTGGAGCCGGCCGCGCTCAGGTCCGTGGCCTGTTCCACCGCGACCACTACGCGATCGATACCCGCCGTGTCGGCCTTGTCAAAACCACGCCCGACGGCCTTGCCCGGCTCGACAAACGCCTTGTCGTAGGCCTCGTCCACCCAGTACTTGTTGAGGATCAGCGTATAGGCGCCCTTCATCCTGTTCATCAAGAGGTCCGGCTGCTCCGGCTTGAGCTTGTAGAAGTAGTGGGCCGTCAACCAGCCCGCAACCCCGATCAGCGTCGTGACGCCCATCAGGATATAGGCCAGCAGGTGGCCGTCCTCGTGTGCGGCCTCGCCCCCCGCGCCGGCCGAACGGACGACCGGCTGCAGGAACTGCTGAAACCAGCCGTTCTCAAGACCGCCGGGGATCACGCCGATCAGGCCTCCGACCACCGAGAGGACGGCCAGCACCATGAGCGGCACGATCATCACGTTCGGCGACTCATGGATATGATGCTCGACCTCGTGATCCACGCGGGACTCGCCGTAGAAGGTGAGGTAGAGCAGGCGGGACATGTAGAAAGCCGTGCAGAAGGCCGCCGTCGCGCCGAGCGCCCACAGGACGTAGTGGCCGTGGATGAAGGCATGACCGAGGATTTCGTCCTTGCTCCACCAGCCGGACAGGAACGGGAACCCGGCGATGGCCGCCGTGCCGATCAGGAACACCCCGTGTGTCTTCGGGATCTTGTCCCGGAGCCCGCCCATCTTGCGGATGTCCTGCTCGCCCGCCAGCGCATGGATCACCGAGCCCGCCGAGAGGAACAGCAGCGCCTTGAAGAAGGCGTGCGTCACCAGATGGAAGATCGCCGCGGCGTAGGCGCCCACGCCGCAGGCCAGGAACATGAAGCCGAGCTGGGAGACCGTGGAGTAGGCCAGGACGCGCTTGATATCGGTCTGGACCAGGGCGATCGTCGCCGCGAACAGCGCGGTCGTCCCCCCGATCACGCCCACCAGCATGAGCGCGTCCGGCGTGAGGTCGAAGATCGCGTGGTTGCGGACCACCATATAGACGCCGGCGGTCACCATGGTCGCGGCGTGGATCAGCGCGCTGACGGGCGTTGGGCCTTCCATGGCGTCCGGCAGCCAGGTGTAGAGCGGGAGCTGGGCCGACTTGCCAATGGCGCCGATCAGGAGGCACACGGCAATTGCGGTGGCGGTGGCTTGGTCGAGCTTGGCGGCCTGGGCGAACACGTCGGTGTAGTCGAGCGTGCCGAGATTGGCAAAGATGAGAAAGATCGCCATCAGGAAGCCGGCGTCGCCGATCCGATTCACCACGAAGGCCTTGGTGGCCGCCTTGGCGGCCGAGACCCGGTCGTAGTAGTAGCCGATGAGCAGATAGGAGCAGAGCCCGACCCCTTCCCAGCCAATGAAAAGCACCACGTAGTTGTTGCCCATGACCAGCAGGAGCATCGAGACCATGAAGAGGTTCATGTAGGCGAAGAAGCGTGTAAAGCCGTCCTCGCCGTGCATGTAGCCAACCGAATAGACGTGGATGAGGAAGCCCACGCCGGTGACGACCAGCAGCATGATGCAGGTCAGCGGATCGATCAGGAACCCAAAATTGACCGTGAGGTCGGCGCCGAAGAACCACCGGTAGACGATGACATTGCGCGGATCGGGGTGGCTGATGGTTTGCCCCAGAACCCAGACCGAGCAGAGAAATGACATGAGGATTGAGCCCCAGGCCAGCCGGTGCGCGATCTCGTGCGAGTAGCGGTGTCCCAGCATGACGTTGAGGCCGTTGGCCAGCACCGCCAGAAGCGGAAACACGGGGATGAGGGTGACGATCAGGTCGTACATGCTACCACTTCAATAAATTGATCTGGTCCACGTTGGTGGCGATCTTGCCGCGGAACACCACGATGATGATGGCCAGCCCCACAGCGGCCTCCCCGGCCGCGATGGCGATCACGAACAGAGCCATGATCTGCCCGCCCAGCGAGTCCAGGTGGCTGGCGAAGGCCACCAGGTTGATGTTGGCGGCGTTCAACATGATCTCCACCGACATCATCACGATGATGAAATTGCGCCGGATGAGGACGCCGGCGAGCCCTGTCACAAACAGGATCGCGCTCACCACCACGTATGCTGAAACCGGAACCATTACCGTTCATCTCCCGACAGATCGGCCTGGGACGGCGTCTTGGCCAGAACAATCGCCCCGACGATCGCGCCCAGTAGGAAGACGCCCACGATCTCGAACAGCAGCAGATAATCGCTGAACATCACAATGCCGATCGCCATGCTGTTGCCGATCTGCTCCACCGCCTCGACCGTCGCCGGCCCCTTGGCCCCGTCGAAGCGGGAGGCCAGCAGGACCATCAGCAGCTCCACGGTCAGCGCGCCGACACCCGTGATGTACCAGGCATGCCGGCGATGAAAGTACCGCTCCTCGGTCTTGAGGTTGAGCAGCATGAGGACGAACAGGTAGAGGATCAGGATGGCGCCGGCGTAAATGATTATCTGCACCACCGCGACGAACTCGGCGTGCAGCAGGACGAACAGCCCGGCGACGTGGCCGAGCAGCGCCAGCAGCGCGATACCGCAGTGCACGGGACTCCTGAGCGACACCGTCAGGATGCCCGCCACGATGCTCACCAGAGCGAAATAGGTGAAAAAGATTTGAACCATGCTCAGGAGTCGTGCGGGGGGGTGAGCGCGGCGACCTGATGGGGAAACTTATATCGGTAGTCGCGGCTGCCCGCGTCGTTCTTCTCCTGATTGTGGGCGTAGAGGTACCGCTTGGCGTCCTCGATATGCTGCTCGCCGACCGCGTACAGCTTCTTTTTGTCGAAGATCAGCTCGCGCTTGTCGGCGGTGGAATACTCGTACATCTTGGTCATCGCCAGGGCATTGACCGGGCAGGCTTCCACGCAATAGCCGCAGAAGACGCACTTGGTAATGTCGATGTAGAACTCGGTCGCGACGCGGGACAGCGGGCGGTCCGGGTTCTCGGCGCTCACGACCTTGATGCAGCGGGAGGGACAGGCCGCCTCGCAGAGGTCGCAGCCCACGCACCGCTCCGCGCCATCGTCATAGCGCAGCAACCCCAGCGCGCCGCGGTGGGCGTCCGGGATCGTCCGCTTCTCGCGGGGATACTGGAAGGTCACGGGCTTGACGAACATGTGCTTGAGCACGACCTTCATCGCCGTCCGGATCTCCGAGAACGACAGGGTGTCCCAGACTTCCCGGAGCAGGCTTTTTTCCTGGGTCTCTGCGCTCATGGCCGTTCCTTGCGCGTCATATCTTCTCGATCGACACCGGCACAAACTTGAACGTCGGGACACCTGTCGTGGTGTCCACCACGCACTCCGCCAAATCTTTCAGGGGCGGCTCATTATAATGCTCGGGGAAGAAGCAGGTGCCCGGCGCCAGATCAGGATTCGATTCGGTCCGCAGCTCGACCGTGCCCCGCGCCGACGCCACACGCACCACATCATTCGCACCGATCTGCAGCCGCGCGAGATCAGCCGCGTTCATCTGCAGCCGGCCCTTGCTGGGAGAGAGCTGCACCAGCCCGGACGCACGGGTCGAAAGCTTGCCGGAATGATAGAGCACCTGTCCGATGGTGAGCCCAAAAGGCTTCCCGGCCCTGGCGGGCGCCGCGCCCGCAGCGTACCGGGCCGCGACCTCGCGCACGTAGCCGTTGCGCAGGTAGGCGGACGGGTCAGCCGTGAGGGGCCTGGCTTCGCCGAGATTGTAGTACCCGGGCAGCAGCTTCATGATCTCCTTCTGCACCGCCTGCGGGCCGTCGTATTCCATTGGATAGCCGAGCGCCGTGCCCAGTGCCGCGAAGATCTCCCAGTCGGGATGCGCGTCTTCATATGAATCCAGCGCGGGACGGACGCGGTTCAC
>JAUSHW010000215.1 GCA_030648395.1 Nitrospirales bacterium | reverse complement strand
CGCGGAGCATCTCGGCCAGAGTGATGCCGAGCGTCCGGCAGGGTTCCCGCCGTTCTTCCCAAAAGGCGTCGCCGCCCTCGTGGCAGTAAATGGCGCCCAGCGCGGCGTAGTCCAGGGAACCGAAGATCCGCGCGATGGCGTGGAGCGTCGCTGGTTGGAGCGGTGTCATCGAGGTGAGTTTTTTGGTGCCGAAGCGGGGATTTGAACCCCGACGCCCTTTCGAGCGCTAGACCCTGAATCTAGTGCGTCTGCCGTTCCGCCACTTCGGCACAGAAGCGAAGCCACAGGATTATATGGTACAGTTTTGCCTGTGTCCAGTCTGAAGAATCCCTATTGGATCAGGCGCGCGGGCGTTCCGGCCGCCTGGGCCTGGATCCTGCTGGTGGTGGTGCTGTCTTTTTGGGGGGCGTGGGACATCCCGGCGCATCTGCCCGACATCAACGAAGTCGCCACCACCCATTTATTTCTTGCCCCGGTGTCTCTGGTCCTGTTCATGCTGTTGAGCTGGATTCGGAAGCATGGCGACGATGAGGCCGCGCAGCCGGGGCCGCGACCCTTTTCCCGTTGGCGGGCCACGGCCGGGATCTGGGTGCTGATTGTCCTGCATCCGGTCTCCTGCGGGCTTTATCCGGCGGTCATGAATCTCGACGACAGGACGGTTGATGGGGTTACGCGCGTGGTGGGCGCGATGCCGGTCGGTCTGCCGCGCGTTGACGTGGAACGGCGCCTTGTTGAGTTGAATGCGTCGCTGCCGATTTCCATGGCGACGGATCGGAGCCGTCACCGGAAACTCCAGGACACGGCGGCGCGGTATCTGTCTGAAAAGGATGCCGCCGTCCGGCGAGCGCTCTGGCCGGAGCTGTCGCGGGCCACGCTCGTGTTTATTCCGTGGAGCGGGAAGCTCGCGGAGGAGCCGGACCGGAATGCGCGCGAGCAGGTCTTTCTCCGGAGGACGCGCGCGACCAGCGACATCGGCGTGGACCGGATCCGGGTCCGGTACGGGCCGGCCTGGATGGTGGAAGAGATCGTCTATTCATCCAACCGCCAGCTCCTGATGGAGCGCCAGCCCTGCACGGTGCACATCATAGTCCCTGCGCCGCCGGAGGCTGAGTTTCCGTACCCCTGTCCGTAGTAGGGGCGTGATTCATCACGCCCTCGCGTATTCGGAAGACGGGCGCAATGAATTGCGCCCCTACGCTACGCGGGTGTCGGTCGAGCCGGCGAACCAGCGAGCGCAGTCGGCCAGCCCAATATCATGCCGTCAGGTGTTGCGGTGGGCGGCGGGATTTCCTGCGGATCGCCTGCCAGCACGATCCGTTCGCGCGCAAGGCAGGCGCAGGCAAGCAGCAGGGGGAGGGGAATGCGAGGCCCCTCGTCAATGACCAGCGCGTCGTATCGGATGGGGCGGAAAATGACGTCGCTGATGACCCGGGCTGCGGTCGCGGCCAGCACGCGCTTGGTCTGGAGGAATGGCAGGCGTTTCACGTCCTCTTCCATGGCCAGCACGTCCCGCACTTTGGCGGCGCCGCCCAGGCGCTCGATCTCATCCTTGAGATCCCCGTACTCGGGGCGCATTTCCGGATCGACGTGGGCTTCCGGTTTCAGCTCGTTGATGCGCGCCTGCACGATCTCCAGCTCGTTCATGTGCTCCCGCTTCTGCGCCTCGTGCAGCACGCAGTTCTCCTTCATCGTGGCCACGTTGCTGCCCATCACCTGCATGCTGAGCCGCTGCCAGACGGGCAGGGCTTCGTACGACGTCAGCAGACCCTGGAGCTTTTTGATCTGGGCCTGGGTGTCGCCAAGGGCCGTGAGCAGACGCCATTCGAGGTGGCGCACCTCGTCGAGGTCTTTCTGCTTCTCGGCCTTGTATCGCAGGATGGGAGCCAGTTCCAGATAGCGCTCCAGTTTGCGCCGGAGGCCCGCCTTGTCGGACTGGGACTTCCCCAGGAAGGCCGAGACCTGCACGTCGAAGACCAGGTCTCGCAGGTTGACGCCGCCTTCGCTCGCGATCGTGGGAGGGTCGTAGCAGCAGAGAAAGCTGCGGTACTGGAGCCCGGCGCCGCGCAGGCCTTTGGCGGCGGCCAAAAGCGCTTCCGTGAGGATCTGGTTGTCGGGGGCGATGAGCAGGACCCGCTTATGGGCTTTGACCAGCTCGGTGATCGTGGCCGCCAGTTTCGTCCGGCGCGTCGCCCGGTCGGTGTCCCAGATGGTGGTCAGCACGGAGGTCACGATGGTCGAGCGGAGGAGCGGGTCGGCGACGGGCGTCTCCGGAGCCACCCATGGCATCAGGCGATCCGCGGGGCCGAAGTGATAGGCCGACGAATGGTGCAGGATGTCTTCCAGCCGCTGGCGGACTTTCGAAATCAGGCCGGCCGGGTCTGCGGCGCCTGTTGCGTCGTCGGCCACGAGACCGATCAGGGTGGGCAGGAACTCGAAGGACTTCACTCGTGCAGGTGCTCCAGCAGGCAGAGGGCCAGGCAGCCAAGCTCGCCGGCGGGGTCGCTCCGGTTGTTCTGGCACTGACGGGCGCGGCTGCAGGCCAGCGTCCGGGGGAGCTGTCGGGCGACGTCCACCGGCAAGTCCCCGACGCGATAGACCAGGACTGTTCCATCGGCGGCGGCCGACAGAACCAGCAGCCGCCGGCGGGCGTCATCCTCGATGATCGCGGATTGGGGGGCCTGCGAGCCGGGCCGCCCCAGGCGGTACCCGTCCAGTTTCCACTGCTGTTTGATCATGTCGGCGGGAGGGTGGAGGGCGCTGGGGCTCATGCGGATGTTCAGGAGGAGCGGATCGAAACCTGTTTGTGTGGCGCCTGGAATGGGAGCCAGGATGATCGCGGCAACCACCCAAAGTATGCGGAAAATCATGCCCGTATTCTAGCGAAGCGGGGCCGCCAGAACAAGCCGGCGTTCATTGACTTTACCCCCTCGCTCTGTAGTATCCTGTCGTTTCATTCACAAGGAGTTTGCGCAATGAAAGTGATTCTGCGAGAAGATGTGCAAGGGGTGGGAAACATAGGGGATGTCCTGGAGGTCGCGCAAGGATTTGCCAGGAACTTTCTGCTTCCCCGGAACAAGGCGGTGGAAGCGACCGGCCGCAATCTGAAGTCGGTGGAGCATGTCAAGCGGGTGATCACCGAGAAGGCCAAGAAGGAAAAAGGCGAGATCGAAGAGTACGGGAAGAAGGTCAGCGCCACCGCCGTGACGATCACGGTGCAGGTGGGCAAGGACGACAAGATCTTCGGGTCCGTGACGACGAAGGACATCGCCGAGGCGTTGGCCGCCAAAGGGGTTGAGGTGGACAAGCGCAAAATCCACCTGGACCATCCGATCAAGGAACTGGGAACGGTATCGGTTCCCATCAAGTTGCATTCGCAGGTGACGGCAACGGTGCGCGTCACGGTCGCGAAGGCCGAGGCACCGGCCGACGCCGCAGTTCCCGCCCAGGAGGACTAGCGCAGCGATGGCCAGCCCCTTACGGACGACCGATCCGGAAGTGTACGAGGCCATCCGGCGGGAGGGCCGCCGTCAGCGCGAAAAAATCCTATTGATCGCATCGGAGAACTTCGCCAGCGCGGCGGTGCTGGCGGCCCAGGGCTCCGTCATGACGAACAAGTACGCCGAGGGGTATGCCGGCCGGCGCTACTACGGCGGCTGCCAGTACATGGACGTTGTGGAGTCGCTGGCGATCGAGCGGGCCAAGCAGATCTTCGGCGCTGATCACGTCAATGTCCAGCCGCATTCCGGATCGCAGGCCAACATGGCCGTCTATTTCTCGGTCCTCAAGCCGGGCGATCCGATTCTGGGCATGGACCTGGCCCACGGAGGCCATCTCACCCATGGGAGCCGCGTGAGTTTCTCCGGCATCCTCTACCGCTCATTTTTTTACGGCGTGGACCGGGCGACCGAGCGCATTGATTACGATGCGCTGCGGAAGTTGGCGGAGGAGTGCCGCCCCAGGATGATCGTGGCGGGCGCCAGCGCCTATCCCCGCACCCTCGACTTCCCCAAGTTTCAGGAGATCGCCAAAGCGGTCGGCGCGTACCTCATGGTGGACATCGCCCACATAGCGGGACTGATTGCCGCCGGCCTGCACCCCAGCCCCGTTCCCTACGCCGACTTCGTCACGACGACCACGCACAAAACGTTGCGTGGACCGCGCGGCGGCATGATCATGTGCAAAGCGGAGCATGCCAAGGCCGTGGACAAGTTGGTCTTCCCCGGCCTGCAGGGCGGGCCGCTGATGCATGTCATCGCCGCCAAGGCCGTGGCTCTCAAAGAGGCGCTGGCGCCGGGCTTCAAGAAGTACCAGGCGCAGGTCCTGGCAAACGCGATCGCCCTGGCGAGCGGCCTGCAGAAGCGGGGGTTCCGCATCGTCTCGGGGGGCACGGACACGCACTTGATGCTGGTGGATGTCACCTCGAAGGGGATTACGGGGAAGGAAGCCGAAGTCGCGCTTGACGAAGCCGGCATCACGGTCAACAAGAACGCCATCCCGTATGATGAGAAACCGCCGGCCGTTGCCAGCGGCATCCGGCTCGGCACCCCGATCGTCTCCACCCGCGGGATGCGCGAGAAGGAGATGGACGCGATCGCCGACGCGATCGACACGGTCCTGTCCCATCCGACCGACCCGACCGTCCGCAAGCAGGTCCGGTCCCGCATGCGGACCCTCTGCGGGAAATTCCCTGTCTTCGAGGAATACCAGTAACAAGAGGCGCAGCCATCCGTGCGATGCCCGTTTTGCAGCCACGTTGAAGACAAGGTCGTGGACTCACGCATGGCCAAAGAGGGCGAGGCCATCCGCCGCCGCCGGGAGTGCCTGGGCTGCAAGCGGCGGTTCACCACCTACGAGCGGGTGGATGAAATCCTCCCCATGATCATCAAGAAGGACGGGCGCCGGGAACCCTTCGATCGGGCCAAGGCTCTGGCGGGCCTGAAGCGAGCCTGCGAGAAGCGCCCCATCAGCATGGCGACTCTGGAAACCGTCGCCGATCGGATCGAAAAGCGTATCCAGGAGCGCGGGGAGGCCGAGGTGCCGTGCCGCGTGGTGGGTGAGGAAGTCATGGCCGAGCTCCATCAACTCGATCAGGTGGCGTACGTGCGCTTTGCGTCGGTGTATCGTGAATTCAAGGACGTCGAGCAGTTTATGGATGAGGTCAAGGGACTGCTCCGCGAAAAGGGCGAAGGGCCGGGGTAGCGCGCGCGCTCCATGCCCGTCAAGGCCAAATCTTCGTCCCGTCGCCGCCCCGTCTCAGGGCGGCCCCCTTCCCGTCAGACGGCAGCGGTTCCCACCGTGACGAACGTGGCGATCATCGGCGCGGGCAAAGGAGGGTCGGCTCTGTTGTCGATCCTGGCGTCGGACCCGCTGGTCAGGATCGTCGGCATTTCCGAAATCAATCCGAAGGCGCCGGGCCTGCGCCTGGCCAAGCGCTACGGGATTCCCGTGTCGCGGAACTTCCGCGATCTGGTGTCGTCCGAAGAGGTGGGTCTGGTCATCGATGTGACCGGGAACCCGGAGGTAGAGGAGGACCTTTTCGAACTCGATCGGGCTGGGCTGGCTATCATCCGGGGCACCAGCGCCAAGTTCATGTGGCAGCTGATCGAGGCGCGTGTGCGCGCGAACGCCGAGATCAAGCGGCAGGTGAAAAAGTTCCAGGATCTCTCCCGGCTCTACGAGCAGGAGGCCGGATCCGCGGTCACGGGAGAGCGCAGCCGCATCGCCTGTGAAATCCACGACGGCCTGGTGCAGACCCTGGCCGGGATCAACCTCAAGCTGGACCTCTGCCGCGAGCTCATCTTTTCGGACCCGACGCGGTGTTTTGAGTTGTTGAGCGATGCCAAGGCCCAGCTCAAGGTGGCCATCGAGGAGTCGCGGCAGGTGATCTTCAACCTGCGCCCGCTGTATTTTGAGTCGATGGACCTGGTTCCGGCGCTGAAGACCTTTCTCAAGTCGTACGAAACCCAATCGCACATCCGGACGGAGTTCGCCTGCTCGGGCGACGAGTCGGCGCTGTCGCCGAAAGCCAAAATCTTCCTGTTTCGGATCGTTCAGGAGGCGCTCAGCAACGTGCAGAAGCATGCCCGGGCCGAGCGTGTCATGATCACGCTCACAGTGGCGGATGGCCACATCAAGGGCGTGATCGAGGACAATGGGGTGGGCTTTGAGATGGAGGCCGTGTCGCAGGATCCAACCAAATGGCAGTCGTTCGGCTTGAAGGGTATTCTGGAGCGGGCGCGCTTTGTCGGCGGAACGGCCAGAGTGGAGTCGCGGAAAGGGGAGGGAGCCCGGGTGCTCGTCGACATCCCCATTTCGTCGGCACGGGAGACGTAGGGCGATGGAGAAAATCAAAGTCCTGATTGCGGATGATCACCGGGTGGTCCGTGAAGGTCTCGCGGCGATCTTGCGCGCCCGCGAGGACCTTGAAGTCGTCGGCGAAGCCCAGGACGGCCAGGAGGCCGTGGAGAAGGCCCGGGAGTTATCGCCCGATGTCATTCTGATGGACGTCAGCATGCCCCGGATGTCCGGAGTGGAGGCCACGCGCGCCATCAAGCGTGAATCCCCCCACATCGGCATCGTGGCGTTGACCATGTATGATGAGGAAAAATACATCTTCGATCTCGTCCGGGCGGGCGCGACCGGCTACATGCTGAAGGATTCCGACTCGTCCCAGATCATTGCAGCCATCCGGTCGATCTCCAAAGGCGAATCGCTCATCCACCCGTCGGTGGCCAGCAAGATCCTGGCGGAGTTTTCGTTGCTGTCAGAGGGCAAGGGGAAGAAGCAGGCACGGACCGAACATGACCTGACCGAACGCGAAATCACGGTGCTGCGCCTTGTGGCCGACGGGAAGACAAACAAGGAAGTTGCCAACGATCTTAATCTCAGCGAAAAGACGGTGAAGAACCACGTGCGGAATATCTTCCACAAGCTCCATGTCTACGATCGCACGCAGGCCGCCATTCTGGCCATCCGCAAGGGACTGATCGAGTTGGACCCGAAACGCTAGGCTGCGAGGCGGCTAATAGCCGTAGCGGTCTTCTTCCCAGGGCAGGGCGGTGTTCGAATACCCACGGACTTCCCAAAAGCCGGGCTTGTCGCGCTCGGCGAAGGTGATCTCCTTCACCCACTTCGCGCCTTTCCATGCGTAGCGCTTGGGTACAATGACCCGGACCGGTCCGCCGTGTTCTTTCGTCAAGGGTTCGGCATTCCACTTGCAGGTCAGGAGCACGTCCTCGTCGTCGCATGCCTCCAGGGGAAGATTGGTGGTATACCCGTCATACGAGGAAAAAAGCACAAAGCGGGCCGCAGAGAGGGGCCGGACGACGGACAGGAGATGTCGGAAGCTTACGCCCTCCCAGTGGTTGTCGAAGGTGCTCCACGTGGTCACGCAATGGAAATCGGACAGGGATGTAACCTGGGGCTGCTTGAGGAAGTCCTCCCAGGTCCAGGTCACCGGTTGAGCCACCGCGCCGCTGATGGTCAGCGCCCAGTCGCTCAAGGAGGTCGTCGGATGGATGCCGAGATCAAGAACGGGCCAGCCCTTCGTGATATGCTGACCGGGCGGAAGGCGACTCTCCCTTTTCCGGGTGTCCGGCGGAACGCCTTCTTCCGTCAGGCCCCGTTTCGCCTGCGCCCAGGCCTCTTTCCGATTGACCAGACGCTCGTTGGTCTCCTCCATGGCCGGCCCCCGTATAATCCGACAGTAGCACAGGGCTCCGCAGGGTTACAAATTGCAGGGAACAGGGTGCTTGTGGCTGAGTTGCCGGCCTTGGCGGGCGTAGTCGGAAATGCTACAAATGCAGTGTTTTTACAACATTGTCAAAGCGTTCGAAAATTGATTTCGGACGGCGTATATTTTGAAAACAGTTCATTATCAATACGTTGAATAATGTTTTACTGTGGTACTGGATTTGCTTATCCTATAAAAGCCTTCATCTAAAAGGGAATGATTATGCAGTTCCAGCAGACGATTCGAAAGCCGGTTACTTGCTCCGGGGTGGGTCTTCATTCCGGGTGCCGGGTTTCGGTCACGCTGATGCCTGCCCCTCTGGATACCGGTATTGTCTTTATCCGTAAAGACGTCAGCGGCAGTCCCAAGATCCAGGTTTCGATCGAGAATATCCGTCCCTCCTTATTGTCGACCACTGTCGGAATTGATGGTGTCCAGGTACAGACCATCGAACACATGCTGGCCGCCGCTTCCGGACTTGGCATCGACAACCTATTGGTTGAGATAGACGCGCCGGAGCTTCCGGCTTTGGACGGGAGCGCGCAGTCCTTTGTGAGCCTCATGCTGGAGGCTGGGATTGTCTCGCAAGACAGGCGCCGGAGCTATCTGAAGGTTGTGCGGCCCATCGAAGTGATCGAGGGAAACAAGCGCATCGCCATTCGCCCGGCCTCCAAGTCAAGCGTCACCTATACCATCGACTACGCACACCCGCTGATCGGCCGCCAGACCTATGATTATGACTGGTCACGCGATGCGTTTGTCGAAGACATTGCTCCGGCCCGGACGTTTGGTTTTCTTCAAGAAGTCGAGGCGCTCTGGGAGGCGGGGCTGGGCCTCGGCGGGTCTCTCCAGAACACGCTGATTCTGTCCGAGGAGGGACTCCTCAACGAAGACGGCCTTCGGTTCGCCGACGAGTTCGTCCGCCACAAGATTCTAGACCTGATCGGCGATATGATGCTGCTGGGTGTCCCCGTTATCGGAGAAATTGAGGCGGTACGCTCGGGCCATGCTCTACACGCCCGCCTTGTCTCCCGTATTCTTGAGTCTCGTGACAATTGGGTCCTCGTTCCCGCGCAAGCTCCTGTTTCAGCCGGTCGCCTCCGCGAACTGCCGCCGTCGCTGGTCGCCTCCCCCCAACGCGATTAACTAAATCGTTCGATCCTCTCGGTCTCGAAGCCTCGCAACTTTTCTTCGAACAGTCTGCGCAAAAAGGCTCGTCACTCCCGCAAACGCCGTCATCCCCGCGAAAGCGGGGATCCAGGTTCGTGAAAAAGATGGATTCCCACTTCCGTGGGAATGACAGGGAATTTGCTGGTCGTGTTTAAACGGATGGGTTAAGAGTGCTGGGGGCGAGGGGTCTCGCCCCCAGCACGCGATGCTAGAGAGGAACTTACTTCTTTTTCTTCGCAGCAGCCTTTTTCTTAGCGGGCATAAATCTCACCTCCTTTCATCGTCGTTCGGTCACCTGTATTCACGGCGGTCACGCCCGCCGCGCATCCGTTCACACCGCCTGCAGCTTCTCCTCCACCGCCTCAAACGTGTTCGGTGCCACCTTGCGGAACCGACGGTCTCGCTTGAGCGACGTGGCGATCGAGGTAATCGGAGTCTTGGTCTTGATGCGGAGCCCGCCTTCGATCAAGCGGTGGTAGATATCCTTGGCATGCAAGGCCTTGCCGGCATCACGAAGCACGAGATGCGCCGCTTCGGACACGCTCATGCCGACGTACTTGGAGCGGCCGAGGAGGATCTCGCGAGATTGATCGGTTGTATCGGCGGTCATCTGGCTGGGGAGGCTGGGGAGCTTGGCCCGACCCGCTTCAAGCCGGAAGAGAGTTTCCGCGAGTTCAAGGTACTTCTTAATGGTGGCGAGTTCGTCGTCTATGCGGTCGCGTTTTTTTTGCAGTTCGTGCAGTCTGGACTTGTAGGCAGTGATCCGCTGATCCAGGCCGACGGTGATGTCTTTTAGTTCGTCCAAGGCAGATCGTATTCAGAGTGTGGTGAAATGTATAGCAGGTGCTTTAAAGCATGTCAATAGATTTTTATTGTTTTGATTATTTTTTTAAATAACAGGCCGGCGAAGGTGTATCAAATCAAGTGGTTCTGATTGGAATAACAGGTTTTGCGAGAAGCGTGCTTTAGGTTGGCACATCACAACGGCTGGTGGTAAACAATCAAACAGCCACAAGTCTGCTTTAAGCAGACGCTGATTTACTCAGATTATTGTACGTAATTAAAAACGGGGTCAGTGGCGCTGCGGCATTCTACGTTGTTGGAGCGGGCGTGGAGGATTTCTGCGGGGGTGTGAGCGGGACATGCTGCCAGGTCTTCGCGCTGTCCCTGCTGCGGAACAGTCCGCTCCCGTTGGTTCCGGCAAACACGACCAGCGGGTCGATTGGGCTGAGAGCCATGGCGCGGATATTCAAGGTTGCGAGGCCGGCATTCGCCGTAGCCCAGGTGTGGCCGCCGTCGGTGGTCTTGTGGACGCCTTTGCGCGTGCCGGCATACAGGATGTTGGGGTTTGACGGATCGATGAGTATCGCGCTGACGTACGTGTCCGCCAATCCTTTCTCGATCCGATGCCACGACGCCCCGGCATCGGAGGTCTTGAACAGCCCGTTGGTCGTGCCCGCGTAGACCGTGCCGGGCATGTGGGGGTCCGTCACCAGGCTGTTGACGCCCAGCGCCATCGCCGCGTCGAGCTTTTCCTTCGGGATCAGCCCGTTGTTGACCAGTCCCCAATGGGCGGCCCCGTCCGTGGTCTTATACACGCCGCCGGTCGTGCCGGCGTACATCACGTCGGAGTTCTTCGCGTCCATCGCGAGGGTCACGACGTAGTGGACCTCTTTC
>JAUSHW010000205.1 GCA_030648395.1 Nitrospirales bacterium | reverse complement strand
TGTGTCTGTCGGCATCGCCGGCGGTCGCCGCGGATACCAAGGCGGTTCCCAGGGAGCCGGAGGCGGTCCAGCAACTGGACGAGATCGAGGTGACGGCCGCCCGGATCGCGCCGCCCAAGCGCACGATTCCCATGCCGCTTCCGGACGTGTCTGCCGCGAGCCCCCTCCCTCCGGAGAGCGTCGGGGTGCAGCCGGTTGTGTCCGCGCCGGCGGTGCCACGTTCCCGCGCCTTGCTTCGGGACGAGACGGCGGCGACGAAGGGGGTCCGGACGCGTGCTCGTTATCTGGAATCGATGCGTCCCCCGTATCCCAAACGGGCCCGCGAGATGGGGTGGGAGGGAACCGTTGTGCTGAGAGTCGAGGTCAGGCCTGACGGCACTGTCGGCGCGGCCTCCGTCCACCGGACGTCCGGCTATCTTACGCTGGATGAGGCGGCCCTGATCGCGGTGAAACGGTGGCGGTTTGCGCCGCCGACCGACGGTGCGTTTTCATTCGCGACGGTGGTGGATGTCCCGGTGCGGTTCGATCTCAAGGAGCAGGGGGACCCGCACGAGGAGGGCCGGGGTTCATGAGCGCGCAAATCCGCCTTATGGCGCTGGCCGGAATGCTGGCGCTGGGACTTCTCTGGCACGGGGACGCGTTCGCCGCGGCGGACGAAGCCAAAAAATATTACAGCCAGGGCATGACCCAGGCCTCCCAGGGCAAGTACGACGCAGCCGCCGAGTCTCTTCGCAAGGCGATCGAGATACGCCCGAAGTTTGCCGAGGCGTACCACCTCCTGGGCATCGTCTACGCGAACGGCCAGCGCCGCTTTACTGACGCGGCCGACTCCTTCAAAAAGGCCATTGAGCTCAATCCGAATTTCGCCGAGGCCTACTACAATCTCGGGCTGGTCTACCAGGTCCAGGGCAAGCTGGTTGAGGCCGAGCAGGAATTAAAGAGAGCGCTGGCCATCCATCCGAAGTATGAGGAGGCGCTGGTCGCGCTCGCGCAATTGTATGAGCGGCAGCAGGCGTATCCCAAGGCCGTAACGGCCTATGGCCAGATCCTGGCGCTCAAGCCCGATCATCTGGAGGCGCTCTATGCGCTGGGTTACCTCTACGAGTCCCAGGGACGGAGCCAGGAGGCCAGGGATTTGCTGGCGAAGCTGGTCAAGCTCAAGCCGGACCACGCCGATGCGCATTATCTGCTGGGCACGATCGCCGAGAAGGCCAACAGCACGACCGAAGCGGAGCAAGCCTACAGGAAAGCCGTCGTGGCCCGGCCGGACTTCGTGGACGCGCATTACAATCTCGGGTTCATCCTGAAATCGAAAGGCGAGCTGGAGGCGGCGGCGCAGGAGTTCAGGACGACCGTCAAGCTCAGGCCGGACTACGCCGACGCCTATATGAATCTGGGCGTCGTCTATGCCCTTCAGCGGAAATTCAATGACGCTGAGCAGGCGTACGAGGAAGCCATTCGCCTGAAGCCGGCGATGGCGGAGGCTTATTACAACCTTGGCGTGTTTTACGAGTTCCACATGCGGGACACCGTGCGGGCGCTCGCGACGTACAGGAAATATCTCGAACTCGGCGGCACGGATGAACGGGTGCAGCGCATCGTGCGGGAATTCAAAAAATGACCGGCCCGGCGGGCATGTCGGTGTGGCGTCGGCCGTTCGGCCTTCCGGTCGCGCTGTCCCTGGCTCTGCACGGCCTGGCCGTGGCGGCGCTCGGCACCTTCCCGCTGTCGACGACGGTCACGCCCGCCCAGAAAGATGAAATCAAGGTGGACCTGGTGACCGTCCAACCGGCGCCTGTCGTCCGCGCCAAGCCGGTTCGCTCCAAGCATGCACTCAAGCGGACGTCCGTTGCAAAAGCGCGTCCCGTGGCGATGAAGCGAACGTCGCCGCGCTCGGCAGCGGCCGCCTCTTCGCCAGTCCAGCCGGTTGCGACGCCTGTAGCCCTGCCGGCGGTTACGTCGCCTCACGTGGCGCCGGCCGAGCCGGTCGCGGCAATCTCCGAGGCGCCCCCGGCGTTCATGGATCTCCCGCGGGTGCTGGCTCCTGCCGCATCGCCGACCGCTGCTGTGGCGCAAACGGCGACGTTCGTCATACCGGAGGGGATGGAGTTCATGGACAGCGGAGCGTCGCTGTCTGTGAGCACGGGGCTTTTGTCCGCCAGCCGTTCGGTTTCTGTCTTCTCGTCAGGCGCAACCAGGCTGCTGCGGGACTCGACGCCGGAGGCCGGCTCCATGCGATCGAAAGTGCGGTCGGGGAATAACCCTCGACCCGAGTATCCACGAACCGCCCGTGAAGCCGGCTGGGAAGGCACGGTCGTCTTACAAGTGATGGTCTTGACGGACGGCTCGGCCGGGAACGTCACGCTGCACAAGACGTCCGGCTATTCCATTCTCGATGAGGCGGCGCTGGCCGCCGTGAAGGGCTGGCAGTTCGTTCCGGCCATGGACGGAAACTTTCCGGTCCAGAGCATGGTGCGCATGCCGGTCCGCTTCGATCTCAGGGCGGCGAACTGACTCTTTCCGTGCCCGGTCCTTACCTTCACCAAATCAGTATCTCCGACGGCGGAGTGCCCAAGCTGCCGGTGCCGGAAGCCCGCGTGACCGTCGAAGGCGTTGCGGGGGACCGCCAGCGCAATCTTGAGGCGCACGGCGGCGTGGACCGCGCGATCTGCCTCTTTTCCCTGGAAGCCATCGAAGCGTTGCAGGCCGAGGGACACTCGATCAGGCCGGGTTCCAGCGGCGAGAACCTCACAATCGCCGGGCTCGACTGGCCCAAGCTCCTGCCGGGGGATCGATTGCGGATCGGCGACACCGTCCTCTTGGAACTGATGAGCTATACCGCTCCCTGCAAATACAACGCCCAGTGGTTTGCGAACGGGGATTTCTCGCGGATCTCGCAGAAGCTCCACCCGGGCTGGAGCCGGCTCTATGCGCGGGTGCTGGCCGAGGGCGTTGTACGGCCGGGCGACAGGGTGACGGTCGAGGAGCACGCGTAATGCAGCGCGCGCTCGAGCCGGAATTGATGGACGATCCCGAGCAGGCGCTGGTCTACGCGCGGGCCGATTTCGAGGAGGAGAACCAGGGCTTTGTGTCCCGGTTTTTGGAGTCCTATCCGGATCTGAAAGATGTGCATGTGCTGGATTTGGGCTGCGGGCCCGCCGACATTCCCATCAGGCTTGCCCGTGCGTTGCCGGAGTGCCGGGTGACGGGAGTGGACGGATCGGCTCCCATGATCGCCCTCGGCAGGGAGGCGGTCCGCGCGGCCGGCCTGACTGACCGCATCACCTTGCGGTGCGAGCGGTTCCAGGACATGGTTCTTGCGGAGAAGGCCGACGCCGTGATTTCCAACAGTCTCCTTCACCATGTGCCCAACGCGCTGCAGTTCTGGTATGCTCTCAGGCAGTTGGCCAAACCGGGAGCTGTGGTGCTGGTGATGGACCTCTTGCGTCCCGGTTCGCCGGAGGAGGCGCAGGCTCTTGTGGACCGCTACGCCGCTGCCGAGCCGGCAATTCTTCGTCGGGACTTCTATAACTCCTTGCTGGCGGCTTTCACGGACGATGAGGTGGCGGCGCAGTTGACGGAGATGAATCTGAGCCGTCTCCTGATCGATGTCCCCGATGATCGCCACTGGGTCGTCGGCGGGCGGCTGCCATGAATGGGAGGATGATGAAGACTTGGTGGGCGGCGATTGTTCTTTGCGGCGTGTTGCTGTTCCCCTGGCACGTTGCCTATGGCCTTGAATTCTCGGCCGAGCAGACCACCAGGGTGGGAACGCGGTCCATGGTGGGCAAAATCTTCTTTCAAGCGGATCGCTGGAGGGTGGAGATGGCCAGTCCGGAGGGCACGCGCATCTCGATCAACCGGCTGGACAAGACAGTGACGTGGCTGTTGATGCCGAATCAAATCTATATCGAGATCCCATTGCGGTTAGACCAGGTTCCCCGGGTGGCGCCCAAGATCGAAGGCGAGGTGAAGCGCAAGCGGGTGGGTAGTGAACAGGTCGGCGGCCGCAAGACCGACAAGTATGAGGTGACCGTGGAGGTCAACGGCCAGAAAGAAGTCGTGCATCAGTGGGTGGCGCCCGACATCAATTTTCCCATGAAAATCGCCAGCACTGACGGGAAATGGGAGAGCGGCTACAACTACGTTACGATTGCCCCGCAAAAGGCCGATCTCTTCGAACTACCTGCCGGCTACAAGAAGGCGCCCGCGCCATGAATCCGTTCCGTCGGCGCGGCCCCGGCAACGCACTTCCGGTGCCTCCGGCCATGCGTGTCGCACGACCGGCCGCTCAACCGCAGGAGCAGTTCCGCTCGTTCAGGGCGTCGGCGCTCTACTGCCCGCAATGCCGGCAGGCCACCCCGGTCCGTGAGCGACTCCTGCTGGTCCTTCCCGACGGCAATCTGTACGAGTATTGCTGTGTGCATTGCGGCACATCCACCGGCTCCAGGACTGAAAAAGAGCAGAAAGGTCCGAGCATTCTGTAAGGATGCCGGGGGGTAATATTTCATGCTTGTCTGGAGAGGGAAGTTTTTGTATAATTCATCCCCACTCAGAAAACTGAGGCTTACCTGATCTAAGGAGGGCGCAGCCGTGAAAGGGATGTGGACATTTTTACAGACGTTCGTGGTCTTTTTGAGCACTGTTGCCGTGGCGTTCGCCAATGTGCCCGCTCCGACCGAGGGCGGGGGTGATCCGTATGCAGCGATGTATGGGGTGTGGTACGCGCTGATCGGAATTATCCTGGCCTGGGGCGTCTACGACTCGTTCTTCCGCCCTATCGATTAATCTTGCAGCCTGTATCGTACGGCTCTGTAAAGCCTGATCGGGTTTTATGGGGCCTTGCTGATCGTCGGTTCGTAGAGAATCTGGATGGTGTTTCCATCCGGGTCAGCCAGGTAGCAGGAATAGCTGCCGTCCCTGTGCTGTTTCGGCCGCTTCACAATCGGTACGCCGTTCTGTTCAGCCCACTCGGCCCACGCATTCACCACCTGCGGGCTGCCTGCAATAAATCCGAAATGGTCCAGCGGGGAAGCCGGGGTTGATGCGTGCCCGGCGGGGCCTTCTGCCGGAACTTCGTGCAGCGCCAGGTTGTCGATCCCGGAACTTAGATAGCAGTTCTGCGGGTCCGGCTCCCAGACCACCTTCAGTCCGAAGATGCGCAGATAAAAATCTTTTGATTCCCGGATGTCCCGCACCCGGAGCGCCAGGTGGCGCAGTCCCTGCAGCGGTGGACACATTTTCTCCATCACCTTTGATCCTCCCCTGGCCTCTGTTTTTTCTGTGTCCAGCCTATCATAATGGATTGGGCTGGATCAGCGCCTGCCGGCCGCCAGCGCTCTCATTGGCTCGAGCAAGTCAGACGGAACGGAGAGGTTTCCATAGCCTGTCCCAACCAGGAGATTCGGTTTCGTCTCTCCATGGAAGTCGCTTCCTCCGGTGACAAGGAGGCCCTGATTTTTTGAGATGCTGCGATAGCGGTCAGTCTGTTGCCGGCTGTGGCTGCTGTAGATGGCTTCAATGCCCAGCAATCCGAGCCCTTTGAGTGTCGCGCAGACCTGTTCAAACGGCTCTTGGAGACGTGACGTGTAGACGGGATGAGCCAGGACAGGAATGCCGCCTATCTTCCTGATGAGCCCGATGGCCTCGCCAGGGGAAGGAAGGAGGCGCGGAATGTAGGCCGGCGCGCCGTCCGCGAGGTATCGATCGAAGGCTTCGGAGACGTTGTTGACATAGCCCCTGCGGACCAGCGCCTGAGCGATATGCGGCCGGCCGACGGTCGCGCTGCCTGCGGCCTCTTTTATTTCCGCATAAGTCAACTCACACCCCAGCTCTCGGAGCCGTTCCACGATACGGGGATTGCGCTCCTCCCGGCTGGCTTGATACGTGATCAGCGCGGGTGCAAGATGCGGATCGTCCGGGTTGATGAAATACCCAAGGATGTGCAACTCGGTCGTACCATAGAGGCAGCTGATCTCAATCCCAGGGATGATCTCCACGCCTGCCCGTTCGCCTTCCGCGATCGCCTGCGGCAGGCCGGAGATGGTGTCGTGGTCTGTGACGGCCAGTGTCACGACGCCCTGTTGTTTTGCCAGCCGCACCAGTTCTTCCGGCGTGAGGCTTCCGTCCGAGGCGGTAGTGTGAGAATGCAGATCGATTCGTCCCATGGTGCAAAGGCAGCGAGAAGTGGTAGGCTTTCCTTATATGGAGGAAGAGAAACTAGAGACCGTGCCGTGTCCCTATTGCCGGGGCGTTATCCTGGTCGGCGTCAAGCGATGCAAGTACTGCCATGCCGAACTGGCGGGTATGTGGTCGAAAGAGGCCGCGGATAAAGGGCCGGAGAAAAATCCGGCGCTGGCGACTCTTCTCAGTATTTTCTTTCCTGGTATGGGCCAATATTATTGCGGCCGCACCGACAAGGCCATTGTATTCGTGTTTGTATTCGTCATCTTTGTTGGACTCTTCTACTGGCTGACCTTCCCCTGGATTCTCGTGGCTGTTTGCGCCGGAGTGGATGCTTTTCTGGAGGCCAGGAAGACGCGAGCCCAATAAGCTTGGTTTGGCGGAGAGGGCGGGATTTGAACCCGCGACAGAACTTTCGCCCTGTGACGGTTTAGCAAACCGTTGCCTTCGGCCACTCGGCCACCTCTCCCCCGAACTTGTTGGGCCAGCCCTTCGATCAAAGGGGCTGGATATTCAATACCACTTCCCTCCTGGGTTCGTCGCCTCGATCAAGTTAATAAGTTGTTGCCCTGATAAGTGTCAAGGGAAATCTCGGGCGATCGGGCTTGAGAAATGAGCAGGGCCCTTTCCAGTTTGCCTGGAAAGGGCCCTGCCACTCAGCGCCAGACGGAGGTTTCGGGGAGGTTATTGTGTGGCGGACGCCCGCTGGGTGATCTTGAACACGACCCGGCGGTTTTTCTCGCGCCCATCAGGAGAATCGTTGGAGGCAATGGGATTCGCCTCGCCGTATCCCTGAGCGCTGACCATAGTCTGTGGCAGGCCATAGGTCTGGAGCAGGTACTGGCGAACGCTCTCCGCACGCTCTTTCGACAGCTTGATGTTGGTTTCGGGAGATCCCACATTGTCCGTGTGCCCGGCGATCTCAATAACCCACTTCTCGGCTTTTCCGACCTCCATGGCCTTCTTGAACGCCCTGCCTGCGGCGTCCAATTGCTGGAAGGAGTCAGGGCTCTTCAAGAGGATCGAGCCTGTTTCAAAGAGCACGTATGTGGTGGCCTCCCGCTTCTTGGAGTCGAATCCAGGGCGTGGGACCTTGGCCAAGCCGCGCTTCTTGATGGTCTCGGCCGGGTCCGGCTCAAAGAGCGCCGAGAATTCTTCCTCTGACACAAACTTGTCAGAAGGATCGGCTGCCGTTACAGGTGCCGGCGTTCCGAATCCCACTGCCACGATCCCAAGAACCAGAACCCCTTTCAGAATTTTCTCGCTGAACCCCCGTGTACTCATGGTTCCTACCTCCCTCTCTTTTTTTGTCCTAACGATTGCAAAATTGACACGCGAACGATGTTTTCTAGCCTAGAGGTACAGCAAGTAACATACCATGGCATATCAGCTTACGCCCAGCCATCTGGCCCTGTCAATTTCTCCTAACCCGTTGAATTTAATAGATGCAGTTTTCAGCGTCAGGCCTGAAAAACACCGCAGGGCTGTTCCGCGCATGGGTTCCCATGCGTGGAGAGGTGAGTGGGAGGGGTATCCTAAAGATGCTTGAGGCGAACCTGGTAATAGAACCCCTTTGAGTTCCCTTCCAGTGAACGAGTGGGGGAGGCGCCAGAGGATGACTGGGCGGCGCGGGAGGCATCCTGGCTGGGCTTGCCGACGCTCAGCTTGGCTTTGGCCCTGTGAAGGTCGGAGACGATTTTCCTTTTCGTGTCGGCATCCACGACACCGGACAGGGACAGAAGTCCCAGCGGGTCTTCGAGCTCCTGCAACTGGTCTGCCGAGACGACAATGACAATTTCCTCCTCGCCGGGGTTTTGATCGAGGTGGAACCATTGCCGTTTGTTCTTGGCCACGGGTAACCAGACCTCTGTTTTCGACGAGACGGGATTCCCCTGCGGGTTGAAATCGGCGTTTGGAAAGACCCGGAAGACTTCGCCAGATGAATCGGTCTGCCAAATGTAGATGTACGACGGGTTATCCGGCTGCACGGTGACGGCGAAATTATCCGTTGCCCGCAAAGGGTCGCCGTCGTTCAGCAGGACGATTCTCCCGCTGGGTTCCTCTTTCACGACCCCAAGCTGAACGGCCGTCACGGAGACAGGCGCAGACGGGGGGGCCGGCTGCGCCTGGGGCGACGGCGCGGCGGGGACACTTGAGGGCGCCTGCGTGACAGGCGACGGCTTCAACATGAACCATGCGCCCCCTCCAAGCAACAGCAACGCGGCCACGCCGATGCCGACGTATTGCAGGGGCACCCCGGCGGATGGAGGCTGGGCTTTCTTGGTTGCCGCACGAGCGGAGGGAGTCGTTCCTGCCATCTTGGCCGTCTTGACGGTCATGAGGATTGTTTTGTCGATGACGGCAAGATCGCCTGGCCGGATGGCGACCGTTGCCGAGGGGGCGTCCGCCAAGGCAGACTGCAGTGCTTCCACCATTTCTTTGCCGCGCTGGAATCGGTCGGCGGGATCCTTGGCCAGGGCCTTCATGACGACTTCGCTCAGCTCATAAGGGATTTCCGGCCTCAGATCGCCGGGCGGGACAGGCGTGTTCGGGTCCAGGATGCCCATCATGACGTTGACGATGGTGTCTCCCTGGAAGGCTTTGATCCCCGTCAACATCTCGTAAGTCATCGCGCCGAGCGAGAAGAGATCCGACCGACCGTCCACAACCTCGCCGCGGCATTGTTCCGGCGACATGTAGTGGGGCGTCCCCAAGACCGTCCCCGATTGCGTCGCGTTGGTGCCCTCAATCCTGGCCACCCCGAAATCGACGAGTTTGGGGGTCAGGGTTTCCTGGTTCACCATGATGTTGGCAGGCTTAATGTCTCTATGCACGATGCCTGCCTGCGCGGCGCAATCCAGGCCATCGGCCACCTGGGCGATGAACGTGACGATTTCCTGAATCGTCATCTTGCGCTCTTTCAGCAGCGAGTCGAGAGGCTTGCCCTTGATGAACTCCATGACGATGTAGGGCATGCCGGTGTCCGGATCGTCACCGACGTCATACACCGCGACAATGTTGGGGTGCTTTAAGTTGCGGCTGATCTTGACTTCGCGCAGAAACCTTGTGATTTCTTCGGTCCTGTTCGTCTCATCGTTGCCGGGCAGGAGGACTTTGATGGCAACGTCCAGCTCCAAGCGGGTATCCCAGCCTTTATAGACCGCTCCCATGGCGCCCTTGCCCAAGGTGCCGCGGATCTCGTAGCGGCCGATCTTCTTTTTCTCGTCAGGCATGGACAGGGGTTTCCAGAATTGCAGGTAAAATAACAACTTTTGAGCATGGGGTCAATCTATAAGGAAAGACTTGGAGAATTGCTGGGCCCTCTGGAGGCCCAAGAAAATGAGTTTATGGTATTATCCGCTCGCTCTCAGCGTTTCTGAGGCTCGCGGTCGAGCAAGCTTGGTATGGAGGGGTGGCTGAGTGGACGAAAGCGGCGGCCTTGAAAGCCGTTGAAGGCCTCGTGTCTTCCGTGGGTTCGAATCCTACCCCCTCCGCCAAACCAAGCTAGCGCGACTCTTTCGCAATCCGCTCCAGGCCCCCCATGTACGGCCTGAGCGCTTCGGGGATGACCACCGACCCATCCGCCTGCTGGTAGTTCTCGAGAATTGCCAGGAACGTTCGCCCGACAGCCAGCCCGGACCCGTTCAGCGTATGCACGAAGTCTGATTTTCCGTCCCTCCGTTTGTACCGGATGCCCGCGCGTCGGGCCTGGAAGGTCTCGCAGTTGCTGCACGACGAGATTTCTCGGAAGCCTCCCTGCGAGGGGAGCCAGACCTCGATGTCATAGGTTTTGGCCGAGGAAAACCCCAAGTCGCCGGTGCACAGCGCAACCACGCGATAGTGCAGCTTCAGCCGTTTCAGGACTTCTTCAGCGTGGCTCGTGAGACGTTCCAGTTCCTCATAGGAGTTTTCGGCGGCACTGACGATCACCAGTTCCACCTTGTTGAACTGGTGCTGTCTGATGAGGCCGCGGGTGTCTTTCCCATAGGAGCCGGCTTCGCGCCGGAAGCAGGGCGTGTACGCGGTGTATCTGAGGGGGAGCGTGTCCTCGGCCAGGGTTTCTTCGCGGTGCAGGTTGGTCAGCGGCACCTCGGCCGTCGGAATAAGGAAATAATCATCGTCGCGCAGGCGAAAGAGATCGTCTTCGAACTTCGGCAACTGGCCGGTTCCGGTCATGCTGGCACGATTCACCATGAAGGGCGGGAGGATCTCCCGGTACCCATGGGTCGTGGTATGCAGGTCCAGCATGAAATTGATCAACGCGCGTTCCAAACGCGCGCCCGCTCCGCTCGCAACCGCAAACCGGGCGCCGGTCATGCGCGCCGCCCGTTCGAAGTCCAGGATGCCCAGCGCTTCTCCGATGTCCCAGTGCGGTTTGGCGGGAAACGCGAACGCGGGCGGAGTGCCCCACCGCCGCACTTCCGTATTGGCGGCGGCATCCGCGCCGGCCGGGACGGACTGGTGCGGAACGTTGGGAATCCGGAGCGCGATGGCGTTCAGCCGTTCTTCGGAGTCTCGTAAAGAGTCTTCGAGGGTCTTGATGCGGTCCCCGACATCCCTCGTCTCTTGCATGAGAGAGTCCGCCGGCTGCTTCTCCCGCTTGAGTTTGGCGATCTGCTCCGAGGCGGTCTTACGCTGATGGCGTAGTTCTTCGACCGTGGCGAGCAGTTCACGCCGTTCCTGGTCTCCCTTGCGGAGCCCCTCCCAGTCGATGTCCTGGCCGCGTGCGCCGAGGCGGGCGCGAACCTCGTCGGGCTGCTCTCTTATCAGGCGTGGATCGAGCATAAGTGTGGCCACTCTACATCGGCTTTTTGAACGAGTCAATCAAAGCGCGCGCATGAATTGCGCCCTTGCGGGCCGGCAGGTATAATGGCGCCATGAACGGACCAGCCTTTCTCCGCGTCGACGGCCGCAGGCCGGATGAACTCCGTCCGGTGAAGATCACGCGTAACTTCATCAAGCACGCGGAAGGCTCTGTGCTGTTCGAGATGGGCGAGACCAAGGTGATCTGCACCGTGTCGGTTGAGGAAAAGGTCCCGCCCTTTCTCAGGGGCCAGAACCGCGGCTGGGTAACAGCCGAGTACGCCATGCTCCCGCGCGCCACACTGGAGCGGGTGCAGCGCGAGGCCTCCAAGGGCAAGCAGGGAGGGCGCACGCTTGAGATTCAGCGTCTGATCGGCCGCTCGCTGCGGGCCGTGACCGACATGGACGAACTGGGCGAGCGGACGTTCTGGATCGACTGCGATGTGATCCAGGCTGATGGAGGTACCCGCACGGCCTCGGTCACCGGGGCTTTTGTGGCCCTTGCCGACGCCGTGGCCCTGCTACGCAAGAAGGGGCTCATCAAGAAGAACCCGTTGAAGGACTACCTGGCGGCGGTGAGCGTCGGCAAGGTGGGGGGGGAGATGTTGGCCGACCTGTGCTACGCCGAGGATTCCATTGCGGATGTGGACCTGAATCTGGTGATGACCGGCAAGGGTGAGTTCGTCGAAGTGCAGGGGACCGCGGAGCGGTGCGCATTCTCGCAAGAGGAGTTGCAGAAATTCCTGTCGCTGGGGTGGGGCGGCATCAAGGCCCTGGTCAAAGTTCAGCAGGATCTCGTGGGAGAGCTCCGCTGATCACCGAATTGGTGGTGGCGACCGGCAACCGTCACAAGGTCGAGGAAATCCGAGCGATGCTGGCGGATCTCCCCATCACGGTTCGATCGCTCGCTGAGTTTCCGGGGGCTCCGGACGTGGTTGAGGACGGAGCGACCTACCGGGAGAACGCGCTCAAGAAGGCCTGGTCGGCCGCCAAGTTTACCGGCAAGCCCGCTTTGGCCGACGACACAGGGTTGGAAGTGGACGCGCTGGGAGGGCAGCCCGGCCTCTATGCGGCCAGGTTTGCGGGTGAGGGCTGCACATTTCAAGATAATATCCTCAAGTTGCTGCGTCTGCTGGAAGGCGTGCCGTCGGAGCGTCGCGGAGCGCGGTTTGTATGTGTAATCGCCCTGGTGTCTCCTGAAGGGCGCGAGCAGGTGGCGGATGGTGAGTTGCGCGGTCGGATCACCGAGTCGCAGTCCGGGAGCGGCGGGTTCGGCTACGACCCGGTCTTCTACGTGCCGGAGGCCGGCAAGACGCTGGCGGAGTTGACGGCCGACGAGAAGAACCGCGTCAGTCACCGGCGACGCGCGCTGGACAGGGCAAGAACGATTATTCTGGCGAATTGACGTCGGGGCGTAGCGCAGCCTGGTAGCGCACCAGCTTTGGGAGCTGGCTGTCGGAGGTTCAAATCCTCTCGCCCCGACCAAACCGAACTTGTTGGGCCGGCACTTCAATCAAACGTGCCGGATATGCAATACCGTTTGCATGCGCCCGTAGCTCAGTTGGATAGAGCATCAGCCTTCTAAGCTGGTGGTCGCTGGTTCAATTCCAGCCGGGCGCACCAAATTGAAGTAAAAGTTGCGCTTGATCCGCCTTCTGAGGCACAGTACGGGGCCAGGCAGCTAACCCGATACAGGTGGATAGAACCCCATGAAAATATATCTCGCCAACCCCAGAGGTTTTTGCGCGGGCGTGGACCGCGCCATTGATATTGTGGAGCTGTCGCTCAAAGCCTACGGCGCGCCCATCTATGTCCGTCACGAGATCGTGCACAGCCGCCACGTCGTCAACTCGCTCAAGCTGAAAGGGGCGGTGTTCGTGGAGGAGTTGACCGAGGTGCCGGACGGCCAGACCGTGATCTTCAGCGCGCATGGGGTCGCCAAGTCGGTTTGGGAAGAGGCCAAGCGCCGCGGCCTGAAGATCATCGACGCGACGTGCCCGCTCGTCATCAAGGTCCATAACGAGGTCAATCGCGAGTATACGCAGGGCTACGAGTTGATCCTGATCGGGCACGCGGGCCATCCGGAGGTGATCGGGACGCTGGGCCAGATTCCGGATAAGTTTCACCTGGTCAGCTCCGTGCAGGACGCGCAGAACCTGCAGGTGGACTACCCGGATAGATTGTCCTATGTGACGCAAACCACGCTGAGCGTGGATGAATGCCGGGATATTGTGGGCGCGCTGCACCAGCGATTCCCGAAGATCAAGGGCCCGCACCAGGAGGACATCTGCTACGCCACCCAAAACCGGCAGAATGCGGTGAAGAAGCTTACTGAAATGGTGGACGTGATCCTGGTCATCGGGTCCCCGAACAGCTCCAACTCGAACCGGTTGCGGGAACTCGGCGAGCATTGCGGGGTGCCCTCCTACCTCATCGACTCGACCGCCGACATCGATCCGGCCTGGCTGCAAGGCATCAAGGCGGTCGGGATCTCCGCCGGGGCGTCGGCACCGGAGGTGCTGGTCATTGAGGTTGTTGACTACCTCAAGGCGCACGGTGGCGAAGTGCTCGAAGAGGTGACGGTGGTCGAAGAGGATGTTGAATTCCTCCTGCCCAAGGAACTCATCTCTGCCGCTGAAATCTCCCGGGCTTGAAGGAAGACACCAAGCAGCCATCTATCCGGCGCCGCCGGTCTGCGTTTTCGATTTCCGTTGCGCCGGGCACCAAGCGCAAGTTTCAGGGGCGCCTTCTCAAGTGGTATGCGCATCATGGCCGCGACCTTCCCTGGCGCAGGACTGCCGAGCCGTACGAGATCCTGGTTTCGGAAATCATGCTCCAGCAGACGCAGGTGGACCGGGTCCTCCCCAAGTACCGGGAGTGGCTCGCCAAATATCCCACCATGGAGGAACTGGCCGAGGCTCCCCTTGCCGAAGTGAAGAAGGCCTGGTACCCGCTCGGCTATAACATTCGCCCGGTCCGTCTCCATTCCATTGCACGGGAGTCGGTCGCCCGTTACGGCGGGACGCTGCCGAAGGAGCCCGAGCGTCTGCTGGCCTTCAAGGGCATCGGACGCTACACGGCCGGCGCGATCCGGGCCTTCGCCTTCAGGGAGGATGCGCCCATTCTGGACACCAATGTGATGCGGGTTTTGCACCGGGTTTTTGCGGGCAAGGGCGATGCGAAAAAGCGGAAGACCGCTTTGTGGGCCCTGTCGGAGGCGATGATTCCGAGGGGCAAGGGCTATGATTTCAATCAGGCGTTGATGGATTTCGGGGCTATGATATGCACGGCCCGTGATCCCTATTGCCTGCTCTGCCCCATGAAGGATTTCTGCAAGACATATCCGTTTCAGCCGGACCGACGGTGACCGGCGCAGCGCCTATTCAGGTTGCGGCGGCGCTGATCATCCGCGAGGGCCGGTATTTGATCACGCAGAGGCGGGCAGACGTCCACCTGGGAGGCCTCTGGGAGTTTCCGGGAGGGAAGCAGGAGTCGGGCGAATCGCTTGAAGACTGCCTGCGCCGGGAGCTGCGAGAGGAACTCGGCATCGAAATCTCGCACCCGGTGCTGTTCCGGGTCATCCACCATGATTATCCGGAAAAGTCTGTGGAGCTGCATTTCTTCAAGTGCGCGATTGCGAGCGGGCTCCCGCGTCCCCTGGGATGCGAGGATCTGCGATGGGTCGCGCCGGAAGAATTGGACCGGTTTCCGTTGCCGCCCGCCGACCAGCCACTGGTGGAAGCGCTGTGCGGGGAAAGGTTGAAGAACCCATGAAAGTGGTGCTGGACATTGAGACGGTGCAGGCGCCGAAGGAAGAGTGGGCCGAACTGGCGGGCGTCAGTCTGGTTGCGGCCGACAATCTTCTTGAAGCCGGCGAAGCGGCTCAGCAGGACAAGGACTACGATAAATCCTCCTTCGACGGGACCTACAGCCGGATCGTGTGCATCGGCCTGATCGCTTTCTCGGATTCAATGGATCCGCAGGGGGCTCTGGCCTGGTACGGCGGCCAGGAGAAAGAGCTGCTTCGACAGTTCTGGGCATGGATGGGGAAAACCAGGCCGGGGCTGGTCATCACACACAACGGCCTCGGTTTCGACCTGCCCTTTATCAAGAAGCGGTCGATTATTCATCAGGTCAGGCCGCCGGTCGAGATCAGCCTGGCGAAATTTCGGACCGAGCCTGTCTACGACACCCTCGCAGTCTGGAGCAACTGGGACAGCCGCGGCTGGGTCAAGCTGGACGTGCTGGCCCGCGCTCTGGGCGTCGAGACCAAGTCCGGGTCCGGCAAGCAGGTGGCCGAAATGTGGCAGGCCGGCCGAGGCAGGGAAATCGCCGACTACTGTTTACAAGATTGCTACGTGACTTACGCCTGCTACTCGAAGATGACCTTCCGCGAGCCGATCAAGTCCCCGGAGGTTTTGGCCAAGAAGGAACTGATCGAGGCGAAGTGAGGATCAACTTGCGGGCGTCGGATACACCTGTATGAAGGGGTGGACTTCGTAGCGGGCGAAGACTCCTTGGGTGACGTAGGGGTCGCCCGCGGCGAATGCCGTGGCTTCTTCCAGAGAGCCGGCCTCGATGACGATGAGGCTGCCGGTCCCGTCGGTAAGCGGACCCGCCAGAATCACTTTGCCGGCCTTATTGAGCGGATCCATCCGGTCGAGGTGAGCCTGGCGATGCAGTTTGCGTTTGGCCTGTCCGTCGGGGCCATCGTACCCGATGATGACGAAGATCACACTTGGCCCGGGCTAACTCTCGGTCAGGGTTTCGAGGGGTTGGCGGCCCGTATAGCCGTCTTCGACTTCATGCCAGAACCGGATTTCTGGCTCGCCCAGTTTCCAGCAGAGGTAGACGACGCGGCCGTTCATCTGGCAGGGAAAATCGCAGAGGCCGATGTCGAGGTCCTTGACCAGCACCCCCATCTCCTGGATGGCCTCGACGCTGTCGCTGATCCGCTCGAGGGCCCGGATGTAGCGGGGGCCGGCGAAGCTGCCCCCGTTGGATTGGGCGTTTGCGCTGGCCTTCTTGATCTCCCCATGGGAGTGGACCAGGACGTCCTTCTCCTCCTTGACGGCCAGGAGCTGCTCCTCAAGCTGGGGAAGCAGTTGCTTGGCCTCGGTCAGGGTGAAAGTTCGTTCGTCCATAAGCGGTTTCATGATAGCAAGGGGGGGCGATGCGCGTCAAACCAGGCAGGCGGAGCGATCAGGAGGCCCTTTACATTAGGGTTGACAAAGGGCGTATCGGGTGGTTATGCTGACTTCCAGATCGGGCTGTTCAAGGCCGACCACCTCTGTGATTCTTCCCCAGGCCAGTTCTTCATGAAACCAAGATGTTTCATCCATGCAAATGGCTTTGGCTCTGTTAAGTAAAGAGTAGTGTATCGCCTGCGTTTAATGGAACTTGCCGCATTGCTCCAATGCCGACAGCGTTTGCCCCAGAATCGGAGTGAAGAGGCCGGTTCGGTTCTGTAATCGTTCATAGAGAGGTA
>JAUSHW010000197.1 GCA_030648395.1 Nitrospirales bacterium | reverse complement strand
CTGGCAGAGCGGTCTCCCCACCACCAGAGGTTTATCCGCACGTTCCTGAAATCCCGGCGGGTCAAATCAGAAACCATGAAGGAAGCGCTGTTGCGGCTCCTGCTGCTGGTCGATCCCAAGGCAAAAATTCCGAGGCTGCTGACGAGGTGGCTGCGGAGGTGACCGGCCGGCTAGCTTTCAAGATGATGCTTCGCTAGACTGATGGCACTCCTGATCGGTTGCCGGGGTGGCGGAATTGGCAGACGCCCGGGACTTAAAATCCCGTCTCCCGAAAGGGGGGTGCGGGTTCAATCCCCGCCCCCGGTACCAAACCGAGCTTGCTCGACCGCGAACAGAGGCGGGTCCGCCTCTTCTACCTGTGCGCGCTTCTATCTGGTGAGCTTCCTGTAGCGGATGCGGTGCGGCTGGTCCGCCTCTTTGCCTAATCGTTTCCTGCGGTCAGCCTCGTAGTCGCTGTAGTTGCCTTCGAACCAGACCACCTTGCTGTCCCCCTCGAACGCCAGAATGTGGGTGGCGATCCGGTCGAGAAACCAGCGGTCGTGGCTGCTCACCATGCAGCAGCCGCCGAACCGCTCGAGCCCTTCTTCCAGCGCCCGCAGCGTGTTCACGTCCAGATCGTTGGTCGGCTCGTCGAGCAGCAGCAGATTTGCCCCTTCCCGCAGCATGCGCGCCAGGTGCACCCGGTTGCGCTCCCCGCCCGAAAGGTCCTTGACCTTCTTCTGCTGCTCCGTGCCGCCGAAGTTGAACCGCCCGCAATAGGCCCGCGAATTGACCTCGATCTTCCCCAGCTTGATCTTGTCCTGCCCGTCTGAAAGAACCTCCCAGACCGTTTTGTTGCCATCGAGGGTGCGGTCCTGGTCGACGTACCCGGTAGTGACCGTCTCCCCGACCTTGATCGAGCCGTTGTCCGGCTTCTCCTTGCCGACGATCATCCGGAACAGCGTCGTCTTGCCCGCGCCGTTGGGCCCGATCACGCCGACAATGCC
The DNA here is from genome assembly GCA_030648395.1 of Nitrospirales bacterium. Taxonomy (GTDB): domain Bacteria; phylum Nitrospirota; class Nitrospiria; order Nitrospirales; family NS-4; genus SCTG01. Next base: position 4,030 of record JAUSHW010000197.1, on the reverse strand, counting down.
GCCGCGTGGCAGGCTGAAGGTGAGATTCTCGAAGAGCACCTTCTCACCGTACGCCTTGCTCAGATCCTTGGCGTCCACAACCACGTCGCCCAGCCGGGGCCCCGGCGGGACATAGATCTCCATGTCCTCCGCGCGCATCTCCTGCTCATCGCCGAGCAGTTCCTCGTATCGCGCCAGGCGGGCCTTGCCCTTGGCATGGCGGCCCTTCGGCGACATGCGGATCCATTCCAGCTCGCGCGCCAGGGTCTGCCGGCGCTTCGACTCGGTTTTTTCCTCCTTGGCCAGCCGCTCCTGCTTCTGCTCCAGCCACGAGGAGTAGTTCCCCTCGAACGGGATGCCCTGCCCGCGGTCCAGTTCCAGTATCCAGCGGGCCACGTTGTCGAGAAAGTAGCGGTCGTGGGTCACGGCGATGACCGTCCCTTTGTATTCCTGGAGATGCTGTTCCAGCCACTGCACCGATTCGGCATCGAGGTGATTCGTCGGCTCGTCCAGCAGCAGGATGTCGGGCTCCTGGATCAGCAGCCGGCACAGCGCCACGCGCCGCTTCTCACCGCCCGAGAGCACCTCGATTTTCGCATCCGGCGGCGGGCACCGCAACGCGTCCATCGCGACGTCGAGCTGGTTTTCAAGCTCCCACCCGTTGACCGCCTCGATCTTCTCCTGTAACTGGGCCTTCTTCTCGATCAGCTTTTCCATCTCGTCCGGCGAGAGGTTTTCGCCGAGCCTGGCGCTGACGGCCTCGTACTCCTTCAGGATGGCGACGACGTCCTTGCGGCCCTCCTCGACGATCTCCCGGACCGTTTTGCCCTTGTCGAGCTGCGGCTCCTGCTCGAGCAGCCCGACCGAGTAGCCTTTCGACATCGTGATCTCGCCGATGTAGTCCTTGTCGACGCCGCCGATGATGCGCAGCAGCGTGCTCTTACCCGATCCGTTCAGGCCCAGGACGCCGATCTTCGCCCCGTAATAGAACGAGAGATAGATGTCCTTCAGCACGTGCTTCTTGGGCGGGTGAACCCGTCCCACCCCGATGAGAGAGAAAATGATCTGCTTGTCGTTGGTGCTCATGAAACCCTCAGTTTATGGAGAATGGTCAACCGGAACGAGCTGTGATCAGAGCCGCCAGTACGCGATGCCGGGCGGCAGGGAGCGGGGATCGAGCAGGCCTTTGACGTCCATCACGACGCCGCTGCTGCCCTTGAGGATGCGAAGAAGCGCCGCGGGCCCCTTCTCCCGATAGGCGCGATGCGGAACGGCCAGCACGATTCCATCGAAATCCTTCAAGGACTCCCACGCGGCCAGGCCGATCCCGTATTCGCGCTCGGCATCGGCGGACCCCACCAGCGGATCGTGGACCGTCACCTCCACGCCGTACTGCTTCAACTCCCTGACGATGTCCGGCACCCGGCTGTTCCGCACGTCCGGCACGTCTTCCTTGAAGGTCAGGCCGAGGACGGCGATGCGTGCGCCGGCCGGAGGCGTGCCCTTCCGGCTGAGCGACTTGACGGTCTGCTCCGCCACATAGACGCCCATGCCGTTATTGATCCGCCGGCCCGCCAGAATGACCTGCGGGTGGTACCCCACTGATTCGGCCTTCGAGGTCAGGTAATAGGGATCCACGCCAATGCAATGCCCGCCCACCAGTCCCGGGGTGAAGCGCAGGAAGTTCCACTTGGTCCCGGCGGCTTCCAGCACCGCGGCGGTATCGATCCCCAGGCGGTGAAAAATCAGCGTCAATTCATTCATCAGGGCGATATTCAGGTCCCGCTGCGTATTCTCGATCACCTTGGCCGCCTCGGCCACCTTGATGCTGGGGGCCCGATGGACGCCGGCCGTCACCACGGCGGCATAGGTCTGCGCCACCGTCTCCAGCGTATCCCCATCCATCCCCGCGACGACCTTCACCACCCGCTCGAACGTATGCTCTTTGTCGCCGGGGTTGATCCGCTCGGGGGAATACCCCAGCTTGAAATCCTTCCCGCAACGCAGGCCGGAGCAACGCTCCAGAATGGGGCCGCAAATTTCTTCCGTGGCGCCGGGAAAGACGGTCGATTCATAGACGACGATCGAGCCGGCCTTCATGTTGGCTCCGACGAGCTCGGAGGCGCGCATCAATGCGGTCAGGTCGGGCTGTAGCGCCGCCGTGATCGGGGTCGGAACCGCCACGATGATGAAGTCGGCGGCTTTGAGTGTCGAGGGATCGTCGGTGAAGGTGACCTGCGCGTTCAGGAGGTCCGCCTTCGACACTTCGCCCGTGCGGTCTTCCCCCCGGCGCAGTTCTTCGACCTTGGCCTTGTTGACGTCAAAGCCGATGACCGGCCCCAACCTGCCGAACGCCACCGCGACCGGAAGGCCCACGTAGCCCAGACCGACGACTGCAATGCGGCGCTTAGTTTCCATAGACCACGCGTGATACGGACGTGCGGGCTGAGCAAGGATGTATGGTGTCCCCAACGGGATTTGAACCCGTGTTGCAGCCTTGAAAGGGCCGCGTCCTAGGCCAGGCTAGACGATGGGGACAACCGTGCAGTTCGTTTACCACTCCCCTTGCTTCAAAAGCAAGGCTTCCGCGCACACTCAACCCGCCGTCATGCGATTGGCCGTCCAATCGAGGCCGGCCGCCTCGAGAATCTTTTGCCCTTCCCCGATGGACCGACACCCCGCCCGCTCCAGATCGCAATCCACCATGATTTTCACCAGGTCCGTGAACTTGACCCGCGGCGTCCATCCCAGCTGCGTCTTCGCCTTGGAGGCGTCCGCCTGGAGGCCGTCGACTTCCGTCGGGCGCAGATAGCGGGGGTCCATTTCGACGTGGCGCGTCCAGTCCAGCCCGACATAGGCGAAGGCCGTCTCCACCAGCTCGCGCACGCTGTGCATTTCTCCCGTGCCGATCACATAATCGCCGGGCTGGTCGGCATTGAGCATCTTCCACATGCATTCCACGTATTCGGGCGCATAGCCCCAGTCCCGCTTGGCGTCCAGGTTGCCCATAAACAGCTTCTCGGCCCGCTTCGCCATAATGGCCGCCACGCCCCGCGTCACCTTGCGGCTGACGAAAGTCTCGCCGCGCCTGGGCGACTCGTGGTTGAACAGGATTCCGTTGCTGGCGAACATGCCGTACGCCTCGCGGTAGTTGATCGTCATCCAGTAGGCATAGACCTTGGCGGCCGCATAGGGACTGCGCGGGTGGAACGGGGTCGTTTCGTCCTGCGGCGGCGGCGTGGAGCCGAACATCTCACTGCTCGACGCCTGGTACACGCGGACCGGCAGTTTGGACTGGTGGGCGGCCTCCAGCACCCGTGTGGCCCCCAGCCCGGTGATCTCGCCGGTGTGCTCCGGCAAATCAAAACTCACGCGCACATGGCTTTGCGCGGCCAGGTGATACAGCTCGTCGGGCTTGACCTCCTGGATCAACCGGCCGATCTCGCCCGCGCTGCTGAGGTCGCCGAAATGAAGAAAAAACCGAGCTCCGGGGGTGTGCGGATCGACATAGATATGGTCGATGCGCGACGTGTTGAAGGTGCTGGCCCGGCGCACGAGACCATGGACTTCGTAGCCCTTGGCCAGCAGCAGTTCGGCCAGATAGGAGCCGTCCTGCCCGGTAATGCCGGTGATGATCGCGCGTTTCCGCATGCGGCTGCCTCCTCAGACTCCTGAATACGCCCGGTACCATTCGACGAACTTCGGAATGCCGACTTCGATGGGCGTATTGGGACGGAACCCGACGTCGCGGGCCAGATTCTCGATGTCCGCATAGGTCGCCGGGACGTCACCCGGCTGCATGGGCAGCAATTCCATCGTCGCCTTTTTCCCCAACGTGCCTTCGAGCACTTCGATGATCCGCAGCAGCTCCACCGATTGATGGTTGCCGATATTATACAGGCGATACGGCGCGCTGCTGCCGGCTGGCGTCGGGCGATCGCCGGACCAGGCCGGGTCGGCGGCCGCCGGGTGGTCCAGCGTCCGCATCACACCTTCGACGATGTCGTCGATGTAGGTGAGGTCGCGCTGCATCTTGCCGAAATTGAACACC
>JAUSHW010000193.1 GCA_030648395.1 Nitrospirales bacterium | reverse complement strand
GGACGCCGAATTCCCCTTCGGTGCCAGGACAGGTGACTTCGTCCACCTCCTGGCTCAGAAGGAGTTTTTCCGGGGTCACGACTTCGAGTAACAGTTTGCCGGCCATATCGCGCCTGCCTATGAACGCTTGTAGCCCAGTTTCTCCGCCTTCGCGACGACCTCGTCAATCGTGCCCACCATGTAGAAGGCCTGCTCCGGCAGGTCGTCGTACTTGCCGGCGAGAATTTCCTTGAAACTGCTGACGGTGTCCTTGAGCTTGACGTATTTGCCCGGCGTGCCGGTAAAGGCCTCGGCCACGTGGAATGGCTGCGAGAGAAACTTTTGGATTTTACGCGCGCGGGTGACCAGCGTCTTGTCGTCTTCTGACAATTCGTCCATGCCGAGAATCGCGATAATGTCCTGCAGGTCTTTGTACCGCTGCAGCACGGACTGCACGCCACGGGCCACCGCGTAGTGCTCTTCTCCCACGATCTGCGGATCGAGAATGCGCGAGGTCGAGTCGAGCGGGTCCACGGCCGGATAAATGCCGAGCTCTGTGAGCTGCCGGGAGAGCACGGTGGTGGCATCCAGATGCGCGAACGCCGTGGCCGGCGCCGGGTCGGTCAGGTCGTCGGCAGGCACATAGATTGCCTGGACCGATGTGATCGAGCCCTTCTTGGTGGAGGTAATCCGTTCCTGCAGCGCGCCCATCTCGGTGCCCAGCGTCGGCTGATATCCCACCGCGGAGGGCATACGGCCGAGCAACGCGGACACCTCGGACCCGGCCTGGGTGAACCGGAAAATGTTATCGACGAACAGCAGCACGTCCTGATTCTCCTCGTCCCGGAAGTATTCCGCGATGGTGAGTGCCGTCAGCCCGACCCTGAGACGCGCGCCCGGTGGCTCGTTCATTTGCCCATAGACCAGCGCCGCTTTGGACTTGGTGAAGTCGTCCGGGTCGATGACCTTCGACTCCTTCATTTCGTGCCAGAGATCGTTGCCTTCACGCGTCCGCTCGCCCACGCCTGCAAAGACGGAAAACCCGCCATGGTGGAGCGCGATGTTATTGATGAGCTCCATGATGACGACGGTCTTCCCCACACCGGCGCCGCCAAACAGTCCGACCTTCCCTCCCTTGCTGTAGGGCTCGAGCAGGTCCACCACTTTGATGCCCGTTTCGAGCACTTCTGTCTTGGTCTCCTGTTCGTCCAGCGACGGCGCAGGGCGATGAATGGGATAGGCTTTCTTGGTCTTGATGGGGCCTTTCTCGTCTACCGGCTCACCGAGAACGTTGATCAATCGGCCGAGTGTTTCGCGACCGACCGGCACTGTAATGGGCGCGCCGGTATCCTTCACCGGCATGCCCCTGACCAGGCCATCGGTCAGGGACATCGCCACGCCCCGCACGCGGTTTTCACCGAGGTGCTGCGAGACTTCCAGCGTGAGCCGGACCGCCGGCTTCCCCGCCTTCTTGTCCTCATCCTGATCGACGCGAAGAGCGTTGTAGATGTTCGGTAGCTGGCCTGGAGGAAACTCCACGTCCACCACCGGCCCGATAACCTGAATGACCTTCCCCATGCTCACGGACGACTCCTTTCGGCTGATGCCGACGGCATTCGCTTATTTCAATGCTTCGGCTCCGCCCACAATATCCAGCAGTTCCTTGGTGATGGCAGCTTGCCGCGTCTTGTTGTAATAGAGAGTCTGTTTCTTGATCAGCTCGCCGGCGTTCTTGACCGCTCCGTCCATGGCGGTCATCCTCGCCGCCTGCTCGGCCGCAGCGGATTCAAGCAGGACGCGGTAGGTGAGAATGTACACGAGCTGCGGCAACGCATTTAAGAACTCCTTGCCGCTCGGCTCATACAGGTACCCGCCCCACTCCGCCTGGTTCGGGGCCGCCTCGGCAGGGTCGAGTTCAAGCGGCAGCGTTTTTCTCACCAAGAGCTCCTGCTGCATGACGGATTTAAATTTATTGTAGACCGTATAGAACTCATCGAAGCTTCCTTTTGTATACTCCTCGATCAAGTCCTGTCCGATGTCCTCCGCGTGTTCAAATGTCAGGCGATCAAACACGCCCGGCCATTGCCGGAAGATCGGCCACGGCCGCCGCTTGAAGAAGTCGACCCCTTTTCGACCGACGATCGCGACGCTGACCTGGGCTCCACGGGCTTCATGCTCGCGTATGATTTCGACCGCCTTGCGCAGCACGTTCGCATTGAACGCCCCGCAGAGCCCGCGGTCGCTTGTCACCGCCGCAACGACCACTTTGTGGCCCGGGCGCTTTGCAAACAAGGGATGCGCCGCCCGATCCACCCGCTGGCTCACACGCTCCAGCAGCGCCCTGACTCTCACCGCGTAGGGACGCGCCGCGAGAATGCGCTCCTGCGCGCGCCTGAGCTTCGACGCGGCTACCATCTTCATGGCTTTCGTAATCTTCTGCGTATTCTTGACGGCGGTGATTTTCCGCCGTAGCGCTTGGAGACTTGCCATGATCGAGTGCGGCCGTCGCCTAGCTCTGGGCTCCGAAGCCCATCTTTTGTTTGAACGTCACGATGATCTGTTTCAGCTCAGCGGCCAGCGCATCGTCAATCTTCGGCTTGGTCGTCAGCGCCTTCTTGGTTTCCGGGTGATGCTGTGCGACGTAGCGCAAGAGTTCGTCTTCGAACTCACTGATCTTTTTGGTCGGGACATCATCCAGGAACCCGTTCACGCCGGCGAAAATCGACATCACCTGGTCTGCAACCGGCATGGGTTTATATTGGCCCTGCTTGAGCAGTTCCACCATGCGGACGCCCCGATTCAACTGGGCCTGCGTCGCCTTATCGAGATCGCTGCCGAACTGCGCGAACGCCGCCATCTCGCGGTATTGCGCCAGGTCCAATCGCAACGTTCCGGCAACCTGCTTCATCGTCTTGATCTGCGCGGACCCGCCGACGCGGGAGACGGACAGTCCGACGTTGATCGCGGGCCGGACGCCCGAATAGAACAGGTCGCTCGCCAGGTAAATCTGGCCGTCGGTGATGGAGATGACGTTCGTGGGAATATAGGCCGAGACGTCGCCCGCCTGTGTTTCAATAATCGGCAGCGCCGTCAAACTGCCTCCGCCCAGCTTGTCGCTGAGCTTGGCCGCGCGCTCCAGCAGGCGGGAGTGGAGATAGAACACGTCGCCGGGATAGGCTTCGCGGCCAGGGGGGCGCCGGAGCAGGAGCGAAAGCTCCCGGTACGCGGTTGCGTGCTTCGAGAGGTCGTCGTAGATGATCAGGGCGTGCTGGCCGCTGTCGCGGAAGTACTCGCCTATGGCCGCGCCGGAAAAAGGCGCGAGATACTGCATCGAGGCCGGGTCGCTCGCCGTGGCCGACACCACGATGCTGTACTCCATCGCGTGATGCTCTTCCAGCGTCTTGACGACACGGGCCACCGTGGACCGCTTCTGCCCGATCGCCACATAGATGCAGAAGACATTCAGCCCCTTCTGGTTAATGATCGTGTCCACCGCGATCGCCGTCTTGCCGGTTTGACGGTCACCGATGATCAGCTCGCGCTGTCCCCGTCCGATGGGGATCATGGCATCGATGGATTTGATTCCTGTCTGCAAGGGCTCCCGGACAGATTGCCGTTCGAGGACGCCGGGCGCGCGCACTTCGATGAGCCGGGACTCGGTCGCCTTGATCGGGCCCTTGCCGTCCAGCGGAGCCCCAATCGCATCCACGACACGGCCGACGAGCGCGCTGCCCACGGGAACCTCTGCGATGCGACCGGTCCGTTTTACCGGATCGCCCTCCTTGATGCCGGTACAGCTGCCCATGAGCACGGCGCCGACGTTATCCTCTTCGAGATTGAGCGCAATGCCATACACGCCGCCGGGGAATTCGAGCATCTCGCCGGCCATCGCGCCCTCCAGGCCGTAGATTTTGGCGATGTTGTCGCCGACCTGGAGCACGGACCCGACCTGGGCCACGTCCACCTGCTTCTCGAAGGACTTGACCTGATCCCGGATGATTGCGCTGATCTCTTCCGCTTTGATCTGCATCCTTACGCTCCTTCTCTAAGCTTTCGCGAGGGCTAACCGCAGCCGCGATAGCTGGCTGCGGACCGTCCCGTCATATACCGTGCTGCCGATCCGGATGCGCAACCCGCCGATCACGGCGGGGTCAACGCGGACCGCGAGGTCAATCTGGCTGCGCGTGACCTGCTCAAGCTGCGCGCGGATGGCGGCTTGCTGCTCGTCCGTAAGCGGCCGGGCCGCCGACACCTCGACGACCTTGCGATTGGAAACCTGGTCGGCAAATTTGCCGTATTCTTCGCTCATCTCACGGATATGGGCGATCCGGTTCTTGTGGACGACGTGGGTGAGGAACCGGCCGGTGAGCGGTGGGCATCCGGCCCTGGCCGCAAGCTGGGCAATGACGGCGGCTTGCTGCTCTGGGGTGAAGACCGGGCTCAGCAACAGGTCCCGGAACTCGCGCGAGGTCGTAAAGACCTCGGCCAGCACCTTGAGGGTGGCCGCAGTCGGGCCGATCTCAGCAGGCTCCTGCAACTCGAACAGGGCCTTTGCGTAACGTCGTGCAATCGCCGTCTGAATCACGTTCCCGCTAACCACCTTCTATGGTGAGATTTCGAGCCGACAGGCTCACTCACAGGGGGCGAACCCTAGCACGAAAACCTAATGCCGTCAAGCACTTCGCCCCGTTTTAGTCCCTGCCTTTTCCCGCCTCAATAATGCCGCCGCCCAAGACCCGCTCACCCTGGTAAAAAACCGCAGACTGCCCCGGACTGAGGGCCCGCTGTGGCGAATCAAATTCAACGCGGAGGCGTCCCTCGTCAAGCGGCCGGATGGTCGCCGGGACCGCCGGGCTGGCGTACCGGACCTTCACCTGCGCGCGGGCCGGCGCATCAATAGGATCCATGCCGATGAGATTCAGATCGCCGACAGTGCACGAGGTCTCCAGCAGGTCCTCCTCCCGGCCCACCACCACGGTATTGCTGGCGGTGTCCACGCGGACGACATACAGCCGCTGCTCCGCAGAAAGTCCCAGTCCGCGCCGCTGGCCCGGCGTATAGAAGGGCACCCCGCGGTGTGTTCCCACCACCGCGCCGTCCGTTCCGACAAACGCGCCGGGCCGCACGGCCTGCGGGGCCTCCTCTTCGAGAAAGCCGCGATAGTCGCCCTTCGTCACGAAACAAATCTCCTGGCTCTCCTTCAGGTCGTCGGCCGGCAAGTCGAGCGCTTCGGCCCTGGACCAGACTTCGTCCTTGTGCATGCCCCCTACAGGGAAGAGAAGACGGGGAAGCCAGCCCTTGTTCAGGCGGTAGAGAAAATAGCTCTGGTCCTTCCTGGGATCGCCACCCTTGTGGAGGTGCAGGCGTCCTTCCGCATCCGGCAACACTTGCGCATAATGGCCCGTCGCGACATAGTCCGCCCCCAGCTCACGGGCCGCATCCACCAGGCAGCCGAACTTCACCCGCTCGTTGCACCGGACGCAGGGATTCGGCGTCAGGCCCGAGAGATACCCCTCGATGAAGTCCTGCACCACCGCCGCACGGAAATGATCGCGGATGTCGATCACCCGGTGCGGGATGTGCAACCGTTCGGCGACATAGCGGGCGATGCCGATCTTACAGCAGCCGCGCTCCTGCCACTTCTTCGAGGTCGTCTCGCTGTCCTCGGTGTCCCAGGTCTGGAGGGTGACGCCCTGCACCTGATAGCCCTGGTCCACCAACAGCGCTGCGGCAACGGAGCTGTCCACGCCTCCCGACATGCCCACAACGACAGACTTCATCGAGCGTTACAGCGCCTCCCCACGATGAGAAATGCGAACCTTGGGTGCCTGGGTTGCAGCCTCGCGAACCTCTTCCGCTCCCTTTTTCCTGGCGCGGCCCTCCGACTCGCAGGTCCCGTGAAAGCTCACGCCCTCGTCCATTTGCACGAGCGGGGCGATCACATCCCCGCGCAGCACGGCGGTCGGGAGAAAGTGCACTTTCTCCGTCGCCAGCACGTTCCCGGTGATCTTCCCGCCGCTGACGATCATGCCGGCGCTGACGTCCCCTTCGATGACCGCATGTTCGCCCAGGATAATGGTTCCGCTCGAACGGATTTCCCCCGCCACCGAGCCGTCGATGCGGACCGTGCCCTCGAAGGTCAGCGTCCCCTTGAACTCGAACCCGCGCGCCAGAAAGGTGAAGGTTTCCTTCCCCTCCGGCGGGATTTCTTTTTTCTTGCCTTTTGCTTCAAACATGCCGTCTAGGCCCTTTATATCCTACGCCCCGCGAGCCCGCGACACCCCTTGCTGCGGCTGCTGGACCGTCTCTCTCGCCCCTTCCAGGGTCCTGACCTCGCCCCGTCCCACCGCTTCGCAGTTGCCCATGAACCGGACGCCCTCCTCCACCGACAGCAGGGGAGTCTTGATGGTTCCGAGCACGATCCCGGTGGAGAGCAGCTGGACTTTTTCCTTGGCGATGATATTGCCGGTGACCCGCCCTCCGCTGATCACCACGTCGGCACTGACGTCTCCTTCGATGACGGCATGCTCGCCCACGACGAGCGTGCCTTTCGTGTGGATCTCTCCTTCGAGCCGGCCATCGATGCGGATCGTGCCTTCGAAGGTGACGATCCCTTTAAACTGAGACCCTTTGCCGAGAAATGTGAACGATTCCTCGCCACTCATCGTGTAGGGATTGTTCTTTTCTTTTTTGGACCACATGGGCGCCCCCTTTTTATCCCGCCGTCTTCATTGTCGAGCTGACACGAATAGGCGTGACCGAGCCACCAGCGGAAGCTTTGCCGGCCTCGGCCTGTTCGGCCTTGGCCATCTCCAGGCTCCCGTTAAAGAGCACCCCCTCCTCGATGGAGAGCAGCGGCGCCTTGACGGAGCCGTTCAGCACGGCCGGCGCCTCGAGGCGGACCTTTCCGGATGCCACGATATCCCCCGTGATCTTGCCCCGACAGATCACCGTGCCGGCGGTGATCTGCGCCGTGAGGACGGCATCCTCCCCTACGACCAGCACGCCCTCGGTGTGGATCTCCCCATCCAGTCGGCCATCAATGCGAACCGTTCCGTTGTAGGTGATCACGCCCTTGAACTCGACGCCCCTGCCGATGAAGGCGATCACTTCCTCTTCCTGGCTGCCAGCGGAGGGCCGCCCCTCCAGATCCTCATCCTGCTTCTCGGCGTCGTCGTCCCTTTTCCACATAGCTAATCCTCCCTATGCATAGTTACTTGATTGATTTCCAGCCTCACCCCAGGATCATGTCGATGACCCGCTCCAGGTCGGCGGGAGAATAATAGTCGACGACGATTTTCCCTCCCGTCTTGCCGTGGATCAGCCGCACCTTCGTGCCCAGCCGGCGCGACATCCGCTCCTCGATCTCGCTGGGCCGGTGGCCTTTGCGGGCATTGTTCGAACGGCCGGCGCGAGGGACAGGCCGGACCAGGCGCTCGAGGTCCCGCACCGACAGCCGTTCCGTCACGGCCCGGCGCCCCAGACGAACCTGCTGCTCAGGATCCGAGACGGCCAGCAGGACCTTGGCGTGGCCCCAGGACAGTTGGTCGCTTTCGACCCACGTCTGCACGTCGGACTGAAGCGCCAGCAGCCGCACAGTGTTCGCGATCGAGGAACGCTCCTTTCCCAGCGTACGCGAGACCGCCTCCTGCGTAAGCCCGAATTCCTTCATGAGACGCTGATAGGCCCGTGCGGCTTCCATCGGGTTCAGGTCCTTGCGCTGAAGGTTCTCGATCAGCGCCATCTCCATGGCCTCGGCGTCGGTGGCCGGGCGGATGATGGCCGGAATTTTTTTAAGGCCGGCGATCTTGGCCGCGCGCCAGCGCCGCTCGCCGGCGATCAGTTCGAACCCTCCGTCCCCGAGCTTTCGCACCAGGATCGGCTGCAGGACTCCCTTCGTCTTGACCGAGTTGGCCAGCTCTTCCAGTTCGGCCTCATCAAAGACGCGGCGCGGCTGGAACGGATTGGGCGAGACCAGGGACAGCGGCACGTCCTCGATCTCATCCCGCCCGGCGGCATTGCCGACGGGGATCAGGGTCTGCAGTCCTCTACCGAGTGCCTTTTTTTGCATGTGCCAGAACTTCCTTGGCCAGGCTCAGGTATGCCTGCGCCCCGGTCGAAGCGACGTCGTACATGAGCACGGGGGCCCCATGGCTCGGAGCCTCCGCCAGTCTGATGTTGCGCGGGATCACGGCCTTGAACACCTTGCCGGGAAAATGTTTGTGGATCTCCTCCGCCACCTGCTTGTGGAGGTTGTTCCGCCCGTCGAACAGCGTCAGGAGGATCCCTTCGACGGCCAGCGATGGATTCAAGGACTTGCGAACCATCTCAACGGTCTGCATCAATCGCCCCAGCCCCTCCATCGCGTAAAACTCGCACTGCACGGGAACCAGCAGCGCGTCAGCCGCCGCGAGGGCGTTCACCGTCAGCAACCCCAACGCCGGGGGACAATCCACCAGCACGAAGTCATATTGCCCGGTAACGTCTTCCAGAACCCGCCGCAGGACCAGTTCCCGATTCTCCAGCCCGGCCAGTTCGATCTCCGCCGCGGCGAGATCAGGCTCGGACGGCACCACGGAAAGCCTGGGAACGGCCGATCTCACGACAACTTCCGAGATCTTACGCCCCCGGATCAAGGCATCATAGGTCGAAAGCTTGATCCCGTCCCGATCAACCCCAACCCCGCTTGTGGCGTTGGCCTGCGGGTCCAGGTCCACCAACAAGACCGTCCGTTCCGCCACCGCCAGAGAAGCCGCAAGGTTGATGGCGGTTGTGGTCTTGCCGACCCCCCCTTTTTGATTGGCGATGGCTAGAACTCGCCCCATGGATCGGCTTGGAACCTCCGAAAGGGGCTTATGCTAGCAAGGGAACCCTAACGTGTCAACGGAAGCGCTGTTTCATTGTTCCACGTGGAACAATGGGGGCTGTGATAGTTCGAAAAAGGTTCAAGAGCGGGCCTCTGTCGCGGGGCTGCCTCGACGAGCCGTGAACCCGTTGCTCTTGGTGGGGGTCCTGTCGCCGAACAGCCCGGACGTGCTCAGAGCGTTTCGGCGTCGCAGCCCCGATGACTCGCCTGTACGCTCTTCCGCTCCGCCCGGGCGCCCGTTCGTCGCCACCCCATCATCATCTTGCAACGGGTCGGGCCGCCGTCGAAGTCCCGGAGCCGGGCTGTCCGCCCTGCGCTCGATCTGTGCGCCTGACTCGGTGCCACCCGCAAGAGGCCAGAGCGGGGTGCCTCTCGATCGCGGCCGTGGAGGAGCGGTTTCTGAACCGCGCCGATCGGGAGCGGGAGAGGCCCCCGCGACAGGCCGATCGGCTGTGAAGAAGTCAGCTCGGCGACGATATTGGTATTAAGAGGCTGAGAGTG
>JAUSHW010000029.1 GCA_030648395.1 Nitrospirales bacterium | reverse complement strand
ATGAGGCGATCGAGTTCACCCGCCATGCCCGCTCAGCCGGGGCCGACGCCGCGCTGCACATATCGCCCTACTACAACAAGCCGACTCAGGAGGGCCTCTACCGGCACCACAAGGCGATCGCCGAGGCGGTGGACATCCCGCAGATCCTCTACAACATTCCGGGGCGGACCGCGGTGAACATGGCGCCTGCGACCGTGGCGAGGCTGGCGGCAGTGAAAAACATCGTCGGGATCAAGGAGGGCTCGGGGTCGCTCCAGCAGGTGAGCGAGATCGTGCAGGCGTGCGGTGACCGGTTCACGGTGCTCGCGGGCGACGACGCGCTGACGCTGCCGATGATGGTCGTGGGGGCAACGGGTGTCATCACGGTGACGGCCAACGTGGCGCCCGCTGATATGGCAGCCATGGTGGATGCGTGGGATGCCGGCAACGTGGCCGGGGCCCGCGCGCTCCACTTCAAGCTGTACCCGCTGTTCCAGGCGCTGTTTTTTGAAACGAACCCCGTTCCCGTCAAGCATGCCCTGGCGTTGATGGGCAAGGCCACGGCCGACGTGCGGCTGCCGCTTTGTGCGATGTCGCAGGAGAATCTCGACAAACTCACGCGGGTCATGAAGGACTACGGGTTGGTCTAGACGTGATCAAAATCATCGTGACAGGAGCGGGCGGGCGCATGGGGGCCCGGCTCGTCAGCCTCATCAAGGAATCCTCCGATCTCCAATTGGTCGGCGCCCTCGAGCGCAAGGGGCATCCGGCGGTCGGTTCGGACGCCGGCGAAGTCGCGGGCTGCGGCCGGGCGGGGGTGGTGGTGACCGATAACCTGGCCGCACTCGCTGAGCGCGCCGACGTGCTCATCGAATTCACCGCTCCGGACGTCACGCTCATGCATCTGGCCATTATGGCCGCCTCCCGGAAAGCGATGGTGATCGGCACGACGGGCCTGTCGGCCAACCAGATCGTGGAGGTGCAGAAAGCGGCGACGTCCATCCCCTGCGTGTTTTCTCCCAACATGAGCGTGGGGATCAACGTGGTCCTGAAGGTGCTCGCCGAGATGGCCCGCGCCTTTGGCGAGGACTACGACATCGAAGTGACGGAGGCGCATCACCGGCTCAAGAAGGACGCGCCGAGCGGGACTGCGCTGAAGATTGCGCAGGTGCTGGCCGACGCCACCGGCAGGGATCTCGACCAGGTGGCGGCGTATGGCCGCAAGGGCATGATCGGCGAGCGCAAACGGGGCGAGATCGGCATCCAGGTGATTCGCGCGGGCGACATCGTCGGTGATCACACCGTGCTCTTCGGCGGGCAGGGGGAGCGGATCGAGGTCACGCACCGGGCCCAGAGCCGCGACACGTTCGCCCGCGGCGCGCTCCGTGCCGCTCAGTGGGTGGTCACGAGGCCGCCGGGTCTGTACGACATGCACGACGTGCTGGGGTTGAAGTAGGGAAGCCAGGGGGCGACAACCATGAAGAGCGTACTTGTTGCACTGATTGTGACCCTGCTCGTGAGCTATCCGGCTGTCGCCGGGCCCAAGACGGCCAGAGAACTGGAGGAGCTCAGCGGCCCCGTGAAGGCCATGGCCGTTGAAAAGGCACAGCTCTCGCGCCAGTTCGGCAAGTTTCTTGGCCGGTTCAGCGCTACGTGGACGGAAGGGGCTCACGTCCGGACCTACAGCCGGAACTACGATGCCAAGGGCAACAAAACCTGGGAGACCGGGTATAACCCCGACGGATCGGTGAACCGCCGGGTGCAATTCACGTACGACGCGAGCGGGAACCTGATCGAGTCCATTCGGTACAAGCCTGATGGGAACATCGCCAACAAGGTCGTCTATCTCTACGATGCCAAGGGCAACAAGACGGAGGAAGCCACGTACAAGGCGGATAAGTCGCTGGAGAAGAAGAGCGTCTTCACCTACGAGTTCGACTCCCACGGCAACTGGACCAAGATGACCGAGAGCACCAAGTTCGAGACCGAGGAAGACACCTACTGGGGCGAGTCCATCTACCGCACGATCACGTATTACTAGCGCTACAGCTCTCCGCGGCGGAAGCGGTTTTGGATGGCGCGGGCTTTGGGGGTGAGGGCCGCTGCGAGCAGACGGTTGGCGTCCTCCAGCCACTGGAGCTTGACACGGGGCGGAAGCGCGCGCCATCGGCGGATCTGCTCGTCGGTCACGCGATAGGAATACCCTTTCCTGTGTTGCGCGGCCTGTTCCTCCGGCTTCATGAAGATCCCTCCTCATCCAGCTGAAGCAGGCGGGTCAACGCGACGATGTCGGCAGAGTCCTGCTCGCGTCCTGAGAGCTGTTTCATGGCAATGAGATCGACGACACTGGCCAAGGGGATGGTGAAATCTTCCACCGGCAGGCTCTTGCGCTTTGAGTAGGCGGACTGAAAATCAATTGGATTTTCCAGGAATACGTCGATCTCCTCGTAAGGCCGGCCGGAATGAATCCACGTGAACATCACCATGGATTTGCTTTCCTGCCATTCCCGACGCTTGGCCGGGTCGAGGAAGTCGGTTGTGGCAACGGGCACGCGAGGGCAATACCCAAGCGCCGTCAAGGCCTTCACGAACGCAACGAGGTTGTGTTCAGACAGCTTCACCATGAGGTCAAGGTCGGCCGTCATGCGCGGAATTCCGTGAAGATTGATCGCCACGGCCCCGACCACCAGGTACTCAATCCGGGCGGTGCCAAGACCCCGAAAAAGTTCTTCATAAAGCATGCGGTCTGGGAATTCCCGTTGTTCTCGGACGCTAGTGTAATGTTTTCGTGGCGGACTTTACAAATGGGAGCACGGGCTACAGAAGCTTCTCCAGGGCGTCCCAGTCGGTGACGGGTAGAGAGCAGGTGAAGTTGTGGCAGACGTAGGCGGTGGGTTTGCCGTCGATCGTGGTCTTGCCTTTCGCTGATTCCGGCACGTAGCGAGCGCCCTTCCCCCCGACCTCCACGACCACGAGCGTCTTGTTCGGCACATACCGCCCGTAGATCTTCGACAACAAGTCCGTCATCTCCACCGAGTCTCGTGTGCCGACCAAGGCGATCTCCTTCGGCTTGGCGAGGTGGAAATCCAGCGCGCACAACATGGAGGACGTGCCGAACGGGTTCTGGCCCATGTGCGTCCGGAACAGCCGGAACGTCTGCTCGGCCTTGTCGAGGTACGCCTGCTCGCCGGTGTAATGAGAGAGACGGAGAAAGTTCATCGCCGCCACGGCGTTGCCGGACGGAATGGCGGAGTCCTCGCCGGTCTTCATCCGCTGGATGAGCGGTTCGTGATCCTTCCCCGTGAAGAAGCAGCCGCCGGCCTGGGTATCCCAGAACTGCTCCAGCATGACGGCGGTCAGTTCGCGCGCCTTGTCGAGATAGGCGGGCTTGGCGGTGGCCTCAAACGCGTCGATGAGGGCCGCCGACAGGAACGCATAGTCGTCCAGATAACCGTTCAGCTTTCCCTGGCCGCCCGTGACGGTTCTGAACAGCCGGCCGTTGTGGTAGGCGCGCTCCAGCAGAAAAGCCAGCGCCTTTTCGGCCATGGCCAGGTAGGCCGGATTCCCCAGCGTCTGGGAGGCATCGAGCACGCCTGAGATCATCAGCCCGTTCCAGCCGGTGAGAATCTTGTCGTCGCGCAAAGGTTTCACGCGCCGCTCGCGGACCTCCAGCAGTTTCCGGCGGGCATCGGCGATCATCTGTTCACCGTCCGGCAGGTCCTTGGCGTCAATCCGGCCGTTGGCGGGGATCAAATTGGGGATGTTCTTGCCCTCGAAGTTGCCGCTGTCCGTGATGTCGTACAGCCGGCAGAAGAGTGCACCGAGGTCCGGTCCCAGGACGGCCTTGATCTCGGACGGCTCCCAGACGAAATATTTCCCCTCGTGCCCTTCACTGTCGGCGTCCTGCGCAGTGTAGAATCCGCCCTCCGGGTGGACCATTTCACGGCGGAGGTATTCCAGCGTTTCCTCGACCACCTGCTTGAACCGGGGTTCACGGCTGAGCCGCCAGCCGTCCAGGTACAGCCGCATGAGCTGCGCGTTGTCGTAGAGCATCTTCTCGAAATGGGGGACGAGCCATTGGCCGTCCGTCGAGTAGCGGTGGAAGCCGCCACCCAGGTGGTCGTAGATCCCGCCCGCCGCCATCTTCCAGAGCGAGTGGAGCACCATGTCGAGCGCTTTGTGATCCTGCGTCCGGGCAAACTGGCGAAGCAGGACATGAAAGGGCGGGGGCGTGGGAAATTTCGGCGCCTGGCCGAAGCCGCCGTTGGCCGGCTCGTAGAACGTGCCCAGGTCCTTGACCGCGCCATCCAGAATCGTTGCATTGAGGGGATCGGTTGATGGCTTGGCGGCGTTGATCTGGCGCAGGCTGGATTTGACTTTCTGCGTGTTTTGTTTGACCTGGTCGGGTTCCTTCCGGTAGGCCTCGGCGACGCCCAGGAGCACTTCGGGAAAGCCCGGCATGCCGTGGCGCGGCACCGGCGGGAAATAGGTGCCGCCCCAGAACGGTTCCTGGTCCGGCGTCAGAAAGACGGTCAGCGGCCAGCCCCCTCCGCGTCGCATGAAGGCCTGCGCGGACTTCTGATAGATGTCGTCGAGATCCGGGCGTTCCTCGCGATCCACCTTGATGTTGACGAAGTGCTCGTTCATCAGCCCGGCGATGTCCGGGTTCTCGAACGACTCCCGTTCCATCACGTGGCACCAGTGGCAGGCCGAGTAGCCGATCGACAGCAGGATCGGCTTGTTCTCGGTCTTGGCCTTCGTCAGGGCCTCCTCGCCCCAGGGGTGCCAGTCCACCGGATTATGGGCGTGTTGCTTCAGATAGGGGCTCGTCTCGTGGACGAGGCGGTTGGTGTGCGTCGGCGCGTCGCTCATGGCTGTCATCGTACAGGCTCAGCCGCTGATTGCGCAACGTGCTCGCGGGGCTGCGGGCCGGGGGAGTCTCCTGCTCCGCGGTTCCCGCACTCTCGATATTGTAGGGCGCGATGCGCGCCTGATCAGAGCGGCAGAGTGCTCGAACAGCGGCGCATTTGAGGCTCACCCCGGCCCTTGCCGCTATGCTATAGTCCTCATCCCATGAAAGACTATTACAAGGTTCTTGGCGTCGAGAAGGACGCGACGACGGCGGAGATCAAGGCCGCCTTCAGGAAAATTGCCAAGGAGAACCACCCCGACCACCATCCCGGCAACAAGACGACCGAGGTCCGCTTCAAGGAAGCCAGCGAGGCCTACGGCGTCGTCGGGGATGCGGCCGCGAAGGAGGACTACGACCGAATCCGCTTCGCGAGCCACCCGCTCTACGGGATCAAGGAAAAACCGATCAATCCGGAGAGCTACGTCAGCCAGTATTTGGAGAAGCTCTACGACGCCGGCCACGACGATATTCAAGGCTATTTGCTCAAGAACATTGCCAAGATCAGGGAAGAGATCGAGGTCATTCGCAGGATCACAAAAGAGAAGCTCGG
>JAUSHW010000210.1 GCA_030648395.1 Nitrospirales bacterium | reverse complement strand
AAGAACGGGCCGGTGAAGTTCCCTCCGATCAGCGATCCTTCTGACCGGCTGGACGTGCAGTCCATCGGGCCGACAGAGGTCTACGATCAGGTGATCGAGGGCGGCTCGGGTGGCCTGCAGGCGCTGGCCGGCGAGTTCGTGTTCCATTGCCACATCCCGCAGCATTACGTGACGGGCATGTGGGGCTTCTGGCGCGTGTACAATTCACTGCAGCAGCCGGGCTCTCAGACCGACGTGATGAAGCCGCTGGTCGAACTGCCGGACCGTATCGGCAAGATCAAGACGGGCACGACGTCGGACAAGCTCATCGGCACCACAGTGGACTGGTACGGCGGCAAGAAGTACGAAATCACGAAGGACAAGACCGATTGGAAATCCAACCCGGTGAAGGTCTCCATCAAGGATTGGGTGGAGATGATGCTCCCGCCGCAAGGCAAGCCGGGCAAGAAGAACACCGAAAAAGAGCAGAGCCTGGCCTACGACGCGACCGTCAACGACTGGGGCTGGGAAGGCCAGAAGGCCATGAGCGAGCCCGAGACGACGTATGAGTGGGTCAATTACAAATCGTCCACGCCGGGCAAACGGCAGGAGATTCTGTTCGATCCGCGATCCGGCAAGATCGCCTGGCCGTGGCTGCGGCCGCATTTGGGACGGCGCGTGCCGTTCTCTCCGAGCCACAGCGGCGCGCCGTGGTTGGAGCCGATCCATCGCCGCGACGACGGCAGCAACTCGACCGAACCGCCGAAGCCGGGCGAGCAAGGGCCTTGGAGCCTGTGCCCGGAAGGGGCGCCGCAGAAGTTCTTCAATATCCACGCGATCACGTTGCCGATTACGTTGAAGTCGGCGACGGCCAAGACGCCGGCGATCGTTGATCCGGGTGGATTGCTATACGTGCTGCATGAAGAGGAAGCCGAGGTCCGTAAGAACCGGGCCAAGCAGTTCCCCTTGGTCATTCGTGGCAACGTGCAGGACTGCATTGACGTCATTTACTCGAGTGAGCTAAAGGACGACGAGCGTCAGGGCT
The DNA here is from genome assembly GCA_030648395.1 of Nitrospirales bacterium. GTDB lineage: Bacteria > Nitrospirota > Nitrospiria > Nitrospirales > NS-4 > SCTG01. Next base: position 12,605 of record JAUSHW010000210.1, on the reverse strand, counting down.
TCTCGAGCAAGACGAACCTGCATCCGCACATGTTCCAGTTCGACACGCAGGCGTCGGACGGCCCGATCATCGGCTTCTCCTACGAGATGTCTCTGCGGCCGTTCACGATCCTGAAGGACGAGCATCCCGGCAAGGGCATGCCCGTGCCGATGAACACGACGATTGAGGCGGAAGCGGCCAAGGGCGCGACCAGCATCACCGTGAAGGATGCCTCAAAGTATCACGTCAAGACCGAGTTGGGCGTCGGGATGGATGAGGTGGGTGGTTTTGAATCGGCCCGGATCAGCAAGGTCGAGGGCAACACCATCACGTTCGAGCGTCCTCTGAAGTACGCCCACAAGAAGGGCGAGATCGTGTCGGTGGAGTGGATCCGCGAGCGGTGGTACGTTGACGCCGATTTTGGGACCACCTTCTGGCATGATCACGTGTTCGGATTGGACGGGTGGGGCCATGGGTTCTACTCCACCTTCATCGTCGAACCACCGCGGTCCACGTACCATGACCCGGTGACCGGCAAGGAGATCCGGAGCGGTCCGGTCGCGGACATCCACACGATCGAGCCGGTTTCGGCGCACATCCGGGGCTCGTTCCGCGAGATCGTGACGCAGGTCATGGACTCCAATCCGCGGACGGCCGAGCTCATCACGGCCGACAATCCGCAGGCGAAGGTGAACGCAATCTCGGTGGACGGAACGCCGTCGGCGGTGTATCCGGCCAAGCTCAACAAGTCGCCGATGTCGTTCTTGAACGGCGGCGAGGCCACGACGGGCGGCGGGTACAACATGCGAGTCGAGCCGCTGTCGGTTCGGCTGGCGAACAACCCCGATCCGTCGCAGTTGTTCAGCAGCAAGGTCCACGGGGATCCTGACACGCTCATGTTGCGGGCGTACCTGGGCGATCCTATCGTCGTGCGGCTGATCGAAGCGTCCGCCAATGAGGTGCACTCGTGGCACATCAGCGGGCACTGGTTCCCGATGGAGCGGTACTCCGCAAACTCCATTCCGAAGAGCACCCTGCACGTGGTGATCGGGGAGCGGTATGACGCCGCGATCCCGGCGGCGGGCGGGCCTCAGCAAATGGCCGGCGACTATCTGTATTACAGCGGCCGGGCCTCGCACTTCGCGGAAGGGAGTTGGGGGATCTTCCGGGTCTTGGACCAGCCGGACAAGACGCTGAAGCCATTGCCTGGTCGTGAGGTCATCCCGCAATCGGCGAAGGAGGTGTGCCCGGCGAACGCGCCGGTGAAGACCTTCAACGTGTCTGCCATCGACAAGGCGATCCGGTACAACAATGGGACGCCGGGTACGATGGAAGTGGACCTTGAGCGGAAGATGGTCCTCGGGAACGAATCGGGCAAGATGTACGTCCTCGAGGGTGACAAGGGCAGAGTGGCCGCCGGCTCCCTGGAGCCGAGCCCGCTGACCCTGCATGTGAACATCGGCGACTGCATCAAGGTCAATCTCAAGAATGAGATGGCCAAGGAGCGCGCCGGCTTCCATGTGGACATGTTGGCGTTTGATCCCAAGGACTCGATGGGGATCAACGCGGGCAACAATCCGGGCGACCAGACGGTCGCGCCGGGCCAGAGCCGGACGTATACCTACTATGCGCATCCGGAGTTCGGCGAAAACGCGGCCCTGATTCAGGACTGGGGCAACGTGGTCGCGAATCCTCGTAACGGGCTGTTCGGCTCCGTCATTATCGGGCCGAAGGGCTCACAGTACCGTGACCCGGTCACGGGCGAGGATATCGGCATGAAGAGCGCGTGGCGCGCGGATGTCATCGTCGATCGGAATGTATCGGGGAACGAGAACCGGAAAAATTACCGGTCCTTCGCCCTTCTGTTCCAGGATGAGGACAGTCTCATGGGCACCAGCTTCATGCCCTATGTCCAGAAGACGGCCGGCATCACGTCGGTGAACTACAAGTCCGAGCCGACCGATTACCGAACCGGAAAGGGGTGTGCGTATACCGAGGTGTACACCTGCGTGGCCACCGGGGCCGAGCCCGTGACGCCGACGATCGCGGCGCATGTGGGCGACGCGGTGGTGGTCCATGTGCTGGGAGCCTTCAGCGAGCAGGTGCAGCTCTTCAGCATCTCGGGGCATGAGTGGAAGCACGAGCCCTACATGGCCGGCGCAGACCTTGTGAGCACCATGGAGTTCGGCGGTGCAGAGGTCATCAACGCCTGGTTGCATGGCGGCGCGGGCGGTCCGAACGGGATCGCCGGCGACTACCTCTGGCTGAACCAGCGGCCGAGCTTCCTCGACGCCGGGCACTGGGGAATGTTGCGAGTGCTGGACCGTGGCAACAAGGCGATCCTGCCGTTGGAGCCTGCGGCGCCGGCCACCGAGCGGGCGGATGAGCCAACGCCGTCCATTGCCACGCCGGTTGTGTTGAAAGCGGACGTGGTTCGGTAGTGTAACTTGGTAGGGGCACGGCATGCCGTGCCCCTACTCGTCAACCGGCGATGGGGGAATCCGACCCATGAGGGTCGGGTTCCCCCCTTCTTCTTTAATGATAGGGTGTCCGTAAGGAGGCCAGACTTTAATGAACTATTTGATCAAGCGGGCGTTCATGCTGATGACGGGGAGCGTTCTCGCATTAGCATGCGTTGATGGAACGATGGCGTATGAATCAGTGCCTGTGACGAACGGGGGAACGCTACAGGGAAAGGTGAGTTTGAAGGGGAGCCCGCCTCCACCGAAGGAATTTGAGCTGCGGCGCTACCCGGACAGGGCCTTCTGCGGCCTAGTCTCATCAGATGGGAAGGGCAATCGCCTGCTCCACGAGGTGATTGCGGGCCAGGACGGCGGTTTGAAGGATGTCGTTGTGGTCATCGAAGGGGTGCAAAAGGGAAAGCCCTTTACATTCACCGGGGCCAGGGTGGAAGCCAGCCTCTGCCAGTTCCTTCCGTTCGTGACCGTTGTGGGCGACAAGCGGGAGATCACGGTGACGAATCACGATACGGTGTTCCATGACATTCAGGGATATGCGTTTGATCGGGAAGGGGTCGATATCGTCTTGCACCGGGCATCCGTTGTGAAGAGCGGGACCACCGATACGGTGAATCTGACAAAAGGCAGAAAAGCCTTCGCGATGCAATGCGGGCAGCATCCCTACATGCAGAACTGGGGCTACGCGATCGACAATCCGTACTATGCCATCACCGGACTGGAGGGCCAGTTTACGATCGGGGACCTGCCTCCCGGCACGTACAAGATCACGGCCTGGCATCCGGCGATAGATCCCCAGACGAAAGAGGTGACGGTCACGGCGAACGGGGCCGTCAGTCTTGATTTCACCTTCGAATATAAGCCGATAGGCGAGTTCGGGAGGGCGGAATGAGGCGAATGCTGTGACGGGTCGCTTGCCAGTTCCCTGGTTTTCCGAGACAATGACCAAATAAGAGGCGCGCTTCAGCAGGGAGCTCGGCGGACCATGAGAGTGAGAAGTGGTGCGTGTCTGCTCCTTGTCGTGGTATTCTCCACCCCGGCATGGTCCTTTGAATTTTCAGCCCAACGGATCGCCAGAGATCAAGGGAAAGTGGTTAACGCGCAGGTGAACGCCAGGGATGATCGCTGGCGGTTCGAGTACGCTGAACCCCAATCGGGCGCCATGGCGGCGATTGTCCGCCAGGACCGTCAGGTCGTGTGGCGCATCTTGTCCAAGCATCGCATGTACCAGGAGGTGCCGATCGTGAGGGAGCACTTGCTTCTGGTCAGCGAGAAGATGGACGGGGAGGTCTCGCGCGCACTCGTCGGGACTGAAGACCTGAACGGCTATCCCACCGAGATGTTCGAGGTCACGGTCATGGCCAAGGGCGAGCCGCAGCGGTACTACCAGTGGGTCACCCAAACCCAGCGGTTTCCGATCAAGACGGTCAGTGTCCGGGGCGATTGGTCGGTCGAATACCGCAATGTGGTTTTCGCCGCGCAATCCGGCCTGTTCTTTGAACCCCCTCGCGGGTACGTGCAGGCCAATCCGCCAGCACACCCGTAATCCTGGTTTTTTGCAGTGGAGCCGAAGATGAGAGACACGACAAGGACTGCACTGGTATTCTTTCTTTGCTTGATATCGGCCGCGCACAGCGGTGCCGCGGCCGGGCCCGAGCCTGCTTCGCCCTCACTGGGCCGTGTGGAAGTGACGTTGGCGAACGAGCTTCGGCAGGATGCGGAGGCGATCAAGAAGGAGTTTGCGGAGGCCGGCCTGAGCAACGTGCACATTCAATTTGTGCGGCTCGGCCAACCCCCGCCCAACATCGGGATTGGTCCGAGTGTCTCGGCAGAACGCGCGCGCGCGGCCATCCGTCTGGCGCTGAAGTACAACCGCGCAGTGAAGATTCTGCTGCCCGCGCACCTGTTTCCTCCGCACTTCATGACCGTCGCGTCGTCGAATTATGACGACACGGCAGACTTCGCCATCAATGAAGAAGCCTTGCGGCGCTTGCAGGACCCGTCGTTGACGACGGACCAGTTTCATGAGTTCTACCGAAGTTTGACCACGCCGCCGAAGCCGAACAGGAGATAGCCGATAATGTTGATCACCGTCCGCTGTGCGAGTCTGGCCGTTCTGTTTGTGATCGGGTGTTCCGACGTGATGGCGGCGGAGGAGGGCCTGAAAGAAATCCGTGAACACTCCGGCGTGATGGCCAGGGATGCGGAGGACATGGTGATGCACGGGGGGATGGGAGACACCAAGGCCATTCTTCATCATTGCCTGGAAGTGACCCGCCATGCCCAGGTGATCTTGAAGCTGCTACCCCCAACGGACCCCCACGGCAAGGAAGCGGCGGGTCTCCTTCAGGAGGCGATTCGACAGTGTCAACGGGTGGAGAGTATAGGCGTGAATGTTGATCCGGGCGCCCCGCTCAATCCCGCTGCGAAAGCGCGGACCGCCGTTCGCGCGGCGGTCAAGCACCTGTCCGTGCTCTCCGGCGAAGGGAAGCATTAACCCGGATTAAACCCGGTCAGCGTCCCTGCCCCTTGGGTTCCTGGCCGGTCGGTTGCTGAAATGGGCTGACCGCGTTCTGGTCGCGGCCCGGCTGGTAGGTCTGCAGCATGTCCGCCAGGGCCGGCATCAAAGCGGTCCGACCGGTCGCCGGAGATTTCATCCGGACGCCGCGTCCCTCGTTTCGGCCCAGCGAGAAAATGTGCATCTCAATGATCTCGGTCTTGGTCTCATCCAGGTAGGAAAAGTTCAATTGCCTGGCGGGGAATCCTCCAAGCGTGACCGGTCGGTCTTCCTGCCACTTCAACACAATGTTCTTTTTGCCGTAATACTCTCCAATGATCCGCCGGTGGGCGGCCGCAAACTCGTCCAGCGTTTGCCGGCCGTCCTGGCTTTTGCCTTCGACCAGATTGAGGAAGCCTGTGAGCCCGACCTGGCTTTTCGGAACCGGAGGCGTGAGCAGGATTCCGGAGCCGTCAGGCAGTGGTTCTCCCAATCGCCAATCGGAATGGTAGCGGACTGAAAAACCGAAGCGGGCGTTCGTGTAGCTCTTCCAGGAAGGGAGCGGGTTCTTCGGGCTTTCCTCGGCCCGGGCTGTTACCGTGCCGAGACCTGCCACAAGCAGCGCCACCAACAGCAGGCTGTGAAACGTTCGCATGGGGACCATAAGTGGGTCCACTTTACCACAATAATGGGACAGTCCTTGATCTTCTTTGTGATGCGTGGTATGCCCGCGCTGCATTACACGAGGGGCACGTGGCATTCATGAGACGGGCATCGAGATGCGTGATCGTACGACGTGGCGGGCACTGGTTTCCCCTGGTCCTGGCTGCGTTCCTCGTCGCGCTGTCGGCCCCGGCAGCCGCCGCGAATCAGGCGGCTGAGTCGGCACAGCACTTCGCCGCCATTGCACAGTTCTCCCAGCCGTCGCCCATGGCCCCGATCCCGGAAGGCTGGTTCCTCATGGGCACCACCCGCAAGGACGACGACCCCTATGGCTATGGAATGGAAACCCCATTCGACGACACCGAGATGCCGCAGCGCCGCATCTGGCTGGATGCTTATGAGATTGACCGCGACGAGGTGAGCCTGGCCGAGTACCTCGCGTGGTTGCAGGCGCAGCGCCGCCGGCCGTCGGAAGAGTTGCAGCGCCTGATCCGGCACCTCGTCAGCGTGCACAGCATTCCGGATTACGTCATGGCGCGCTGGCCCGCGCTGTACGTCGTCTGGCAGGAGGCGGCGGACTTCTGCCAAAGCCGTGGCAAGCGCCTGCCGACGGAGGCCGAATGGGAGAAGGCGGCGCGTGGACCTGAGGGCAGGCTCTTCCCGTGGGGCAGGGCGAAGCCGGAGCCGGGGCTGGCGGTGTTCGGGCAGTACCACGTTCACGAGATCCCGCTCGTGGCGGTGGTGGACAGCGGGGAGGAAGGACGCAGTCCGTTCGGCCTCCATCACATGGCCGGCAACGTGGCGGAGTGGGTCTGGGACTGGATGGGGATCGATTACTACATCATGATGCCGGCGCGGAACCCCCAGGGGCCCGCCACCGGCCGGTACAAGAGCGTGCGCGGTGGCTCATGGAAGAGCAAGCCGGAGATGCTGCGGGCGGCGACCCGTGGCGGTGCCGTACCGGACCAGCGCGCGGCGACGATAGGATTCAGGTGCGCCCGACCGGTGTCCCCATGAGCTGGTTTAGTCGTGGTGGCCGACCACTTCGATCGCGAGGTTGTTGAGGCGCTCCATGCCGATGCAGTCGAGGGTGCAATAGGCCCGATAGCGCGTTCTGCCGTGCTCGCCCGCCTCGAACGTGACGCTCGACTTTTTGTGGAGCAGCCAGAGTTTTTCGGTTTCGACTGAAAAGCCGCCGTCCGACACAACGGCGATCTGGTGGACATCGCCGATCGCCAGGCTGTTGATGTCTTCATCGAACACGAACGTCAGCTTGACCACTTTGCCGGCGGGAAGCTTGAGAGGGTGGGACGGGCCGAGAAGCTTGTTCTTTTCGTCGAAGAATCCTTTCTGGTTGACGCGAACGGTTATTTCAAGCTCCGGCTTGCCGTGATCAGACGCGGACGCAAATGGAACGTGTAAGCTAAGAAGCGCATATGCCAGGATAACGGCAAGCGCAAGAATTCTCGGCGTTGGGCGATTCCGGTCAATGAAGGCCACGTGTCCACTCCGTTCTCTTGTCGCTTATCCAAGCACGTTGGGGCCGATTTTCTTGAGCTCGCCCTGGTGCTTCCGGACTTCCTTGTCGTGAACCTTGCGGGCCTCCTGCGTGTGGATGCAGTCCTTTCCACAGGTGACCTCGCCAGGGCCGAACTCTGCGCAAAACGTCACATCCAGCCCGCCGTGGTCGGCGTCGTGAAAGACGTTCACGTCGAACCCGATCTCTTCCTTCTTGTGCAGCACCGGGCATTCCATCTCCGTCGTGACGTGGGGCTTTCTCTTTTCCATGACGGTCTCCTTTTCGGGTTACGCATCGTTTCTCTATTAAGATGAAATTGCATGTTTTGTGCCTGTGGCGGTAATACATAGGCATGCGATTCTACGGCATTTTTAGGTCCTGGCGTCGACGGGACGCACGTCGTTGTAGCGCATCGCCACAGTGTCGTTGGGCATGGCGTGGCGGGATGACTCTTTCGAGGGCCCGTTGCGGCCCTGTGCGGCCGGCAATTCTTTCGAAAAACGGCGGGTTGTCTGTCTGGTGCCCGCCTTGCATACCCTCGACACAGGAAGAATCTTTCACCAGGAGGATGGCGTTATGAGGCTGGCTGAGTATATGGGCAAGGCGTGCGACCCGAAGACGTTGACCGTCCATCAGATCATGGAAGACGCGGTGTTCACTTGCACGCCGGAAACCGCGGGAGTGACTGTGGCGCAGGTGCTGACCGAAAGGAATTTCGGGAGTGTTCCCGTTGTGACGGAAGACAAGACGCTCGTCGGGCTGATTAGCGAGTTCGATCTGCTCAAGGCCATGACCGACGGGAAAGACCTGCGGAAGATCACGGCAGGAGACATTATGACGCCCCAGGAAAAGCTGGTGACCGTGACGGAGGAGACGCCGGTCCTGGATCTTATCAAGATCCTTCAGGAGCGCCACTTGATCCGGGTGCCGGTCGTGAAGGGCAAGACGCTGGTCGGGATCGTGGCCCGGAGGGATGTCGTGTTCGGGTACGTGAAAGCCCTCGCGCGCTATTGGCCGTGATGCGGGGGCGGGGGCCACGCCCTGTCCCAGTGCGCCCCAGTAGTGCTCCGCCTGTCCAAGCATCTGGACATTGCATCCGATTGAATTTTCTTCGCTCTCTACGCTCTGTTGTTTTCCTGTCTACCGTCTGAGACAGGCTGCCTCCGGGTGTCGATTCGCCGCAGCTTCCTGGTGTGATCACACCCGATTGATTTTATGTGAGATGGCCCGTGCGTCCGCGAACCGAACGGCGCTGGCACCCATGTTGCTGTCCGTTCTGCTGTGTCTGGCGGAGGGCGTGGGTTACAAGGACTGGCCTCCGACCAACCCCAATCCGCACAGGGCGGATCTTCCGCCAGGCACCTTTTTCCAGTTATTGAATTCTCGATCGTTTCCTCTACAACGTGCACCAGGAAAGGAATGAAGCCATGCGAAAGAAGTTTGCTCTCATACTACTGACCGGCACGATGGTGCTGACGCTTGCTGCTGCGAACGCGGCGTGGGCCGATGAAACGGGGAACATGGTGTTCTTCCGCGGCGGCTGGGCCGGCATGACCAGCGACCGCAGCGCCGAGGCATTGACCGACGTGAACGGAGCTAACGGACTCAGTTCAGGCGATAGCGGATACTATGTCGGGGCCGGGCTTGATCTCGTTCTTTCGAAGGATGTCTGGGGCATGATGTCGAAGACTTGGGCGCTCGGCGAAATCGGCGTCGAGTACAAAAACCTGGGGTCCACCGAAACCTGCCAGGCCGTTGCTGCGCTGCTCGGACAGGGGTGCAATAAGAAACATGCCGTTCAGATCACCATGCTGACGGTGGACATTGCGCCTAAAATAAAGTTCATGGAAGGCAGCCGCCTCCGTCCCTGGATTATCCCTATTGGGTTGGACTTCCATGTGATCAGCCCGCCTTCCAACGGTATCACGGTTCTGGACATTGGTGTGCAGTGGGGCGCTGGCCTGGAATATCGCCTCTACAAGGCTTTCCACCTGGGTCTGGATGGCCGCTTCCATCTGGCGTCGGGTCATACCGGGACCGTCAACAACTTTGGGACGGCTGGCATCTACCTGGGGATCGCGTTCTAGTGTCCTGAGTCCGGAGTTCGTCTAAGACAACAGGGGGTCAGGAACCTTGCGGAAGGGTTCCTGACCTCTCCTGCCTCGCCTAAATGGAGGGGAGAGTCGTGCAGTCGCCCCCTCGACTCGTTTATTGGGAGATCACGAGCGCTGTAATCTGCGATGCGCGCATTGCCGAGCAGTCCCTCAGGCTTCAGCCTCGCCGGAGGAGTTGTCGCTTGCCGAGGGGCTCCGGTGTCTGAATGCGCCCGCCGGGCTTGCCATTGATACCGAGGGCAACAAAGGAGCTCCTGAGATGATCAGTATCCAAGACATGCACTCCGTGATCAACGACGAAAGCCAGGTGTTCTTCGCAAAGCGTACGGAATGGAGCCCGGCCGCTGGAGAAAGGGAGTGGGAACTCGTTGCGCATGCCCTCAGGGTATTGTTGGGTCATGGACCGGCATGCGTGGAAAGCAACAGGAATGAATTTTTGGCCGTGGCCGACCGCCAGCACCAGGATGGCGGGTGGGGCTCCGGAGAATTGAGCCAGGTCTGGATCTCCGCCTTCCTCGGCCTGATGCTGATCCGAGCCAATGCCGTGTTGAACGAAAAACAGCTTGTCTCATCAGTGCAGCGCCTTATTGATTTTTTCCTTGAGCGTCAGGCTGCCGACGGTCGGTGGCAAGATCTCCCCATTTGGACTGATCTCGACGCGACCAGCCACCCCGTCAGCTTCTTCAACGTGGTACGGGCCACCAGGGAGCCCTATCGGGTTGAGGCCGTGACTGAGGCGTGGGAGAAGGGTATGCGACTGATCCTCAAGCAGATGACCCCCGACGGAGGGTGGTACGATCCAGATTTCAAATCGCCGAGTCCTGTGGTGGCGTCCGGGAGCCCTGTCGAGATGACCGCGCATTTGATTCAGGATGCGGTGGTGGCCGACCTGCTCCTGTACGACAGATTCCAGGTCAAGGGCTCCTGCCAGCGGGCCGTCCACCGGCTTCAGGCCTGGCAAGCGGATGACGGCTCCTGGGATGGCGGAAATGTCGATCACACGATGGATGCGACGAGATCGTTGATGCTGGTCTCCCGCGTGATCAAAGAACCATCGAGCCTTCCGGTAATCGAGCGTGCCATCGACTGGATCTTATCCGCCAAGAACCCTACAGGCTGGGGGGACTTTATAGGCATGGAGAGCAACCTGGAGCGGCTGTGCGACGGCCTGGACACCTTGCTCAAATACCAGGCGTACCTCAAACAGGACTCCACGGAACTCATCGGGCTCTGGGGCTATCTCCCCAGCCGCGTGAGCGTGTGAGTCCCAACGATGAAGGCCTTCTGCTCGTAGTCAGAAGAGGGAGGAAGAATTAATGTCACAGAGCAATCCGGCCGGCCGCGCAATCATGATAGCGGGAAGAGAGCTGAGCGTCACGACGACCGTGTTGTTCGCCCTCGTGGTCCTCACGGCCGTGGTGGGCGTTCCCGCCTACGGCTATTTTCAAGGGTACACCTGGCTGGACTGGACGCTGTGCCTGATCCTCTACTTCGTCAGCGCACTGGGCATCACGGTCGGGTACCACCGGCTGATCTCCCATCGCAGCTTCCAGTGCCCCGACTGGGTCAAGGCCGCGCTCCTGGTCGCGGGCGGATGGGCGTTTGAGAACTCGGCGCTGAAATGGGGCGCCGATCACGGGCGACACCATGCGCGCGTGGACGAGGAAGAGGACCCGTACGACGCGACGAAGGGGTTCTGGCACAGCCACTGCGGGTGGATCCTCCTGAAGGATCCTCATTACACCGAGAAATTCACGCCCTGGCTTCGCGAGGATCGTGTCGTGATGTGGCAACACCGCTGGTATGTCCCCATCGTCCTGTCCGGCCTGGCGCTGCCTTTCGTTGTGGGATTCGCCTACGGCGGCTGGATGAGCGGCGTGGGCTGTTTCATGCTGGCCGGCGTCGGACGGCTGTTCTTGGTGCTGAACTCCACGTTCTGCATCAATTCCGTGTGCCACCTGTGGGGGAGCCAGCCCTACAGCCAATCCAACACCAGTCGGGACAGTTGGTGGGTGTCGCTGATCACCTGCGGCGAGGGCTATCACAACTACCATCATGCATTCCAACGGGACTATCGAAACGGGCACAGGTGGTACAACTTCGATCCGTCCAAATGGCTCATCTACAACCTCTCGCTCCTGGGGCTGGCCGGGAACCTGGTCAGAAGCGGTTCCCGATAAAAAGGCGACCCTTCACCAGCCCTTTGGAGCCGAGGGGGATTGCCTTCTAGCGGGCCGGCTTTTTCTTCGGCTGGTTCTTCAGGATGGAGTCGAGCTCGAACAGGCGGGTCTTGAGCTGGGCGATGTCCTCGTCCTGTTCTTCGAGCCGGCGCCGCATGCGCTCGACTTCGCTCTGCAAGCCGCTCACCTGCTCCCGCATCACGTCGTAGCTGCTGGCATTGCGCTGGGCGGCCTGCGGCATAGTCGGGGGGAGGATGACCGCACTCTGTGGGACGGGGGCCATGGCCTGTGGAACGGGTGCGGCCGCCACGGGCGCGGTTGCGGGAACGAGCGCCTCTGCAAGAAATGCCGAATGATTCAGGACCAGCTCGCTGGCCGGCGCTGCTGCCGATCCCCCCAGCCATGTGGCCTGGGTGCCCGCCACAAACCTCAGTGGATCGAACGACAGCGTCACGCCTTTCCCTCCCCATGGGCTCAGCGGGTTGGCCCGTATTGAGGCAAGACTGTCGGATCCTGACGGGATGCGCTCGTGGTGGTTGGCGACCACCACATGAAGCAGGTTGCCCTTCACAAACACGCCGCCTGACGTGACCTCCGGCCCCATCCCCCCCGGCAACGCCGAGTAAAAGACCGCCCACTCGGTGGGCTTGGCCGCCCGCAATGTCTTCTGCAGGCTTGGCATCATCTGTCTGATTTCGCCGGGCGAGAAGAGTGGTTGCGGGAAGGGTTTTTGCTCCAGCATACCGGTACGCTGCTGCACCTGGACCCGGCTCAGGACCGCCGTCAGCTCCGCTTCGGACAGTTGGGACGGGTGATCGAAGCGCAGGTCGGCGATGGCGCCGGCCTCCTTGAAGGTGTCGAGGCGGACGAACCAGTTGGCCTCGCCAACCGCCGCGCGCGAGGCGATGGTCGGGCCGGCGCATCCAACGCAGAACAGAACGAGCATCCCTGCGAACAGTCTCACGATCATTTCAGGCTCCTCTGCGGTAGGACTGGCGCGGGATTCTTATACACGGATTTCGCCGTAACAGCAACCGTTCGCAACACCCTCCGATCCCATTTTCCGCTTTACGGGCGCGGGTTGGTTTCGCTGCTTTGTGATATAATAAATACAGTATTGACATTAAACTATCATTTTAATATCATATTTACCGGTTAGTTTATCATTAATTTCTT
>JAUSHW010000178.1 GCA_030648395.1 Nitrospirales bacterium | reverse complement strand
GCACTTGTCCATCTGGCAGTTCTTATACACGTGGTTGTCCAGCACCAGATCCTCCTTGGCGAACGTCTTCTGATCCACCACGATGTAGTGCTGTTCCACCCCCAGGTCCTTTCTTGCCGCCGGTTGATGCGAGCTGCGAGCTGACTATACCAGCCTCTCCACCCTCCGGCAAGCGGAGCGCCTGCTCTCGCTACGAACTCACGTCCTTCACAAAGCGCTTGAGCCGTTCCAAATACGGTGTGCCGCCGACCCGAACCAGATCATTGTGGTCGGCGCCGGGGACGATGTACAGGTCCTTCGGCGGATGCGCCCCGTTGAAAACCATCCGTCCCATCTGCAGCGGGACGATGCTGTCGCGGTCGCCGTGGATGACCAGGACCGGCCGATGCACTGTGCGCAGTCTCTCGGCGAGATTGTACTGGGCGTGCACGAACCAGTGGGCGGGCAGACCCCAATAGTGGAAGCGGGCCAACTCCTCGACGGACGGAAACGCGGATTCCAGGATCAGTCCGGCCGCCGGCCGCCGGCTTGCCAGCGTGCCAGCCACCGCGGCGCCCAGGGATCGCCCGAAGATCACGATCCGTTCCGGCGGGACCCGTTTCGTCTTCACCAGGTACTCATAGGCAGTCAAGGCGTCCTGGTAGAGTCCGTCTTCGGACGGCGTGCCGCTGCTTCGGCCATAGCCGCGGTAGTCGAACAGGAATACGGAGAGGCCGGCCCGGTAGAGCAGTGCGAGGTTCTCCACCCGGTGAATGATGTTGCCCGCGTTCCCGTGGCACCACAGCAGCACGGCCGGGCTGCCTGAGGCTCGGAGGTACCACCCAAAGAGACGTGTGCCGTCCTGGGCATCGAACCAGACGTCCTCCAGGGGGAGTCCGCTTAATCGAGCCCAATCCCTGTCCTCCCAAGGCGCGGGATGGTAAACTAGGAGTTGGTCAAGCACGCCGCCAAGTCCTCTCTCCACTGACGCCCGGCATCCTGCTGGCAGGTAAGATAGCCCACCGCTGGGCTGGTGTAAACCTTTGATGGGGGCTGTTTGCTTGAATATTGCATGGCGGCTCGCTACAATGAGCCGCCTTTTTGTTTTCCAGATACTACCATCGACACCTAGAAGGAGACTCTTTGCATGGATCGTAGCGCGGGGATTGTTCTGTTTGCCGTCGTGGCGTCGTTTGTCGGAATCGCCTATGGCGTGTACCTGATCCGGTGGATACTGAAGCTGGACGAGGGATCCGACAAAATGAAGGCTATTGCCAGGGCCATCCAAGAGGGCGCCAACGCCTATCTGAACCGTCAGTACACCACGGTGGCCTATGTGGCCGCGGGGATCTTCGTGATCCTGTGGGCGGCCGGTCTCTGGTCCGAGAAGTTCGGGCTGCTGACGGCGGTCGGCTTTCTCATCGGCGCGGCGACCTCTGCGTCGGCCGGGTACGTCGGCATGAAGGTTGCTGTCCGCGCGAACGTCCGGACCGCCCAGGCGGCGCACAGCGGCCTCAATGCGGCCCTGCAGGTGGCGTTCAAAGGCGGCGCGGTGACGGGCCTGCTCCTGATAGGCCTGGGGCTGCTCGCCGTCGCCGTGTTCTATTACGTCGCGTCCATGCTGGCCGGCAACGAGAAGGCCGTGCACGCGCTTCTCTCGCTTGGTTTCGGGGGAAGCCTCATTTCGGTCTTTGCGCGCGTCGGGGGCGGGATCTTCACCAAGGCGGCCGATGTGGGCGCCGATCTGGTTGGAAAGGTCGAGGCGGGCATACCGGAAGACGACCCGCGGAATCCCGCCGTGATTGCTGATAATGTCGGCGACAATGTCGGCGATTGCGCCGGCATGGCCGCCGATCTGTTCGAGACCTACGCCGTGACGACGGTGGCGGCGATGGTGCTCGGCTTTACACTGTTCAAAGGCGCCGGCGAGCAGGCCGTCACGGCCTCGCTGCTGTATCCCTTGTTGCTGGGTGGGATCACCATCTTTGCCACGATCGTCGGCATCTGGTTCGTGAAGGTGAGCGAGGGCGGCAGCATCATGGGAGCCCTCTACAAAGGATTGTTCTGGGCCGGCGGCGTGGCCGCGGTGGCGTTCTACCCGGCCACGACATGGCTTATGGGCGGAGTCGGCGGTGTGAGCGGCGAGGCCTACTACGGCTGTGCCCTGGTCGGCCTGGCGGTTACGATTGCGCTGGTGTTCATCACCGACTACTACACCTCCAAGAGTTTCAGACCGGTCCAGGAGATTGCCAAAGCCAGCGAGACGGGCCATGCCACGAACATCATCGCGGGACTGGCGGTGGGCATGCAGGCGACCGCGTGGCCGGTCGTGGTGATCGGCGCGGCGATCCTGGGGAGTTACTATATCTGCGGTGGAGCGGACAAGGCCGGCCTGTATGGCGTCGCCGTCGCGGCCGTGTCCATGCTGTCGATGGCCGGTATCGTGGTCGCCATTGATGCCTTCGGGCCGATCACGGACAACGCCGGGGGCATCGCCGAGATGGCGCACCTGGGCAAGGAAGTTCGGGGGATCACGGATCCGCTGGATGCGGTCGGCAATACCACCAAGGCGGTCACCAAGGGGTACGCGATCGGGTCTGCCGGGCTGGCGGCGGTTGTTCTCTTTGCGGAATATGCGCGCGCGGTCGGAGGCGGGGGGAAGAACGCCGGCGGGTTCGATCTCTCCGATCCGCAGGTCATCGTCGGACTCCTGCTCGGCGGGATGCTGCCGTTTCTGTTCGCCTCCATGTGCATGAAGGCTGTTGGCGAGGCGGCCGGCGAGATCGTCGCCGAAGTCCGGCGGCAGTTCCGTGAGATCAAGGGCATCATGGAAGGGACGGGCAAGCCGGAGTATGGCACCTGTGTGGACATCGTCACGAAGGCCGCCATCCAGAAGATGATGGTCCCTGGAATGATCCCGGTCCTGTCGCCCATCCTGATCGGGTTTGTCCTCGGGCCCAAAGTGCTCGGGGGCGTGCTGGTCGGCACCATCGTCACGGGTCTCTTTGTCGCCATCTCTATGACCAGCGGCGGCGGGGCGTGGGACAACGCCAAAAAGTACATCGAGGAGCAGGGCAAAAAGGGGAGCGAGACGCATAAAGCCGCCGTCACCGGCGATACGGTTGGCGATCCGTACAAGGATACGGCCGGTCCGGCCATCAATCCGATGATCAAGGTCATCAACATCGTCGCGTTGCTGATTGCGTCGTTGATCATCTAGTTCTCCGCGCTCAGTCTTGACGTGTCTTTCCGGCGCGGGGTATGCTGAATTTCGGTTGCGCTGGAAGGCACCCGCCTGAATCGTCCGGCGCGACCGGGTGAAGGAGGGCCGTTATGGAGAAGCAGGAGAAAAAGTCGGACGCCAAACGGGGCGGCGCGCAGCCCAAGGATGACGCCAAGGCGAGCGCGAAGGTCGTCGAAACCGGCAAGAAGCTCAAGGAAGATATGGATAAGGTGATGGACGAGATCGACGACGTTCTGGAGGAAAACGCCGAGGAGTTCATCAAGAATTACGTGCAGAAGGGGGGGGAGTGAGAGCGCTTCTTTTCTCCGCCATCGCCCTGTTTATCCTGCCCCTTCCATCCTTCTCCCAGTCCGCGTCCTTTCCGTCCCCGCCAGGCGAGAAGGCCGGTTTCGAAGACCGGCATCCCGAAGGCCTGTTCTCACGGATCGTCATGGCCCATGGCCACGAGCTGGTCATGGGCAATGCCCGCAGCTTTCAAATCATCCCCGTCAGGCCGAGCGAGACCTTCTCCGTGGACGTTCCGGAAATCTTCGTCGTCTTTCAACTGCATCAGCACGAAAGCGAGTTCAAGGTCTACGGTCGTTGGGTTGTCGAAAAGGGGGACGGGGTGCCGGGGAATCACCTGCTTGGAACCGATGCCATGCTGCTGATGACCGAGGACGAATCGGGCTATCTTTCGTTGAAGCGTCCCCCGGCTGGCTGGCCGGTCGGGGACTACAAGGTGCAGATCTTCACCGGAGTCGGCATGTCGGACAGGGATCCGATCGGCACGCTCCGCTTCAAGGTGCTTCCCGCCAAGGCCGCCTCCTGACGCCCGTCCTTCGATAGATAATTACCCTTACGTTTTCAGTTCCGTCTGTTTGACAAGGGTGCCTCCCTCGACTATGATCTGACAGGCGTTTGATGCGGCGATTCTCGTTTTTCACGAGGAGGCAACGTGCCCGCTCCGGTGCTCAGGGAATGGGTGATTCGGCCTTCCGATCCGGAGGCCTGCCGGATGCTGGCCGGCGCGCTTGGCCTGCGGGACCTCACTGCCGCCGTTCTCGCGGCGAGGGGGCACCGAACGGCTGAGGCGGCCCGGGCGTTTCTTGACGGGCTAGAGTCGCCGGCTCGCGATCCCTTTCTGTTGACGGGTATGGAGCAGGCGGTGGACCGGCTACACCGCGCCGTCCGAGGCCGTGAGCGGGTCCTCGTGTATGGGGACTACGATGTGGACGGGGCCTCCGCGACCAGCCTCTACCTGGTCTTTTTAAAAGGACTGGGCCTTGCTGCCGACTTCTACATCCCGAATCGCATGAAGGAAGGATACGGGCTCAACGCCGACGCCGTCCGGCGAATCGCCGCGTCCGGTGTCTCCGTCCTGATCACGGCCGACTGCGGCACCACCTCGGTTGAGGAGATTGCGCTGGCGCAGTCTCTGGGGATGGACGTCATCGTCACGGATCACCATGTGCCGGAAACAATCCTGCCTCCCGCCCTGGCGATCTTGAATCCCTGCAAGCCCGATTCAGGCTACCCGTTCACGGGGCTCTGCTCCGGAGGGCTCGCCTACAAGGTCGCATCGGCCTATCGCGCCAAGTACGGATCGGCGGAATCGGATCCGGACCGCGCGCTGGATCTGGTCGCGCTCGCGACGATTGCCGATGTCGCGCCGCTCCAAGACGAAAACCGGGCGATGGTACGAAAGGGTCTTGCCCTGCTCTCACGGGGCGCCCGGCCGGGCATTCGGGCGCTCAAGGCGGCGGCCGGCATCAATGGAGAATGCGGGGTCGGGACGGTCGGGTTTACGCTGGCGCCCAGACTCAACGCGGCAGGCCGCTTGGGGGAGGCCGCCGACGCGGTGCGGTTGTTGGTGACGGAGGACGATCGGGAGGCCGCTGAACTGGCCGGCCTGCTGAACCGGCTGAACCAGGAGCGGCAGCGTGTTGAAGAGGGGATCGTTGCCGAGGCCATCCGGGCGGCCGAAGCGGCGCCGAGCGGCCCTCTCGTGCTGGCATCGCGTGGTTGGCATCAAGGCGTTGTCGGGATCGTCGCATCCAGGCTCGTGGAGCGGTTTCATCGCCCGGCCATTCTGATCGCTCTCAACGATAACGGCATCGGGAAGGGGTCGGCGCGCACCGTGGACGGGGTCAATATCTATGAGGCGATCGCGCAATGCCGGGGTTCGCTCGAGGCGTTTGGAGGACATGCGGCGGCCGCCGGCCTGACGATTCGCGAGGACCGGATCCCGGTATTCCGCGCGCAGCTTGCAGAAGTCATGAAGGGGCCGCTCAGCAGCCCGGCCTCGCGCCCCCGATTGCTCTGCGATGCCGAGGTGGAGCCGAGCGGGTTTTCGCCGGCCGCCGTCCTGGAGTTGGGGCGATTGGGACCGTTTGGCTCGGGGAATCCGGAACCGACGCTGGTGCTGAGAAACCTCAGGGTCGCGTCGGCGAGAATCGTCGGGGTGAACCATCTCAAGCTGGCCGTCACGGGCCGGAGCGGCCTGCGGCTGGATGCGATCGGGTTCAAGATGGGGACATTGGAGTCGCGCGGGCTGTCCCCGTCCGAACCGATTGACGTCGCCTGCGCCCTCGACATCAATGCCTGGAACGGCACGGAGCGGGTCCAGCTCCGCCTCAAAGACGTGCGGGCCAGCGTGAACGGCTAGAGCGTGAGCATGGCGACCCCCACCGTCACCAGCGTCCACGACCTGATCGAACGGGTCCAGCGCTACAATCCCGGTGCGCAGGTGGACGTGATCCGGAAGGCGTATGATTTTTCGGCCCGGGCGCACGAAGGCCAGGTCCGCCGCTCCGGCGAACCCTACCTGCAGCATCCGCTGGCCGTGGCCGAGGTCCTGGCAATGTTGAAGCTGGACGTGCCGGCCATCGTGGCCGGACTCCTCCACGATACGGTCGAGGATACGGTCTGCACGCAGGCGCAGATCGAGGAGGCGTTCGGCAAGGACGTGGCCCGCCTCGTGGACGGCGTCACGAAAATCGGCCAGATCCATTTCAAGAGCTACGAGGAAAAGCAGGCCGAGAACTTCCGCAAGATGCTGATCTCGATGGCCGACGATATCCGAGTCATCCTGATCAAGCTGGCGGACCGCCTGCACAACATGCGCACGCTGGAGCACCTGAGCCCGGCGCACCAGCAGAAGGTCGCGCAGGAGACGCTCGAGATCTATGCGCCGCTGGCGAACCGCCTCGGCATCGGCTGGATGAAGTCGGAGCTGGAGGACCTTTGCTTCAAGGCCCTGAAGCCCGACGTCTACGCCGCCCTGGCCGAACGGGTGCAGAAGAAGATCGAGGAGCGGGAGCAGTACATCCAGGAGGTCAGCGATCTCGTGCGGGCCAAGCTGGCTGAGCACGGGCTCACCGGCGAGTTCGTCGGCCGCTCCAAGCATCTCTACTCCATTTACCAGAAGATGGAACGGCAGGGCGTTCCGTTCGACGAGGTCTACGATATCACCGCCATCCGGGTCATTACCGACACCCAGATGAACTGCTATGCCATCATGGGGCTCATCCATTCCCTCTGGCGGCCGGTGCCGGGCCGCTTCAAGGACTACATCGGCGTGCCCAAGTCGAACCACTACCAGTCGCTGCACACCACCGTCGCCGGTCCGAAGGGTGAGCACGTGGAGTTTCAGATCCGGACGCAGGAGATGCACCGCGTCGCCGTGGAGGGCATCGCGGCGCACTGGACGTACAAGGAGCAGGGAGAGATCGACGAGGCGGAGAAGCGCGTCTTCAAATGGCTGCGCCAGCTGCTCGAATCCCACCAGGACCTGACCGACAACCGCCAGTTCATGGAGTCGGTCAAGCTGGATCTCTATTCGGACGTCGTCTACGTCTTCACGCCCAAGGGCGCGGTGAAGGAGCTGGTCAAGGGCTCGACGCCGATCGACTTCGCGTACGCCATTCATACCGAGATCGGCGACCACTGCAACGGGGCCAAGGTCAACGGCAAGATGGTGCCGCTGAAATATCAGTTCCGGAGCGGCGACACGATCGAGGTGTCGACGTCCCCCACCCAGGTGCCCCATCGGGACTGGCTGAAGTTCGTCAAGACCGCGCGGGCCAAGAACAAGATCAAGCATTGGCTCCGCGTGGAGGAGGCCAAGCGGAGCCTGGAGGTGGGCAAGCGGCTGCTGGAGCGGGAGCTCCGCCGCCACGGCGCCGCTCTGGGGCCGCTGCTCAAGACATCCCGCGTCCAGGACGCCGCCCGGGAGTCGGGCCTGCCGGGCCCGGATGAATTGTTCACGGCCATCGGCTACGGCCGCCTGTCCGCCATCCACGTCGCCAACCGTCTTTGCTCCACCGAAGAGAAACAGCTTGCCGCCGCCGGCGCCGTGGCGGACGCGGTGGAGAAGACGGCCGCGAAGCGCGCCGCGGTCGAGGAAAAGGGTGTCAAGGTCAAGGGCGTCCACGACCTGATGATGCACCTGTCCAAGTGCTGCGGCCCTGTGCCGGGCGACCGGATCATCGGCTACATCACCCGCGGCCGCGGCTTGACGATTCACACGGCGGACTGTCCCAACCTGGACGCGCTGAATTATGACAAGGCGCGGCTGGTGGAGGTCGATTGGGACATGGCGCACCTGACCACGGTGTCCGTCAAGGTCTCCGTCCTGACGCTCGACAAGCCGGGGTTGTTGGCCAACGTGTCGGCGGCCATCACCAATGCCGAGGCGAACATCAGCCGGGCGGAGATCACGACAAGGGAAGACCGCAAGGCCATGCTCGATTTCATCGTGGAAGTGCAGAACACGGCGCATCTGGATCGCGTCGTCAAGGCCATCGAGAAGGTCGACGGAGTGCTGCAGGCGCGCCGGATACGGACCTGGCAGGAGACGAAGTGATGGACGAGGAAATCAAACTGCTGCACGACCTGCTGCTCAAGCTCGGTGTGACGCTTACCCTGGCGGCGGTCCTGTTCGGGGTCTACTACTTCATGTCCCGGAAGCGGGCCAAAAAGGTTCCCGGGTATTTCTTCGCCACTTATGTCATCACGCTGTCTCTCTACGTCCTGCTCATCCTGAACGAAAGCGACCTGGTCGAAGCGGTGGACTTATGGGAAGGGGCCTACCTCTGGACCAAGTTTGCGGCCTATCTCGGCACCGCCTTCTACCTGCTGAAGGCGGCGGACCTTCTCCTGGTGGAAGATTACCTCGTTGCCAAGAAGGGGATTCATATTCCCGAGTTGATACGGCTGCTGCTCCTTTTCACTGCCCTTGCGGGAGCGGCGCTGATGTTCCTGCGGACGGTCATGGGGATCAACGTCGTGGCTCTTGTCGCCATCCCGACGGCCGCCACGGCGGTCATCGGTTTTGCGCTGCAGGACACGCTCAAGCGATTTTTCGCCGGCCTGATGCTGGGCAAGCTCATCCGGGTCGGGGACTGGGTGTGCGTGGCGGGCAAGGAGGGCCGCGTCCTGAAAGTCGATCTGGGGCATGTGACCATTCTCACTCGAGATGACGATCAGGTCACGATCCCGAACAACGTCGTGGTCCAGCAGGACATCCTCAATTACAGCAAGCCCACCACGAATCACGCGAGAACCACGCTTGTGGAGGCGGCGTATGGCGCGCCGCCCACGCAGGTCCAGACGATCCTGATTGAGGCCGCGAAGGCGGTTCCCGGCGTCCTGCCCGATCCGGGGCCTGAAGCCTTCGTGGTGGCCTTCAAGGACTCCGCCGTGCAGTATCGTCTGAAATTCTGGATCAAGGATTACGCCCGGATGCAGGACGTCGAAGGCCAGGTGCTGGCGTATGTCTGGTACGCCTTCCAGCGCCACGGCATCGAGATTCCCTATCCTCAGCGGACCATTCACATGACGAAAGCCCCCGATGAAACGTCTCTCCAGACGTCGAAGCGGGAGCGTATTCTCAAGGCGCTGCGGCGGATCGAGTTTCTGTCGGTCCTCGGACCGGAGGAACTGGACGTTGTTGCCGGGGAGGCCAAGATCCAAGTCTATCTGCCGGGCGAAGTCGTCGTCCGTCAGGGGGACGCCGGGACGGAGTTTTTCTTCATCCTCGAAGGTGACGCGGAGGTACGCAGAGGAGAGGGCGAAACGGGCGCGACAGTCGCGGCGCTGAATTCGGTGCAGTTCTTTGGCGAAATGGCGCTGCTGACTGGTGAGCCGCGCTCGGCCACCATCGTGGCGAAGACCCGGCTCGAAGTGCTGGTGATTTCGAAAGAGGCGCTCGCGCGGCCCATCATGATCAATCCCGTCCTGGCGGAGCGGATCGGCGGCATTCTGGCGGAGCGGAAGGTGGAGATGGCGACGCACCAGGACCGGGCGGCTCACCGGGGCGAGCAGGCCCACGATATTGCCGCTCAGACCAAGACACTCGGCTCGCGCATCCGCAAATTCTTCGGCACCGCGGCGCGATAGCGCTACTTCGGCAGCTCGAAAGTCAGCTTCATCCCCTTGGCGAGTCTTTCCCGTTTGACTGATCCCGCCGGAAGTTCAAGGGCGTAGAGGGCCTCCTTGCCGGGCTTGTATTCAGGGCAGGGGTCCTGCCGGCAGGGCGGGACGTTCTCCTCGATGTCGGCGATCTTCTTGTCCTGTCCGATCCACAGGATGTCGAGCGCCACTTTGGTGTTCTTCATCCAGAAGCTCCACTCGCCGGCTTCCTCGAACCTGAACAGCATGCCTGCGTCGGGCGCCAGCTGCTCGCGGAACATCAGCCCGCGCGAGCGCTTCTGCGGAGTATCGGCGAGTTCGGCCTGGACTCGCGCGCCGGTGGGATAGGTGATGGTGACGAGGGGCGACGACTCACTTCCCGCAACGGCGCTCTGGATGGGGGACGTGAGCAGCGCACCGGTCAGAAAGAATGCGGCAGCTCGTGCGTAACGCGTGGACATATGCACGGCATCATAGGCACGCGAGGCCGGCCTGTCAAACCGGTCAGGCGGCCGTTGTCGGCGCCTTGACAAGTCTGCCGGCGGTGGATTACGGTTTCCGAAGATCCATGAAAGAGCATGCCTGACAAGGTTTCCGGCGCCATGGAGCGGCCCTGGCACGCGCAGTACGACGCGGGAATTCCGCCGACCCTGTCCTATCCGGACGTCCCGCTCCACCGGTTTCTGACCGACGCCGCGGGCCGGTTTCCGGACCGCACGGCGCTGGAGTTCTACGGCCGCCGCATCCCGTACCGCGAGCTGGACGAGCTCACCGATCGCTTTGCGCGGGCGCTGATCGGGCTCGGCGTGCGGAAGGGCGATCGCGTTGCGATCATGCTCCCCAATTGCCCGCAGGCCCTGATCGGCTACTTCGGCGCGCTGAAGGCCGGCGCCTGCGTGGTACAGACGAACCCTCTGTACGTGGGGCCTGAGATCGCGCATCAAATGGCGGACTCCGGCGCGGAGACGATTCTCGCGCTGGACCAGTTCCACCCGCGGATCCAGGAGGTCATGGACCGCACGCCGCTCAAGCGGATCATCCTGACGAACGTTCGCGACTATCTCCCCTGGCTCAAGCGGCTGCTGTATCCCATCAAGGCCCGCCGCCAGGGCCAGTGGGTCGAGGTCGAGCGGGTGCCGCCCATCTACGATTTTCCCGCGCTCATCAAGGCGGCTCTGCCAGGCCCTCTGCCGGACGACGTGTCTCCCGACGACATCGCCCTCCTGCAATATACCGGCGGCACCACGGGGGTACCGAAGGGGGCGATGCTCACGCACCGCAACCTCGTCGCCAATACCATTCAATGCCGGTGGTGGCTGAAGGGGCTCCAGGAGGGGCAGGAGGTGTTTCTCGGCGTCCTGCCGTTCTTCCATGTGTACGGCATGACGACCTGCCAGAACCTGGTGATGCTGCTCGGCGCCACGGTGGTCCTCCTGCCCCGCTTTCAGGTGGACGAGGTGCTCAAGGCGCTGGTCGCTCATCGCGTGACGGCCTTCCCCGGCATCCCGGCGATGTACATGGCCGTTGCCAACCATCGGAAGGCGGCCGCGCACGATCTCACCTCCGTCCGTTTCTGCATCAGCGGCGCGGGCCCGTTGTTCGCCGAGGTGCAGGAACAGTTCGAAAAACTGACCGGGGGCCGTCTTATCGAAGGCTATGGCCTGACAGAGGCGTCGCCGGTCACCCACTGCAATCCCATCCTCGGCCAGCGCCGCTCCCGCTGCATCGGCCTGCCGGTCCCCGATACCGACGCGCGGGTGGTCGACTTTGAAACCGGCCTCCGCGTGTTGCCGGCCGGGGAGGAAGGGGAACTCCAGGTGAAGGGCCCCCAGGTGATGCGCGGATACTGGAACCATCGGTCCGAGACAGAGGCGGTGCTCAAGGACGGCTGGCTGAGCACGGGCGATCTGGTGCGGATGGACGGGGAGGGATTTTTCTACATTCTCGACCGCAAGAAGGATATGATCAAATCCGGCGGCATGAACGTCTACCCCCGCGAGGTTGATGAATGCCTGTGCCGGCACCCGAAGGTGAAGGAGGCCTGCGTCGTCGGCGTTCCGCAGGACTTGCGCGGGGAGAAGATCAAGGCCTTCGTCGTGCTGAAGGACGGGGAGGAGGCCACCGCCGCCGAGCTCCTGGAGCATTGCCGGTGCCATCTGGCACAATTCAAGGTGCCCAAACAGGTGGAGTTCCGGAAGGAGCTCCCGAAGACCTTGGTGGGCAAGGTCTTGCGCCGCGTGCTGCTCGACGAGGAACTGAAACGGGCGCCTGTGCGGCATGAATAATTGAATAAGGGAGTGAATCCGTGGCATACGTACTACATACCGCAATGTCCATCGACAAGGCTGTTCTACATCGGGATCGGTGTCTCGAAGTGCCTCAGAATATCACCCATCAGGATCATTGGACGGGGGTCTGGCAGGAGGTCATAGATAAGGAGCGCGCCTACGAGGCGCTCGATCTGAGTCCGGCCAGGTACAAGATCAAGTGCGTGCTGTGTAAACCGTAATTCAGGGGGAGCCTGTATGAAAGAGAAGAAGATGGTGCATTACGTGAAGGGCGTGTTCATCTGCCCCCAGTGCCGGCAGTCGTACGTGCAGGAGAAATGGATCGAGGAGTGGCGGATCCGGTGCCACAAGTGCGACCATCGGGGGGCCTTGACCCACGTGTCGGTCGAGGAGCAGGTGGACGAGGAGACTCACCGGCGCTGAGCGGGAGGCTCGCGAAGATGGCTGCGCCGGTCCGCTGGTTCGTCATGCTGTGCGCGTGGGGCCTCGCGCTCACGGCCGTCCCGTGCCTCGCCGCCGATGCCCCTGACTCCGTTGCCGTCCTGGTCACCTACCACTCGCTGTCCGGCAGTACCGAGAAGATGGCCCGCGCGGTCGCCGAGGGGGCGAAGACCGTCCCCGGCGCGCGCATCGCGCTGAAGCGGGTCGGCGAGGTCACCGGTCCCGACCTCTTTTCCTCCGACGCCGTCATCGTCGGCTCGCCGGTCTACTGGTCAAATATGTCCGGCGAGGTCAAGACCTTCTTCGACAACTGGCAGTTCAAGTTCGGCGTCTTCCCCGAGTTCAAAATGCGCAACAAGGTCGGCGCCGCGTTTGCCACGGGCGGGCAGGTATCCGGCGGCAAGGAAGTCACGATGCTGACCATTCTGGCGGCGATGCTGGGCAACCAGATGATCGTCGTCAGCGGCGGCGGCGCGTTCGGGGCGAGCGCCACCACCGAGGGAGACTCTCCCGGCATTGACGACAAGGAGTTGGCAGAGGCCCGCGATCTCGGCCGGCGCGTGGCGGAAGTGGCCGCCATCATCAAACGGGGCGCCCGGAAATAAATAGGCTCAGGCTCGATTAGTTGTTGTAGGGGCGACCCGGTGGGTCGCCCACGCAGAGGGCGAGGCGGCGCCTCGCCCCTACGTCAACGTCGCCTGGATGGCTTCGAGTTTTTTGGTGACCTGCATGTCGCCGTTTTTGAGGGAGACGGCGTGGCCGTCGCGGCAGACTTCCTTGGCGTGGTCGGTCTTGTCGATCTTGAGCAGCGATTCAACGAGGGCGAGATACGCGGCTGAATAGGTCGGCTTGGCCTTGATGCACAGTTCGAGATAGTCGGCGGCTTCGCCGAACGACCCTTCCTCCATCAGAAACTTTCCCAGGCCGAACAGCGCGACCTCGTCGGTCGGGTCCATCTGGACCAGTTTCTTCAGTTGCTCGATCTTCGGAGTGGCCATGGCAAGAGCAACTCTAGCAAGGTCTGGCGTGCCTTGTCTACGCGAGAACCCCTGTGCTAGCCTGCATTATTATGGCGCGCACCGGCTTCGTCTATCACGCCGACTACCTGGAACATGACATGGGCCCCGGCCATCCGGAGTCCCCGCAGCGCCTGCGGGCGATCGTCGCCCGGCTGGAGGAGACCGGACTCCTGCCTGGCCTTATCCGGATTGCCCCCCAGCTTGCCACCGACGACTGGGTCACGCAGATCCATACCAACTCGTACGTGAAGGCGCTTCACACAAGGGCCCCGCATCAAGGGTATGTCTCGCTGGATCCGGACACCTCGATGTCGCCCGGTTCCCTGAATGCCGCGTACCTTGCGGCGGGCGGCGCCCTCGCTGCGGTGGACGCCATCATGGACAAGCGCGTGGACAACGCCTTCTGCGCGGTGCGCCCGCCCGGCCACCACGCCGAGGCCGACCATGCCATGGGCTTTTGCCTCATCAACAACGTCGCGGTGGCGGCGCGCTACTTCCAGAAGCGGTATGGCCTGGAACGGATCGCAATTGTGGACTGGGACGTGCATCACGGCAACGGCACCCAGCACGCCTTCTACAAGGACCCGTCGGTCTTTTTCTTCAGCACGCATCAATACCCGTATTATCCCGGCACAGGCGCTGTCGACGAGCGCGGCGAAGGCAAGGGCGAGGGGTTCACGCTGAACGTCCCGCTTCCGGCCGGGATGGGCGACAAGGAATACCTGGACATCTTCAACCACCTCCTGCATCCGGCGCTCACGGCGTACAAGCCGGATGCGATCATCATCTCTGCCGGATTCGACGCGCACCGCGACGATCCCCTGGCCGGTATGAACCTGACCGACGAGGGCTACAAGGCGCTGACCAGGGTCGTGAAGGAGATTGCGGGCGAGCACGCGCAGGGACGTGTGCTGTCTTGCCTGGAGGGCGGCTACAACCTTGCGGCGCTCGCCGCCTCGGTGGAAGGACACCTTCGCGTGTTGCAGGAAGCATGAGCGGTGAGGCCCCGCCGAAGCGGGGCTGGGGCCGAGTCCTTCTCCGCGTCTTTGAGTGGAGCACGCTGGTGATCCTGCTGCTCATCGGTGCGGGCGGCTACCTCTTCTATTCCGAACTGCGGCCCCACGTCATCTTCGGCCTGCGCGAGGATTTCGCCCACGCGATCCCCTTCCAAAAAGTGCCGGCCGGTATTCCCAGCCTCAAAGCCGAAGACTGCGGGAAGTGCCACCGCGAGATCTACGAGGAGTGGAAGACCTCGTATCACGCCAAGGCCTACACGGACCCCTTCTTCCGCGCCTACTGGAAGAAGGACGACGAGGTGTGGATTTG
>JAUSHW010000176.1 GCA_030648395.1 Nitrospirales bacterium | reverse complement strand
TCACTTTCGATGCCCTCATGCGCAAGGTACGCGAAACGCTGGATGCAGACGCCAAAGTTCCTGATCACGCCTTACGAGGAGGGACGACATGATGAGAGCAGTCGAGGCGGACGCCCGCCACGGTGTCTGCGCCGAGTGCCTGGTTCAGGCCCACCCGGAACTGACGGAAGCAGGAGAGAACTCATGAAGGAGGGACCCGCAATGCCATCGCCCTATCGAACAGTGGCGCGTTTCATCATGGTGGCGACGTGATTCCCACCATCTTCTCTCCCGGCATCGCCCTGCTGAATCGCCTCACTTATCCGAAGAAGTTCTCCCTCATCGGGTTGCTGTTCGGGTCGCTGACGGGCGTCCTGCTGACGCTGCTCCTCGGCGAGGTCCATACCACCATCGCGTTCCGGCAGAAAGAGCGCACCGGCGTCGTGTATCTCTCTCCGCTCCACGCGCTTCTCACTCACGTCCAGGATCATCGGGGACTGATCTACACCTCGCTGACCAGCGGACTGGAGGTGGAAGATCGGCTGGCGGCCGTCCGCGCCGGGATCGAGTCGGACATCCGCGAAGTTGATCGGGCGGATCGGGAACAGCGCCTCGCGCCGGGCGTTACCGAGCAGTGGGAGCATTTCAGGGCCAAGTGGCGGGGGTTTCAACCCGTGGCGCACCTGCTGCCGGGGCGGATGGGGTTCGCCGAACACGCGAAGTTGACCGGCGAGCTGATGTCCCTGATGATCACCGTCGCCGACGAATCGAACCTCACCCTCGACCCCGACCTCGATACCTATTACCTGATGGACACCGTGGTCAACCGACTGCCCGCCCAGACAGAATTTGTGAGCCAGGTACGGGGCCGGGGGGCGATCTCGCTCCTGGTGGGCCGCTTCATGGACTATGACCGCTTCGACCTGAACAGATTGCTCGGGCTGGTCGCAGAAGGAAACGCGTCTCTTCACCGCAACTACCAGATGGTCTTCCGAGCGGCTCCCCTGCTCCAAGCCACGCTGGGCCCGTTGCAGGCGGAACGCGAGGCGCAGACCACTACGCTCGCGGATCGGTTGCAGGAGGAACTGTTGAGCACGCGCCCGCCGGCGCTTGATCCGGCACGGTTCTGGGATGATTGGACACGGGCCGTGGAAAAACAGACCGCGCTGCACGGCCGGACCGTCGCGGCGCTGGACACGCTTCTCCTGGCCCGCCTCGCCGACGCCACCGCAAAAAGGAATGCCGTCGTGCTGCTGACGGCCGGGATTGCAGTGGCAGTGCTCTACCTGTTTGGAGCCTTTTATCTGGGCGTGATGCGGACCGTCGAATGCCTCGACCGCATCTCCAGAGAGGATGCGGAAGGTGACGCGATATTGGAGACCGGGTTGCTGAAGGAATCCCGGGATGAGATGGGTCAGATCGCAGTTGCCTTTCGCACGCTCCTGCAACGCCTTCAAAAGTCCAAAACTGACGCCGAGGCCGCCAATGTGGCCAAGAGCGAGTTCCTGGCGAGCATGAGCCACGAGATCCGGACCCCGATGAACGCCATCATTGGCATGGCCGATCTGCTTGCAGAGACGCCGCTGACTCACGAACAGAAAGAATACGTGCAGATATTCAGGCGCGCGAGCGGCACCCTCCTGACATTGATCAATGACATCCTGGATCTCTCGAAGGTCGAGGCCGGGCACATGGAGCTGGAGGAAGTCGACTTTGATCTGAACGATGTCGTCGAGAATGCGGTGGAGATCGTGGCGATCCGGGCGCACGAAAAGGGCCTGGAACTGACCAGCCACGTAATGCCCAACGTGCCGACCGATCTGGTGGGCGACCCTACCCGTCTGCGGCAGGTGCTCCTCAATCTTCTCGGCAACGCGATCAAATTTACGGAATCGGGCGAGGTGATTTTACGCGTCACGAAAAACCCCGCCTCCACGGAGCCCGGCGCACTGCACTTTTCGATCAGCGATTCCGGCATCGGCATCCCGTCAGACAAGCTCGGGACGATTTTCGAGCGGTTCACGCAAGTGGACTCTTCCACCACGCGCCGGTACGGGGGCACCGGGCTGGGGCTGACCATCTCGAAACGCCTGGTCGAGCTGATGGGCGGCCGCATTGGGGTGGAGAGCCTCGTGGGGCAAGGCACCACCTTTTCCTTCACGCTGCGCATGGGTGTGTGGACCGGGCCCAAACGGCGTATGGCACGCCTTCCTGTTGACATGAGCAATCTGAACACTCTCGTGGTGGACGACAATGCCACGAACCGGCTGATCTTGAGGGAGATGCTGACCGGGTGGAAGGCGCGGGTGACGGAAGCGGCCGGCGGCGAGGAGGCGCTGGCGCGGCTACAGTGCGCACAGGATACCGGCGATCCATACCGCCTGGTGCTGCTCGACTGCCGCATGCCGGGCATGGACGGTTTTCAGGTCGTGGACGCGACGAAACGCCATCAGGAACTGGCGAAGGTGACGATTATGATGCTCACGTCGGACGGGCGTGGCGGAGACCTGGCCCGTGCCAGAGAGTTGGGATTAGCCGCGTATATGGTGAAGCCGGTCAAGCGCGCCGACCTGCTCAATGCCATCTCCGTCGCCCTGAGCATGCCCCTGCCCTTGAGGCAAGAAGCGCCGAGGGCAACGGTCCAGACGCCCCCGGACGTTCAGCAGTCCCTCCGCATTCTCCTGGTGGAGGATGCCGCGGACAACCGGGTGCTGATCCAGGCCTATCTGAAGCACACCGCATACCAGCTCGACATTGCAGAGAATGGGGAGGTCGCCTGCGGGAAATTCAAGGTGGGACGCTACGACCTGGTCCTCATGGACATGCAGATGCCGGTCATGGACGGCTATACCGCAACGCAGAATATCCGTGAGTGGGAACAGGCGAACCACCGGCCGCTCACGCCAATCATCGCGCTGACTGCCCACGCCTTGAAAGGCGACGAGGAAAAATCCCTGGCCGCCGGGTGCACGACCCACCTCACCAAGCCGATCAAGAAGGCGACCCTTTTGGCGGCGATCGCCGAGCACACGAAGGGAGTACCGGTATGAAAAACATGACCCAGCAGAGACCCTCCGATGACAGGTTGGTGATCCACGCCGACCCGGACCTCGCCGATCTCATCCCCGGCTTCCTGGAAAACCGGCGGAAAGACGTGGCGGCGATGCTCGCCGCCCTGGGCACGGGAGATCTCCAGGCAGTCCGGGTTCTAGGCCACAGCATGAAAGGCGCCGGCGGCGGGTACGGCTTCGACGCCATCACCGACATCGGCGGTGCGCTGGAACTAGCCGCCAACAGCGCCGACCGCGAGGAAATCCGCAAGCAAATAGGCGAATTGTCCACATACCTTGATCAGGTGGAGGTGATATATGACTAGCGCAGCGAAGCCCGTGGTTCTGTGCGTGGACGATGAGCCGCACGTCCTCACGCTGCTCAAACTGTGTTTGACCAATGGCGGCTATGAGGCGAGAACTGCCGCCAGTGGCTCCGCCGCCCTCCAGGCGATTCAGCAAGAGAAGCCTGATCTGATCCTGCTCGATATTCATATGCCGGGCATGGACGGCTATACGCTGTGCGCCGGCTTGCAGGAGAACGACGGCACGGCACAGATACCGGTCATCTTCGTCACAGGGCTGGGCGGAGAGCAGGACAGGACCCGGGCTCTGGCTGCGGGAGGCGTCGGGTACGTGCAGAAGCCCTTTTCCGAACAGACCCTGCTCGCCACGATTCGGACGCACCTGCGAACGAGCGCGCAATGGAGGACATTGAGCAAGAAGAGCGGCTCCAGGACCGATGGGATTCAGCCGGCCGACTTCGTTCAATTCAAGGACTATCTGGCGGAGCAACTCCGTCTTACGCCGGAGAAAAAAGCCGTTGTCGCCAAGACGCCGCCCGCCAAACTCTACGCCCTGGTTCCCGCGTTGGGTCTCACCGACCAACGGATGGCCCATTGCATTGCCGTTTTCCTGAAACTGCCCTGTCTGGATAGGATCAATCCGGAGGAGATTCGCCTGGGCGTTCTGCCGGCCTCGTTCTGCCGGCTGCATCAGGTCGTCGCCATCGGCGAGGCCGACGCGCCGCCGTCGTTCGTGCTGAGCAACCCATTCGACTGGGAGTTGCTGGACGCGCTTAAACGGTGCTCCGGTCCCGGCCAGCCTCCCCGGCTGCTCATCACCGAACCGGCGACGATCGCCGCCCTGCTCGGGGTCGGCGCGTCTTCGGGAACCGCGCGGCCGGGGAACGCCCATGCACCCGTGGAAGACACGGACGACAACCTGGATTACAACCTGCTCGCCAGCGTGGTGCCCGAAGGCGAGGCGGAGTCGGATCTCGAATCGGAATATGAAGTCCTCAACCCCTACCAGATGGCCAAGATCGGCAAGCTGCCGCCCATCGTCCGGCTCGTCAACATGGTGCTGACCGACGCCGTGAAGGTGGGCGCCAGCGACATCCACATCGAGCCGCAGGAAAAGGTCGTACTGGTCCGCTACCGGGTGGATGGAACCCTGCAGGATGCCCTGAAGATCCCCAAGCACCTGCAACCCAACGTGCTCTCCCGGTTCAAGATCATCGCCGGGATGGATATCGCCGAGCATCGCAAGCCGCAGGACGGGCGCAGCCGCCTGCGGATCGAGGACCGGCGTATTGATCTGCGGGTGTCCACCCTGCCCACACAGTTCGGGGAGAAAGTGGTCATTCGCCTTCTGGACAGCGCCAAAGGCCTGGTCGAGCTGGATCAGCTGGGGCTGGCGTCGGACCGCCTCCAGGTGTTCCAGCGGCTGTTATCCAGTCCGCAGGGCATGATTCTGGTCACGGGGCCCACGGGCAGCGGCAAGACCTCCACGCTGTATTCGGCGCTCAATTGGCTGAAATCGACGGCGAAAAACATCATCACGCTCGAAGACCCGATCGAATTCAAAATCGCGGGCCTGAACCAGGTCCAGATCAACACCAGGACCGGGATGACCTTTGCCGCCGGCTTGCGCTCGATCCTGCGCCAGGACCCGAACATCGTCCTGGTGGGGGAAATTCGGGATCAGGAAACCGCGAGCATCGCGCTGGATGCCGCGCAGACCGGCCACCTGCTGCTGAGCACGCTCCATACCAATGACGCCGTGGCGACCATCACGCGCCTGCTGGACCTGGGTATCGAGCCCTTCAAGGTGGGCGCATCGGTGATCGGCATTCTGGCCCAGCGCCTGGTGCGGCGGGTGTGCCCTGCCTGCGCCGTCGAGCGCGAACCGCCGCCGGAGGTGGTGGAGAAGGCCGGGGGCCGCGGCCGGTTGCCGGCCGGCGCTCAATGGAAGGCCGGCGCGGGATGCGAGGCGTGCCAGCAGTCCGGGTACAAGGGGCGCGTGGCGATCCATGAGCTACTGGAGGTCACGGAGCCGATCCGGGGGCTGATCTCCGGCCGGTCGCCGGACCATGTGATTCGCGAAGCCGTGCGACGCGCCGGCATGCGCACCATGATGGAGGACGGGATCGCCAAGGCCGCGCAGGGCCTGACCACGCTGGAGGAAGTGACGCGGGTGGCGCCGCATGACGATGCGCCGGCCACAAACGTGAGCGCACAGAGGAGCATCGGCGAACCCGTGCGCGCGGCTTCGCCGGAGACCGCCGGGAGCGCGAAAGTGTCCCTCCTCATCCTGGATGACGATCTGGACACCCAGACGCTCCTCAAGCGGATACTGGAGAAGGCCGGCTACGAGACGACGGTGGCAAGTGACGGCATCGAGGCGCTCCTGTATCTGGGCAAGAAAGAGTTTGACCTGATCTTGTCCGACATCAACATGCCTAACTTGGATGGGCTCAAACTGCTCGAACTGAACAATCAGAAAGGGATCACGGTGCCCGTGATCTTTCTGACGGCCCAGAGCGGCGAGAACTGCGAACAGAAATGCCTGGAGCTGGGCGCGGTGGACTTCGTCAAAAAACCATTCCAGAAGGACATCCTGCTGTTGCGCGTGGAACGCGCGTTGGATCGCCGCATGGCAACGCGATAACCCGACGGCAAACAGAACGGCACGAACTGAAAGGAGTACACCATGGCGACGATACTGGTGGTGGATGACGAACGGATGATCTGTGACCTGCTGCGCTCGACGTTTTGCGCGCACGGGCACGAGGTCTTCACGGCAACCAGCGGCCGCGAGGGCATGGAGATCTTCCGAAACCGGAAACCCCGCTTCACCCTGCTTGATCTCAACATGCCGGAAATGGACGGCATCGAGGTGCTGCAGCAGATCCGCGCAATCGATCCCCACGCAGGCGTGATCATGTTGACGGGAGGCGCTACGGACACCCTGGAAATGCGGGCACGCGGGCTGGGCGTGACCGATTTCCTGAGAAAGGGTGCCCCGCTCGAAGCCCTGGTTCGAACCATGGACCGGGCCATGCAACGACCACTCAAGGTGACGGAGGCACCGGCGACGGCCATGGCAGTGAGCGAAGCGCCCGCGGCCGCTCCCGACGCGCCGTCGATCCTGGTTGTGGATGATGAGCCGCAGATTCGCCGCATGATTTCACAATTCCTGACCGGCCGGGGCTATCGGGTCCGCGTGGCGCAAGATGGAGTGACCGCCCTGGCCTTGGGGGCGGAGGAGATGCCGCAGTTCGTCATCGTGGACATGTACATGCCGGGCATGAACGGCTTGGAATTGACACGCCAGCTCAGGGCGAAGCAGTACGAGGGCGGCGTCCTCGCGCTGACCGGAAGCCGTGACGAGGAGTTGCTCCAGGGGATGCTGGATCTGGGCTCGGTGGACGTCATGGGCAAGCCGGTGGACCTGGAACGGCTTGAGCTGGCCGTCCAAGTGGGCTGCATCCTGGCCGCACCGTGAGGAGTGACTGTCATTGCGAGCGAAGCGAAGCAATCTCATCCCTCCGTGTCCTATCAGTCAGAGATTGCTTCGTCGCTGTACTCCTCGCAATGACAAGTAGTCGGTTCCATGCATAAGCGGAGACTGGGTGAAAGGTTATTACCGTGGCAACGATTCTTGTCATTGACGATGAACGAATGCTGTGCGACCTCCTGCAGGAAATGCTGCGCCGTCACGGCCATGAGGTCTTCACCGCCTACAGCGGACAGGAAGGCATCCAGGCGTTCCAGCGTCACCGGCCGCAGTTCACGCTCCTGGACCTCCACCTGCCGGACATGAACGGGATCGAAGCGCTCACGCGTATCCGCGAACACGACCCGAAGGCGGTCGCCATGATTCTCACCGGCGCGGGGTCCGACAAGCTGGAGCGGCAGGCTCGGGATCTGGGGGTCACGGATTTTCTGATCAAGGGGCTTTCGCCGGAAGTCTTGATCAGCGCTGTGGCGCGGGCGCTGCAGCCGCCAGTGCAGCCGGCGTCTCCAGAATCAGGCGGCGGGATTCCTCGAACGTCGCATGACGAATCCATTCTGGTGGTGGACGACGAGCGGCAGATCTGCGAGTTGCTCAAAAAGTATTTGACGAACCAGGGCTTTCGGGTCCATACGGCCCAGGACGGCCCCACGGCTTTGGCCATGGCGGATCTGGAACGGCCCCAGCTCATTGTCCTGGACATCTATATGCCTGGCATGACCGGAGTCGAAGTGCTCCGCAAGCTGCGGGCGAAGAAGTTCCCGGGCGGGGTCATGATGTTGACCGGCTGCGAAGACCACGCGCTGCTGAAGGAGGCGCTCGACCTCGAGTCCCTCGACATCATCGGTAAGCCCTTTGATCTCGAACGAATCGGGCTGGCGGTTGAGGTGAGTCTGATCCTGACAAAAAAGCCGGGCGCGAAGGCCGCGGAGTGAAGCGCTGATGGACACTGTCGCGAAGGAATCTCGCGTGAGCGTCGCCGCCCTGGCGCTGACAGGCCGGCGTGGTTTTGTCCTCCTGCAAACCCTCGTCACGATCGTTCTGTCCTATCAATTGCTGTTCAGCCGGGACTCGGATCTCGCCGGCGACGAGCGGCAGTTCCTCGTCGCAATGCTCCTGTTGGTCATCACTGTCCTGATGGCTCTTCCCCCCCGGGTGCTGGAACGCAACTGGTTCACCGGCACACTGGTTATTGGCGATACAGCCCTGACCACCCTCATCATCTATCTGTCGGGCAACGCGAGTTCTGACCTCTACGTCACCTATTTCCTTATCGTCCTGATCGCCGCTTTCACTACTTCGCTGAAACAGTTGATCAGCCTCTCGACCGTTCTTTGCCTGGCCTATGGGGGAATCCTGTACTTCGAGCTCAACCAAGCCGGCTCAGTGGACGAGAGCCACCTCCTCCGGATTCCGATTCTCCTCGTCATGGCCACGTTCTACGGGGTGTTTGCCGAGATGGTCCGAAAAGAGCGCAAACAGAAGGCCGGCCTGATCGACTATATCGCCGCGCTCAAGCAGGCGGAGGAGGAGCGGGAAAAACTCATCCGCCAGCTGCAGGAGGCTCTCGCCAGCATCAAGACCCTGAGCGGCTTGCTGCCCATTTGCTTCTCGTGCAAACAGATCCGGGACGACAAAGGCTACTGGAACCAGATCGAGACCTACATCCATGACCATTCGGATGCGCAGTTCACCCACGGCATTTGCCCCGCCTGCGTCACGAAGCTGTATCCGGAGTACTATCC
The DNA here is from genome assembly GCA_030648395.1 of Nitrospirales bacterium. Taxonomy (GTDB): domain Bacteria; phylum Nitrospirota; class Nitrospiria; order Nitrospirales; family NS-4; genus SCTG01. Next base: position 802 of record JAUSHW010000176.1, on the reverse strand, counting down.
AGAAGGGAAGTAGCTAGGTCTTTGATACGGTGCGTTTCAGCGTGATCAGGGCGATCTCCGGCCGGCAGAGGAACCGGATTGGCAGAATGCTCGTCCCCACTCCCCGCGTCACATACATCTGCGCGTTCATCCCGTAGTACCAGCCGGAATCGTAGCCCTCGCTGCCGGCCGGCAGCCACAGCGCGCCGAGCCCAGGCAGTCGGACCTGCCCCCCGTGGGTGTGCCCCGCCAGCACCAGATCGAACTTGGTGAGATCGGCCTTCATGAACATTTGAGGAGCATGCGTCAGCAGAATGGCAAACGGCGTTCGTTGCGTGCCCCGCAGGGCGTCGCCCAGATTGTCGAGCCCTGAAAAGGGATCGTCCACCCCGACCAGCGTCAGGGTATCCAGCTTTTTCCCGATCCGCCCCCATTCATTGACCAGCAGGGCGACGCCGGCGTCGGAGAAAAACTTCCTGGTCGTGGCATCGTTTGCCGCAGGCGGATACCAGTGGTCGTAGTTGCCGAGCACCGCCCAGATGCCGAAGGCGGGCTTCTGCTTGCTGAGGTCTTCGAGAACGCGGCGAATCGCGGCCGGATCGCTTCCCTCTTGCGTGAAGTCGCCCGTGATGGCGATCAGGCCCGGTTTGGCCTCGGCCAGCCGCTCAAGCACGCGCCGCTCGCGCGCACCGTACCCGCGCATATGCAGGTCCGACAGGTGCGCCACGACCAGGCCGTCGAATTCCTCCGGCAGGTTCTTGAACCAGGCCTCGTGGCGGGTGACCTCGATCCAGTTCGGCTCGACGGCCCAGACATAGATCAG
>JAUSHW010000164.1 GCA_030648395.1 Nitrospirales bacterium | reverse complement strand
GAGAAGACGCTGGTCACGAAGGGGACGCTGACGGGCGTTCTGGACCGGCTGGAGACGAAAGGCCTGATCGTGCGGGTGCCGTCCAGGGAGGATCGGCGCTCCATTTTCATCCGGCTGACGCCGAAGGGCGACGCGCGGTTTCGGGAAGTCTTTCCGGCCCACATCAATTACACGAAGCCGTATTTCGAGCGGGCGCTTACGACGACAGAGGCGAACACGTTGTGCAAGTTGCTCCTGCGGCTCAAGGCCAGCTTTGAGAGGGGGTAAGCCCATGATGAAGATTACCACTGCGGCGACAAAGGAACTCGTCGGAGTCTATCAGGCAGGGTCCCAACATATGGTCGGTGATGGCTTTCCGGTGCGTAACATAATTCCAGGCGCCGGTGCCGATGAGCAATTTTCTCCGTTTTTGCTCCTGGACTACATGGGGCCGGCGCATTTTCCGCCGACTGATCGACAGCTCGGTGTGGGCGAACATCCGCACCGTGGGTTTGAGACGGTCACGATCATGTATCAGGGACGGGTGGCGCATCGTGACTCGACCGGGAGTGGAGGGGTCATTGGTCCGGGCGATGTGCAGTGGATGACCGCTGCGTCCGGCATCGTGCATGAGGAACTGCACGAAAAAGAATTTGCCAGACGTGGCGGAACAGTGGAAGGCATTCAGCTGTGGGTCAATCTGCCGAAGTCGTTCAAGATGTCGAAGCCTCGGTATCAGACGCTGGTAAAGAACGAGATTCCGGCTGTGGATCTTGATGGAGGAGCCGGCCAGCTTCGCGTCATCGCCGGCGAGTTTCGCGGTGTGCACGGCCCAGCCAAAACATTCAGCCCGGTCCACCTGTACGATCTGCGGCTGAAGGCAGGACATCAGGCTGAGCTGACGCTGCCCGAGGGGTTCAATACGTCGGTATTCGTGCTTCACGGACAGGTTGTGATCAACGGGTCAGAAGCGGCAAAGGAAGCCGAACTTGCCCTGTTCGGACACAAAGGTGAGCGAGTGATACTTGAAGCCAAAGAAGACGCGACAATTCTCGTCCTCAGTGGAGAACCCATCCGTGAGCCGATCGCGCGCTATGGTCCGTTTGTCATGAATACGCAGGACGAGCTGGTTCAGGCTGCCAATGATTATCAGGCGGGAAAGATGGGGCACCTGTGAAAGCCCACTATCTCGGCCACGTCGTGTTCTATGTGAAAGACCTTGAACAGTCGCTCGCATTCTATCGTGATTTGTTGGGATTCCAGGAAGTGGGTCGCGTCTTCAATGGTGCGGCGGCGGCGCTCACGTCCAGCCGTACGCATCACGAATTGCTCCTGATCCAGGTCGGGGACGCGCCGGGTCCTCCAGCCGGACGGCGTCGGGGGCTCTATCACATCGGGATCAAAGTCGGCGATTCGTTGGATTCCCTGCGAGCGGCGAAGAAAGAATTAGAACGGGCCGGAATCACGATCGACGGGATGAGCGACCACACCGTCAGCCAGAGTCTCTATCTCCGTGACCCGGACGGCAACGAGATCGAGCTGTACGTGGATGCAGATGAGTCGGTGTGGAAGAACGATCCGGCGGCCGTCCTGTCGCCGATCAAGCCGTTATACTTATAACCCCTTTATCATAAAGGAGGACAACTCATGGAGAAGCCAATCATTGCAGCCAAGCAGCCGGCAGTGCTTTCGTTGGATCCGGGAACCTACCACTGGTGTCAATGCGGGCGTTCGAAGAACCAACCGTTTTGCGACGGGTCCCATAAAGGAACCGGGTTCACGCCTGTCGAGTTTTCGCTGACGGAGAAAAAACAAGTCGCCTTGTGCCAGTGCAAGCAGACCAAGACTCCGCCGTTCTGCGACGGCACGCACAAGACGATCTGAACCCAAACTATCTTCTGGGAGATCGACATGGAGAAACCTGCGGCAACACAATATCCGATTCATGAACTTTTGAAGCGACGATGGAGCCCGCGGGCGTTCTCCGACCGGCCGGTCGAGCCTGACGCCCTGCGGAGTCTGCTGGAAGCCGCGCGCTGGGCGCCGTCTTCCAGCAATGAGCAGCCCTGGAACTTCATTGTGACGACGAAGGCCGACGAGGCAGGGCACAGCCGGTTGGTGGCCTGCTTGATGGAGGGCAATATCCCCTGGGCGCAACGCGCGCCGGTGCTCATGGTGTCGGTCGCTCGGATGTCCTTTGAAGACAATGCGAAGCCGAACCGCCATGCCTTTCACGATGTCGGCCAGGCGGTCGCCAATCTTTCTGTGCAAGCGACAGCACTGGGATTGTTCGTGCACCAGATGGCCGGTTTTTATCCGGACAAGGTCCGGGAGCTCTACGGCATTCCGAAGGAGTTTGAGTCGGTGGCGATGATTGCGCTCGGTTATCCCGGCGATCTGGAGAGCCTGCCTGAAAAATTCAGGAGCCGCGAAGCGGCTCCCAGAGAGCGGAAACCCTTGGCCGACTTTATATTCTCCGGCCAGTGGAGGAAGACGTCACCGCTGGTGGCCAGCTGATGGAGTTAGGTGACCCATGGATGAGGTGACGCAATTTCTGATCAGGCACGGCGGCCTCGTCCTGTTCGCCGTGGTGCTTGCCGAACAGGTCGGGCTGCCGATTCCCGCGGTCCCGGTGCTGCTCGCCGCCGGGGCGCTGGCCGGCATGGGCAAGATGAATCTCGCTTTGGCCGTCGTGTTGGGGGTGACCGCCTGCCTGCTGGGCGATCTGCTCTGGTACTACCTAGGCCGGCGTCGCGGGGCGCAGGTGCTCACGGTGCTCTGCCGCATTTCGCTCGAGCCGGATTCCTGCGTGCGTCGCACGGAGGACTTCTTCGTCCGGCACGGGACGCGGTCGCTGATTTGGGCCAAGTTCATTCCGGGGTTGAGCACGGTCACGCCGGCACTCGCGGGCATCTTTGGCGTGAGCGTCGAGCGGTTCATGCTCTACAACGGCTTCGGCGCGTTGCTCTGGACGGCGGCGTTCGTCACGCCGGGGTACCTGTTCAGTGATCAGCTCGAGCAGGTCGCGGCGCAGGCGGCTCGTTGGGGCAGTTCGCTCGTCGTGCTGGTCGCAGGTGCCCTGGCGCTGTACATTGCATACAAATACATCCACCGGCAGCTTCTGCTGCGTGAACTGCGCATTGCGCGGATCACTCCGGACGAACTCAAACTCATGCTGGATGCCGGGCATGAACCAGTGATCGTGGATCTGCGCCGGTCGCTCGATCGCCAGGCCAACCCCTACTCGATCCCCGGCGCGTTATGGATGGCCGTGGAGGAGCTGGAGCATCGGCATCACGAGATTCCGCGCGATCGGGATGTGATCCTGTACTGCGCCTGTCCCAATGAAGTGACCGCCGCCCGCATGGCCCTCCTGCTCAAACGGAACGGCATCGTGCGGGTCCGGCCTCTCGCCGGCGGGGTCGAGGCCTGGCGGACCCTCAATTTTCCCGTCGACGAACTGGGTGGGCAAGGCACCTGACGACATTTCCCTGTTGCTTGTATGTTTCTGAGCGTTGTCAGTATTATCGGGCGGCAGTTGGCTTTCCAGAACAAGGAGGGGCGATGATGGCGCGCAACACTTTTGGAAGAGTTCAATTCCATACCCTTGTGATTTCGCTCGGTGTGGTGCTGTCTTTCGGATTCGCACCGGCCGCGGTGGCAGCCGACGAACTGCCTCGCGAAGCGACCCTGCCGCTTGCGCTGGCGAGCAAGGCCGCGGCCGCCGCGCAGGACAAGTGCAGGCAGGATGGCCATCGCGTGACTGTGGCAGTGGTGGACCGGGCCGGGGTGCTGAAGGTGCTGGTGAGGGGAGATGGGGCGGGCCCGCACACGACCGACAGCAGCACGAAGAAGGCCTATACCGCCGCGAGCCTGCGCCGGCCGACCGCTGAACTGGCCGAGATGGTCGCCAAGACGCCTACGGCGGAGGGATTGCATTACATGAATGACAAGATACTCATCCTCGGCGGCGGCCTTCCGATCGAAATCGGGGGCGAGGTGGTCGGCGGTATCGGCGTCGGCGGCGCGCCCGGAGGCCATCTGGACGCAGCCTGTGCCCAGGCCGGATTGGACAGCATCGGCGCGGCGTCGAAAGTCCCGGCGGCCAAGTAAGAGGTGAAGCGTGGTTGATAGGGGACATGATATGGCGAACACTGTGCGAACGCTGAGACTCGCTATCGGTTTCCTCGCGTGCGTGGGCGTAGCCGGGCTCCCGGGTTGCCAAAAGGAGGCCGCCGCTCCCCCTCCTCCCATGCCGGAGGTCGGGGTGCTGACGGTGGCGGCGCAGGATATTCCCGACGATCCGGAATTTATCGGGCAGGCGGAAGCCTCCCGCATCGTCGAAATCCGGTCGCAGGTGACGGGCATCATCAAGGAATTCTTCTATCGCGAGGGCCGCGACGTCAAAAAAGGCGACCGGCTCTATCAAATCGATCCCGTGCCGTTCCAGGCGGCCGTGTCGAGCGCCAAAGCGATGGTGGCCCAGGCCGAGGCGAGGGTGGTCCAGGCGACGCAACACTTCGCTCGCGTCAAGCCGCTTCTCGCGGAACAGGCCGTGAGCCAGAAAGACGTGGATGATGCGGTCGCGGAGGATCTCGCGGCGAAAGCGTCCCTGGAATCTGCCAGGGGACAGCTGGTGAAGGCCCAGTTTGATCTCGACAACACGCTCATCATCGCGCCCATCAGCGGCATGATCGAGCGGACCAAGTCTTACGAAGGCCGCCTGATCTCCGCGCAGACCGACCTGCTCACGATCATCCATCAGGTGGACCCGATGTACGTGATCGTCAGCGTTCCGGAGTCTTTTCTCTTGAAGCGGGTGCGGGACCGCGCCGAGAAGCGGGTACAGGGCGCCGGCCTCTACGAATTGCGAGGGGTGCTCACCTTTGCGGACGGGGCCATCTATCCTCACGAGGGCAAGCTGGATTTGCAGGAAGTGGGGTTGCGTGTCACAACCGGGACCCGGGATGTGCGGATCGTTTTTCCCAATCGTGAACGGGCGTTGCTCCCTGGGCAGTTCGTCAAGGTTCGCCTCTCGGGAGCGATCAGAACCGGCGGCATTCTGGTTCCTCAACGGGCTGTTCAGCAAGGGCCCAAGGGGTCCATCGTCTATGTCGTGGGAGAAGGCGGCAAGGTGGAGATCCGCAGCATCCAGGGCGCCAGCTGGCGGGGCAGCCAATGGCTCATCGAGGACGGGCTTCGCGCGGGGGAGCGGGTGGTGGTGGACGGCATGCACAGAATTGTGCCGGGCGCGCCCGTGAAGCCGGTTCCCGCCGCTGAAAACAGTCCGGCGAGTAATCTGTGACGTCCCGTTTTTTCAGCGACCGGCCGATTTTCGCATCGGTCCTTTCCATCGTGATCGTGGTGGTGGGCCTGCTGGCGTTGAAGGCCCTGCCGATCTCCCAGTTTCCCGAAATCACGCCCCCGGTGGTCCAGATCGACGCCGACTATCCGGGCGCGAGCGCGGAGGTCGGGGCGGATTCGGTGGCCCGTCCCATAGAAGTGCAGCTTCCCGGCATCGACAATCTTCTGTACTACGATTCCACCAGCACCAACGACGGTCATGTGACCATCAGGCTCACCTTTGAGATCGGGACGAACATCGACATCGCGCAGGTCCAGACGCAGAATCGGGTGAAGCTGGCGGAGCCGCAGTTGCCCCCTGAAGTCATCCGGCGGGGTCTCTCCATCAAGAAGGTATCGCCGGATCTTGTCGCCGTGCTGACGTTGGATTCCAGCGATCTGCGACACGACGCGCTCTTTCTGTCCAACTACGCCATCCTCCGCGTGCTCGACAATGTCAAACGCCTGCCCGGCGTGGGTGACGCCGCGGTGTTCGGGGGGCAGAGCTACAGCATGCGGCTCATTCTTGATCCGGCGCGGATGGGTCAACTGAACCTGACCCCGACCGACATCGTTGCCGTCGTCAATGAGCAGAACCGGGATTTCCCGGCCGGCACGATCGGGCGTGAGCCCGCGCTCAAGGGCACGGAGCTGACCATGCCGGTGATCACCCTCGGCCGTCTTACCGAGGTGAAGGAATTCGAGGAGATGATTGTGCGGGCCCTGCCGAACGGGTCCATGATCCGTCTCAAAGACGTGGCGAGAGTCGAGTTGGGCGCCCAGTCCTATGATTTGGAGGGCCGCCTCCGAGGGAAGCCAACCACGTTCATCCTGACCTTTTTGGCCCCCGGCGCGAACGCGCTCGCCACTGTCAAGCGCATCCGCGCGGAGATGGATACGCTCACCAAGAGCTTCCCCCCCGGCGTGACGTACGACATTCCCTACGACACGACCCGCTTCATCGAGGTGTCCATCGAGGAGGTGGTCAAGACCCTCGGCATTGCGATGGCGCTGGTCATTCTCGTCGTCTACCTGTTCCTGCAGAGCTGGCGGGCGACGCTGATTCCCGCGGTGGCGGTGCCCGTGTCGCTCATCGGGGCCCTTGCCGTCATGCAGGCGCTGGGATTCTCCATCAACACCCTGACGCTGTTCGGCATGGTGCTGGCCATCGGCATCGTGGTGGACGACGCCATCGTGGTGGTCGAGAACGTCGAGCGCCATATGGAGCGGGGGCTTTCGAAGAAGGACGCCGCGAAGAAGGCGATGGAGGAAGTCACCGCGCCGATCATTGCGATCGTGCTCGTGCTCGCGGCGGTGTTTGTGCCCGTGGGCTTCCTGGGCGGGGTCACCGGCCAGCTCTATAAGCAGTTTGCGATCACGATTGCGATCTCCGTCACGATTTCAGGATTTGTTGCGCTGACGCTTAGTCCCGCCCTCTGCGCGCTGGTCTTGTCGCCGAGTCATGGCCCGAAGCCGGGCTTCTTCAGGGTGTTCAATCGCGCGTTCGATTGGACGCGGGACCGCTACGTGGCCGGCGCCGGTCTCGTGATCAAACGGGCGGGGCTGGCGCTGGCGGTGTTCGGCGTCGTGATCGTTGTCGGCATGATGCTGTTCCGGGTGATTCCGCCCAGCTTTCTGCCGGAGGAGGACCAGGGCTACTTCATTACCATCGTCCAGCTTCCCGACGGCGCGTCCATGCAGCGGACCACAGAGGTGATCCGCAAGCTGGAAAAATATTTCATGTCGGTCCCGGCGATCTACAGCACGAATGCCCTGGTCGGCCAAAACTTTGTGTTCGGCACGCGTGGGCCCAACACCGCCACCATGTTCACGCCGTTGCACCACTGGGACCGGCGAAAACAGCCGGGCGATCATGTGAAGGCGCTGATCGGGGCGGCGTTCGGAGCATTTGCAAAAATCCCGGAGGCCATGGTGCTGTCCTTCAATGCGCCGCCGATCCGAGGCCTGGGCGCAACGGGCGGATTCGCGGTCCAGATTCAAGACCCCGGCGGAGGCGACTTCAAGAAGTTCTCGGCCGTCGCCCAGGAGTTTGTGGCCAAGGCCAGACAGGACCCGACCATTGGAGTCATCGGGACGACCTTTCGCGTGAGTTCCCCCCGGCTGTATGCGCACGTGAATCGTGAGCGGGCCAAGGCGCTCGGTGTGCCCATCTCCGAGGTGTTTGACACGTTGCAGGCCTACTGGGGGAATCTCTACATCAACGATTTTGTGAAATTCGGCCGGGTCTATCGCGTGCAGACCGAGGCGGATCCGCAGTATCGGTCGGCGCCCGCCGATATCGCCAAAATTTATGTGCGTGCCCGGAACGCGCAGGGGACGACCATGATTCCGCTCGACACGGTGGTCACCACGGAATTTACCAGCGGGCCGGACCCCGTGACCCACTTCAACGGGTTCAATGCAGCCCTGGTGCTGGGCATGGCGGCTCCCGGCGCGAGCTCGGGGCAGGCGCTGGAAACGCTGGCGCGCGCGTCGGAGGAGGTGCTCATTCCCCAGGGGTACGGGCTTGACTGGAGCGGCATTTCGTACCAGGAGCGCAAGGTCGGCAGGCAATCGGCGCTGGTCTTTGCGTTCGGCCTGCTGATGGTGTTCCTGGTGCTGGCTGCGCAATATGAGAGCTGGGCGGTGCCTTTTGCCGTAATCCTGGCCGTTCCGTTCGGCGTCTTCGGCGCCTTGGCCGCCGTGTGGCTGCTGGGCATGACCAACGACATCTACTTTCAGATCGGGCTGGTCACGCTGATCGGCCTCTCCGCCAAAAACGCGATTCTGATCGTCGAATTCGCCAACCGGCGGCACGAAGCCGGCATGTCGGCGGCCGAGGCGGCGATTGAGGGGGCCCGGCTACGGTTCCGCCCGATCATCATGACCTCTATGGCATTTATCCTCGGTGTGACACCGCTGGTGTTGTCCACGGGCGCCGGGGCGGCCAGCCGCCATTCCATCGGCACCGGCGTGCTGGGCGGCATGCTCGCGGCCACGTTCCTGGCGATCTTTTTCGTGCCGATGTTCTTCACCACGATTCGAAAATTCACGTCCCGTCGTTCCGGTTACGCGACGACCATGCCGACGGATCTCCCGTCCGAGCCTCCTGTTGAGGGGGGGCGCTGATGCGCAGCCTCGCTCCGGCCCTGCTCTCCATGATGCTGATCTCCTGCGCGATGGGGCCGGACTATACGCGCCCGCCCATTCCCACGCCGGAGTCCTTTCGCATGGCCGGCCAGGCCGGGGAGTCCATCGCCAATCTGCCTTGGTGGGAGCTGCTCCAGGACGATGAACTCCACACGCTGATCCGTGTCGCGCTGGAGGAGAACAAGGATCTGCAGCGGGCGGTCGCGAACGTTGAAGAATTTCAGGCTCGCCTGTCCATTGCACGGACGGAGTTCGCTCCCGGGGCCAGTATGGACGTTAACGCCCCCGCGTTCGGCCGATTAAAGGGGACGAGAATTCCAGGCTTTCCGACGCCCTTCAGCTATTCCGCGCAGGGCCACCTGTCCTGGGAGCTGGATTTCTGGGGGCGGGTGCGCCGGTCGAATGAAGCGGCGCTCGCCGACCTGCTGGCCCGTGAGGAGAACCGGCGCGCCGTCATTCTGCAACTCGTGGCCGGCGTGGCCCAGGCCTATTTCGAACTCCGCCAGTTGGATCTGCAGTTGGAGATCGCCAGGCGCTCACTGCAGTCGTGGGAGGAGTCGGTGCGCATTGCCCAGGCGAGGCTGCGGCAGGGGATGACCCCCAGGCTGGACGCCGACCAGTTCGAGGCGGAGAGGGCCAACGCTGCGGCGCGCATGGTCGAACTGGAGCGCCAGATGATTCAGAAGGAGAACGAGATCAGCGTGCTGCTGGGGAGAAATCCCATTCAGATCCCCAGGGGGCGGGCGCTCACCGAGCAGGTGATGCCGCCTGAGGTGCCGGCCGGTCTGCCCTCCGAGTTGCTCCAGCGCCGCCCGGACATTCTCCAGTCGGAGCAGGAACTCGCCGCGGCCACTGCCAGGATCGGAGTCGCCCAGGCAGAGCGGTTCCCGAAAATCACCCTCACGGGTCTCCTTGGAGTGGCAAGTCCGCAACTGGTAC
>JAUSHW010000173.1 GCA_030648395.1 Nitrospirales bacterium | reverse complement strand
GACTGAGATAGTCGAAGCTTTTTCAAAATTATTTATAAGGCCGAAACTAGTTGGCAAAAAGTGTAACGACCCGGCAGTATGCGCACAACCCATTAGCCAAGTGGAAATGGGACGGGCAATCTTACCTGTCACGGTATCGGGCGGATACAAGACGGGAACATCCAGTCGCGGTCGATTCGGCAACATACTTTCCACCGAAGCAAGATGGTCCGCGTACAGTTTCCATGCGAGAATGACCTGCGCCGGAATGGCCTTCGTAGATGTCTCTGTTTTTACTTGCTCCATCCTTTACCCAAGATATTAGCCAAATCCTTGGCCATTTTATAGGCAGCATTCCACTTCCCAAGAAAGCGGACGATCTGTTTAGCCTTATCTTCTTCTTTAAGATCTAAATGAAAATTGAATGCCAGTTGAAGAGCTTGGCTTTGGTCGAGCAAGGTAACGGGCTTGATGTCTAATTTGAGTCTGCCTATTTCAAAGTCCTTCGAGAGATAGCAACCAAAATGACAATTCGTTTCCTCAAATTCTCCACTCAAAGGATTGCTCTTAGATAGAAAGAATATCCGCTCAAGTTTATCAATTTCTCCCGGATCTTGAGGCTGTAGCACCCACCCCATATTAAACCCAACCGCCTGAAAAGGAGTGTGCGGCAGTTCAGCCACTATTCGCCCAATGGTCTGCTGAAGTAACGCTTCGCGATTATTCTTCTCGTCTCCAGGAGGAAAAATCACTTGGAGATTTTGTGGTATAGCCATTTGAGCCAAACTAGGTGTAACAACATTTACCGCAAAGGGTGATAATACCGACTCTGCCTGAAAATCTGATTCAGAGAAAACACCTGTCTTTGTTAACCACACCTGAGAAAATATCGAAGGGTTAATATTAGTAGCTACTACGACAGCGGTGAACAGAGTCGGAGTTGGCATACAAATACCTTTAGGGCCAGATTGATACTGAAATTAAAGCACTCGCTCGCTCGTTAGGATAGCCATCATTGGGACGGCTGTCAAATCCATGGCCCCTTACACACAATAAATAATTGGAACCGGGAGTAAAACCGGGAGTAACTAAAAAGCCCTCCGCGATGATATCACGGAAGGCCTTGAAAAAGTTGGAGCGGGAAAAGGGATTTGAACCCTCGACCCTCGCCTTGGCAAGGCGATGCTCTACCACTGAGCTATTCCCGCTCTCGATCGCTGAAGAGACCGTAGTATAGGGGGAAACCGGACGAACGTCAAGGCGTGGAGACGGTGAATTTGCTCCGGATAAGCTGCTCCACCGCAGGAAAGTAGCGCTGCGGCAGGTTCTTGAATCGGCGGCGGCATTCCAGGACGGCCAGGTCGGCGTTGGGAAGCTGCTGGGCCGCCTCCAGGAGGTTGCTGTGGTACTCGCGGATCTTGGATTCCACCCGGCCGTCCCTGACGCCGGCCACCTCCTCGGCGGCCTCCGCCATCCGTCCTTCATGCGCAACGATTGCCTGGAAACAGATCCCCTTGAACCGCGAGGCGACCGTCCCCCGGCTGATTCCGAGGCGCTGGGCGACCGCATCAATCTCAAACCGCAGCTCACGCATGACGTCGAGAAAAGCCCCATCGCCCGAGATATCCCGCCCCCCCGTCCCCGCGATGATCGCCCGGCCGGCCGTTGGGGGAAACGCGGTGAGGTTGAGGTCGGCTTCGGTGACCACTTGGCCTTCGGAGAACACCACCGCGCGCTCGACGGCATTACGCAGGTCGCGCACATTGCCCCGCCACTCCTGGCGGCGCAGCGTCTCCATGGCGCGCGCCGAGAAGCCCACAATCGGCTTACCCGCCTGCGCGGCAAAGTGTTTTAGGAAATGCTGCGCCAGCAACTCCACATCGTTGGGGCGCTCGCGCAGGGGCGGCAACGTGATCTGCACGACGTTGAGCCGGTAATACAGATCTTCGCGGAAGCGCTTGGCCGCCACTTCCTCCTCGAGATCGCGGTTGGTCGCCGCGACGATCCGCACATCCACTTTGCGTGGCGTCGTGCCGCCCACCCGGTCCACCTCACCGGACTGAAGCACCCGGAGCAATTTCGTCTGGAGGTCGACTGGCAGCTCGCCGATCTCATCCATGAACAGCGTGCCGTGATCGGCCTGTTCGAAGCGGCCCTTCTTATCGGCGTGGGCCCCCGTGAAGGACCCGCGCGTGTGTCCGAACAGTTCGCTCTCGGCCAGCGTCGCGGTGATCGCCGCCATGTTCACCGCGACGAACGGGCCCCCGGCCCGCGGGCTCAGTGTATGGAGCGCGCTGGCCAGCAGTTCCTTGCCGGTGCCGGTTTCTCCCGTCAACAGCACCGGGCTGGACGTGGCCGCGACCTTTTTGACCATCTGGAAGACCTCGATCATCCGGCGGTCGCCGGTGATGAGCCCGTGCGCGGCGCATTCGGCCAGGGCGGCCTCCTGATCACGGCTGGGCCGATCCGGCGATGACACGGTCGCGGGACGCAGGTCGTGGAACTGCCGCTCCAGCTCTTCGGCCTGCGAGACCAGCCGGTCCCGCTCCACGTGAGCCCGATGCAACGCCCCGTCCAACGCCTTCAGCCTGGTCTCCATTTCGCGGACCTGGCTCGTGGATCCCATCGCCGCCTCGCGCAGCGTTTGCGCCTCGTCGATGGCCTGATCAAATTCCCGGTCGTGCGCTTCCAGTCGGGCGCGGCTGGCGGTCAGCGCGGATTCCGTCTCCCGCATCTGCCGCTCCAGCGACGCGAGCCGCAGGCGCACGGCCGTCCGCTCGTACACGGGCACCACGACCACGGCCCCAAGGAAGGCGGCCAGCGGCGCGACGATTGGCAGGACATGGCCGAAGGCTTTAAAGAGAAGATACGCCAGGCTCACGTAGGCCAGCCCGGCGCCCGCCACGCGCACCAGGGTAAACGTCCACGAGCGGGTCGACACGGCCAGCGCGCCGATAAGGCCCATGAGGACGACCACCAGGAACACGCCGAGCGAAGAAGGCGGACGCAGCCAACGTTCGGTAAAGATCGTATTGAGGGCATGGGCGTGAACGAGCCCGCCCGGCGCGGCCCCGCCCAGGGGAACGGGCTTGAGATCGAATCCGGTCGCCGTCGCCAACACCAGCACCGTGGCGCCCTTGAACCGTGTCTCGATTTCGCGGCGGCCTTCCGGCGTGGCGGCCAGGGCGAGGACACTTGAGAACCCGTAATGCGGAAGGAAAGTCTCCGTCCAGGACCCGGCATAATTGATCAGCATCTGTCCGCGCGCATCGATCGGAATGCGGGCAACATGGCCGGCCTCCCCATTGATCCCGCGCAATTCCACGTACCGCCCCGGCACGATCGACACCTGGTTGGGCGGCACATCGAACGCCCCCATGGCCACCCGTAGCGAAAACGCCGGCAGCAGCCGGTCCTGCACCCGCACCACCAGCGGCACACGCCGGATCACGCCGTCGGGGTCCCTGTTGGACGCGATGTGCCCAAGCCCGCTCGCGGCCGCCGCCAGATCGGCCTCAGGCATGAAGACCCGCCCGGTGCTCAGAAGCATTCCGGAGTCCGGGCCGGCCTCCCATGGCAGCCCCGCAGACCCCAGTGTGTTCACCAGCACCGACTGCCCGTGAATTTGAGCCGCATCATCGTGCTTCCCGGCACCGGCCGGGAAGAGCTCCACCCCGACCGGCAGATAGACGCCCTTGGACTCGGCCATGGCCTTCATGAAGCGCAAATCGCTGTCGGTCGACGGCACACTGAAGACCACGTCGAACGCCATCACCTTCGCGCCGGCATTCGCCAGGATCTCCACCATCAGCGCGTGCACGGCCCGGTCCCAGGGCCAGCGGCCCAGCGCGGCCACACTGGTGTCGTCGCAGTCGATGAGCACGATCCGTGGATCCGTGGGAATTGCCTGGCGAAGCCCGAACCGGATATCGAGGGTCTTGTCCTCCCAGCTCTGAAAAACCCCGGGCCAGAGCCAGAGCAGGGCCGCCCCCAGCAGCCCGCAGGCCGCCCCGGCCGGCCACAAGCGGCGCATGCGGGGGCGATCCGCAGCCTCGATCACTTGGTCTCCATCTCGTACACGCCGTCCCAATCGGCGGGCGGCGGGTTGGTCAGGAATTCCTCGGCCCGGCCGCGGTAGAGCAGCGACGGTCCGTCCGTCTTGTCGATCGCGAGCGCCCGGGCAAATGCGGCGGAGGCCGCGGCCCAATCCCGCCCCTGGTACGCGCGCAGCCCCTCGTTATAGGCCTCCCGAACCTGCTGCTTAAGCTCGGACAACTCGCCCTTCCGGGCCGCCATTACCTCGTACACGCGCACGCCATGCTTTTTGCCCTTGACCCGCAACAGATCCAGCTCCCGCCACTCCACGATGTCCTTGGTCATCTCAAACGTCCGCTCGGTCATCATGACCTCGGTATGGAACGGCTTGTTGGCGCCTTCGACACGGGAGGCCAGGTTCACGGCGTCCCCCATCACGGTGTACTCCATACGGGCATCCGATCCCATGTTCCCGACCAACACCACGCCCGTATTGACGCCGACCCGCATCGCCAGCTCCGGGCGCCCCTCCTGCTTCCACTTCGCGCGGAGGGGATGCATCGCCGCCTGCATGTCGAGGGCCGTGTGCACCGTGCGCAGCGCGTGGTCCTCCTGCGGCAGGGGGTCGCCGAAAAACCACAGCATGCCGTCGCCGATGAACTTGTCGAGCGTGCCCTGGTGGCCGAATCCGATCCGGGTCATCTCGTTGAAGTATTCCTGAAGGACCTTCTGCACCACCTCCGGTTCGATCCCCTCGCAGAGAGTCGTGAAGGAGACGATATCCGTGAACAGGATCGTGAGCTCCTTGCGCTGCCCCCCCATCAGGCGATCCGTGCTGTCATTGAGCAGCATATCCACGACGGCCGGCGCGAAGTACGGCGCGAACGCGGCGCGGGTCTTGCGCTTCTCGATCTCGCCGGCGGCGTACCGGTAGGTCACCATGCCGGCGCTGGACAGCACCCCCACGATCACCACGGGAGCCACCGGAAGGATCCGCCCGAACTCAATGAAGCTGAACCACGCGCCTGCGACATACCCGCCGATCGCCGCGATCGCCACGAGCAGGTAAATATAGGGCTGCAGCGAGAGCGAGAGCAGGGCGATCCCGATCCCCATCCCCAGGATCAGCAGGACCACGGTGGCCGGCCCCGACTCCACCAGGAACTGTTGGGTCAGGATGGTATTGATCATGTTCATGTGGACCCCGTTGAGGGGATAGGCCGACTCCACGGGGACGGTGCCGGTATCGCTCGCGCCCGTCGTGGAGGCCGCAAACAGGGCGACGGCGCCCTTCAAGTTCTTCTCCAGCTCGGGGCGCTTCTCCGGATCTTCCGCCTCCTCCAGCAGATCGGCGGCAGAGATGTGCATGAACGCCTCCTGCCACGTATTGGCGAAGTTCACGGTGAGCCGGCCATGCTCATCCACCGGAATGCGGAGATCCTTGCGCACGCTTTCCCCCGGCATGAGGGCGTCGCCGACGATGATGAAGCCCGGTTCGAGCCGGACCTTTGAAAGATCGCTTTCCACCAGATCCAGCACCACCCGAAATGCAATGGCGGGAAACAGGCGGTCCTTGACCTGCACGAGCAGCGGGTTGCGCCGCACGCCCCCGTCGGTGTCGGCCGACCGTGAAATATGGCCGATGCCGCGTGCCACCTGGCCGAACGCCTCCATGGGAAGAAATCTGGTTTTGGCGTAATAGAGGGCGGTCGGAAGGTTGGCCGGGGCGGGCGCGGTATGGCGACGCAGGAGGTCGGTCGGATACTGCATCTCCCGCTTCAGGTCCGCCTCTTCCTCGGGCTGGGCTTCCAGGCTCAGGCTGAGATCCAGCGCGCCGGCGAGATACACGCTTTCCATCGCGACAAGCGCCTGTGAGAACGCGCGGTCGTTTTCGTTCTTGGGGTCCTGTTTGGGACTGGTGGGGAACGGAAAGAGGACGTCGAAGACGACGGCCCGGGCGCCGAGGTCCCGGAGCGTGTCGACCACCTGCGCATTGAGCGCCCTCGGCCAGGGCCACCGGCCCAGGGCGCTCACACTGCCGTCATCGACATTCACATGGACGAGACGCGGATCCTGCCGGATCGGCCCGCGGAGTTGATGCATCCGGTCGCTGATCCGGAGATCCAGTTCCTTGAGGTACGTGGGGAGCGCGAGTTGCAGCAGTCCGATCACGCAGGTCGCGGCCAGACCAGCGACCAACGGTGGACCATACCGGGCAATGTCGGGCCGCTTTACCCGACCTCCCATACCGCCCCTTCATGTGCCTGGACCTGCTGCCCGACCCAAACACGGCTGGAGTCCGGACCGCCGCTATGGATTCTTTTCGAGACCACTCTTGGCCCGGCCCATTGTTCCCATCGTCTCGAGCGGCTTTTCGCCCTTCTTGCGACCCGGCACGCCGATGATATCGATCGGCTGCTCCGGCTTTTCCGGCTGCTTGAGCAAGCTGCGCTGCCCGGCTTTCGCGGCCGGCATCTCGATGTTCTTACGGTCGCGCGCGACCTGAAGATCTTCCTTGTTGGAGGTGGAAATCGCCACCATTGCGGACGCCCACGTGGAATCCTTGGCCTTGGCCTTCAAGGCATTCTGCACCTTCGTCAGATAGACCGTCGCCTCGGTGACCTGGTCCGCTTCCGTCAAGGCGGCGTCGAACGGGATCGTGCTGGCCAGGGCCTTGATGGTCTCCTCGCCGAACGGCGAGGAAATCTTGAATTCCGCCGCCGCGCCCTCATCGCCGAACGAATACTTCTGGCCGCCCTGTATGCGGGCTTCGTTCGCAAAGACATTGGGCACGAGGTGCACCACTTTGCCTTCCGCCGTGTAGTAATCCAGCTTCAGGTGCGCGTCCTTCTCGGACTCGACGTAGATGATCAGCCGCTCGCCTTCGACGAAGGGGTCGCCCTCTTTTTTGTTGGTCCAGACCTTCAGCCCGAAATGGGCCGCGGCCGGCGCCACCGACTGATCCTGGACCTTTTTGGCGAGCTCCTTGGCGTTCAGCCGTTGCTTGATGAGGTCCGCAACTTCCTTGGAGTTCGACGTCGCCGTCATCCAGACACAGACCTGGTTGGACTTGACCTCCTGCTTGGTGATTCGCTCGTTGCTGAGTCCAACCCGGCTGGCCGCCGCAACGACTTCCGGTTCCAGCCCGCGGCCGCCGCCCTGGTCCGCGCTTTCAGCGAAGGCTTTGATCTTCTTGAGCGCGGCTTCCCGGGCAAGCGCCAGGGCCTTCTTCTGGGCCGACAGGAGGCTCTCGTCGTCGCTCAGGCGGTAGCAGGCGGAACCCTGCACACGGCCCTCCTCCGACTGTGCGGAACTGGACGGAACGGATGGGGCCGGAGCGGGTCTGGCCGGCGTGTGTTTGGCCGGCGGCGGGGCCGGGGGGACGACCACTTGCGGCCCGGCCAGAACCTGACTGGACAGCACGCCAGCCGTCAGCACCACCACCGCAATTTGTGTAACCGTTGAGTGTCTCATCGAACCATTCCCCACCCTCTTCCTCATGCTTTTTCTTTTCATTGTCGTCCTTAGGCACGCGCTTGTCAATCCTCCGCGGCAGCCCTGCCTCTCTTCCCCCTCTATATTAAAAGCAAGGCCGATACCAAGCCCGTGCGCATCTGCAGCACCCACCGAATTGAACTTTTAACAGTTGCAAATCAGGCACTTGTGCACGGGAGTCGCGCGCGTTTCTGACCTGGTTCGAGGGCGAGGCACCTGTTCCTGCATGGGTTCCCATGCGGGAGCAGCATCCTGGCTCACCGCCGTTATGAAAGTTTTGCCGCCGGGGGTTCAGCTGGCGAGATGCGCACACCCTGGGTTGAGCCATCAGACGGCGGTGGGCCGGCCTCATGGAGAGGAACCGAGAACCCCGCCGCATGCGTGTGGCCGCCGCCGCCGTACTTCACGGCGATCCTGGCGACATCGGCGCCGCCCTCTTCCGAACGCAGGCTGAAGTGGCGCCGCCCTTTGCGGTCATGCCAGATCAGGCAGAACGACCGGCCAGGCGACAGTTGCTCGCCAATCTGGCTGGTGAGAATCGCGCTGTGCACGCACGGCACCGTCTCCCCTTCAAACCGGACCCACTCCGTATGGCGGATAATCTTCTTGACCTGTTCCTGCTCGAACCGGAGGATGGCCCGCCCTTCCTGCTCCAGCACATCCTTGTTCAGGGAATCCCACGCCTTGAAATCATACGGGTGGGAATTCAGCCCGGCACTGATCTCGCGGCTGCCCGGCAGTTTCCACGTCCACAGGTCCTTGTCCTGTACGTATTGCAGCAGCCAGGGTGCCGCCGTGCCGTGGGCCCACTCCCAGGCCAGCACCGCCCCGCTTTTCTCCAGATCGAAATGGACGTACGGCAGCCCGATCAAAGCCTCTCGTGCCGTGATATGGTGATCAAGGACCTGGAGCGCCGCCGCTTGTGTGGCCATGTCCTCAAGGATCGGCCTGGAATAACTGAAATCAACGATGACGACCTTGCGTCCCGCGCAGCTGATGGGCGGCGGGTGACCATGACTGGCAGGAACGAACTCCGCCCCGGGATACCGCTTCCAGATAGCCCAGGCGGCGCCAAACCCATCGGTGCACTCGGCATGGTAGAGAACCAGATCGGGAATCATGATGGTCTAGCATAACATGACACCGTAGAGAGAAAAAGCGTCCGATGAATTGCATGCCGGGCAGTGGTGTGCTAAACAAATTTTGTGGCCCAACGCGACCGGGACTGGCCCGGCTACACCCAATGGTTCTTCTGCCCCGACTGCCGGTCCTTGTGGACCCCCTGCGAATCCGGGGTCGCCGCCATCACGCACTCGCAACTCATCACGGCTCCCCTGGCTTCTCCGGCCACACCGTCGCACCAGTGCCCGGTTTGCGCCGGAACGCTCGAAGGCAGCACCCACGAACTCTGATTGCGCCGGGCCTTTCGTCTGGACAAGCAAACATTCCCGTATGCTACACTTCGCCCATGCAGGTCCTCACGGCGCTTTCGACAACCGCGGCCACAGAGGACGCTCTTGAGGAAGCCTGTCGCGACATCGCCGCCGGCCTGGCAGGGAGGTCGGCAGATCTGGCGTTCGTGTTCTTTTCGTCCGACCACTCCGACTCGGCGGCCCTCATCGTTTCCAGGATACGCGAGCGGCTCCACCCCACAGTCCTGCTGGGCTGCTCGGCCGAAAGCGTGATCGGCGGCGCGCAGGAGGTGGAAGGCCGGCCGGCCTTGTGCCTCTGGGTCGGCCACCTGCCCGGCGCCACGCTCACGCCGTTCCACCTCGAGTACGTGGAGGCCGGCGATGGGGTCCGGATCACAGGCTGGCCCGACACGATGCCCGGTCTCGAGCACACCCCGTCGTTCCTGGTCCTCGCCGAGCCCTTCACCACCGCGCCGGCCGAGGCCTTCCTGGAGGACCTCGCGACGCGCTACCCCGGCGCCGCAGCGATCGGCGGGATGGCCAGCGGCGCCCAGGAACCCGGCGCCAATCGTCTTCTCTTCAACGACACGGTGGTGGACAGCGGGATGGTCGGCGTGGCCGTGACCGGCGCCGTCGGCATCCGCACCGTCGTCTCGCAAGGCTGCCGTCAAATCGGCGACCGCTTCATGATCACCCAGGCCGATCAGAACGTCATCCATGAACTCAGTGGCAAACCGGCGCTCGACCGCCTGCGGGAAGTCTTCTCGCTCCTCTCTCCCGCCGAGCAGCGCCAGGCCGAGCGCGCGCTGCATCTGGGCATCGTCATTGACGAGCACAAGGATCAATTCGAGCGCGGAGATTTCCTGATCCGCAACCTGGTCGGGGTGGATCAGAACACCGGCAGCCTGGCGGTGGCTGATTACGTGCGGGTCGGTCAGACCGTGCAATTTCAGATCCGGGACGTCGCATCCGCCAGCGAGGACCTGCGCGCACTGCTGACCGGGGAGCGCGCGGCCCCCAGCGCCGGCACCCCGATCGGCGCGCTGCTCTTCAGTTGCAACGGGCGCGGCCAGCGGTTCTTCCGCACCCCCCATCACGACGTCACCGCCGTCAGGGAGCAACTGGGCGGCATTCCGGTGGGCGGCTTTTTCGCCATGGGCGAGATCGGCCCGGTCGGCGGGAACAACTTCCTGCACGGCTACACCGCCAGCATCGCCTTATTCTGCAAAAACGACTGATCGCGCCCATTCACGCGTTTCCCCTTCAGCACTTGACCACCATGGAACCATCGCCGTAGCATACGAGTGTCTGAATCATATGGCTCTTCAGTATCTTGTATGGGTAATCTTTCACTCATGTCATTGCGAGCGACCATCGGGAGCGCGGCAATCTCGTCTGTCCCGGTGTGAGATTGCTTCGTCACTGCGCTCCTCGCAATGACAAAGACGTGCGCTTGAAGGAGTATAAAAAGGGAGGCACCTTATGAAACTCCGTTGGCTCGCGTACCTTGGGGTTCTGGTCCTGGCAGTCGCCGGCGCGACGTCCGGGCCGGCCCTGGCCTCGCACGTGCGGCAACTCAGCGTGCAGGAAGTGAAGCGCTCGCTCGACAAGGCGCCCAACCTGCGCGAGAAAGGCTTTCTCCTGGTGGACGTGCGGTCCGTTGAAGAGCATGACTCGGGCGCAATCCCGGGCACCGATGCCAACATCGATTTTCGGGAAATGGCTCAGAGGTACAAGGAGCTCGGCGCGGGGCTTGCCGACCACATCGTCGTCTACTGCCAGTCCGGCAAGCGCAGCAACATTGCGGCCGACACGCTGACGGAACTCGGCTACCGGAACGTCTACAACATACGCGGCAGCGTGAATGCCTGGCTGCAGGCCGGATTCCAACTGGCCGGCGGGCGCCGTTGATTCACCTTCTATTGTTGCTGGCGCTGCTGGGCGTCCCCGCTTTTGCGGGAGCGCAGACCGCCTCCATCACCGGCGACGATGCGCGCGTACGCGCACGCAGCCTCGGCATCGCCCTCGGCACGTATCCCACCGGCACACTCAACGCCATCACCGACGTTCCCGGGGTCACGGTCGGCCACACGACGCTGATCAGCGGCGACGGCGCACTCGTGCCCGGTAAGGGTCCCGTGCGCACCGGCGTCACCGTTGTGATTCCACGCGACGACGTGTGGCGGAAGAAAGTTCCGGCGGGATCGTTCGTCCTCAACGGCACCGGCGAAATGACGGGGCTGGCCTGGGTGGAGGAGTCCGGCTTTCTCGAATACCCGATCGCACTGACCAACACGCTCAATCTTCCCCGCGTCGCCAACGGCGTGATGAGCTGGATGATCGCCCGCTATCCCGGCATCGGCATCCAGGACGACACGCTCACGCCGGTGGTCGCCGAATGCGACGACGGCCGGCTCAACGACATCCAGGGCCGCCATGTCTCGGAGGCCGACGTCATCAAGGCCCTGGACGGC
>JAUSHW010000142.1 GCA_030648395.1 Nitrospirales bacterium | reverse complement strand
GAAATGTCGGCACGAGCAAGCTAAAATCTACTTGAGGTATTGAATATCCGGCAGTTTTGATCGAACTGCCGGCTCGCGCTAGCGAGGTTTGGTGGTCCCAACGGGATTTGAACCCGTGTTTATGCCTTGAGAGGGCACCGTCCTAGGCCAAGCTAGACGATGGGACCACTGGCCCGGCACCTTAACGAAAAGGGCGAGAGCTTGTCAACCTGCTCATCGGGCACTATGCTACAATAAAATCCAAACGCTCCAGCTTCTAACCGACGAGACCAGCGTGAGATTCCATCGGCTCGGCATCGTGCTGCTGCTCCCCCTCCTCCTGGGTGCCGGTTCGCTCAAACTCTACGACGACGACTCAAAGGCCACCTACACGATGGTGGAACCGATGGACTGCTCGATCCTGAAGACCTCCTTCAACGGCGTCACGCTCGGATTCAAATTCGGCGCCTTTTTTATCGGAATCGGACCTGAAGTGACCTTCGGCGAGCGCGAGCAGGTCAAATGGGAAGAAGCAGTGCAGGGGCTCATGGTTCAGTACAGGGAACTGTGCGCCCGGTTCAACACCGGGGCGATCTCCAAGAAGAGCTACGAGACGCGTCTCCGCGAGCTTGATGCGGACTACCAAAAGGCCCGGCGAGAGCTGGTGCGCGGCCCGGAAGAACGCGCCAACAGCATGTTCGACCGGCTGAAGGAAGAAGAGCGCGCCCGCTGACTGCTTGCGCAGCCTGTTACCCTCCTGATATAAAGCAGAGCACCTAAGAATACTCAACGAACCGAAAGAAGCACGTGGGCGGCATCAACCCTTATATTGAAAAACCTGAAGTCGCGCCGCCGAAGAAGGCCTACAAGGTCACCTTTCACAAGCCGGACGGACCTCCGCTTGTCTTTGAGGTGGACCCCGCCAAGCTTCCCTACGGCCCCACCGGACTGCCCGGCAGCATCCTGGATATTGCGCTCAACGGAGGCGCCGACATCGAGCTGGAGCATGCCTGCGGCGGAGTCTGCGCCTGCTCGACCTGCCACGTAAAGGTGATCAAGGGGCTGGAATCTTGTAGCGAGCCCACGGATGACGAACTCGACCAACTCGACGAGGCACCGGACATTTCGCTCAATTCCCGTCTCGGCTGCCAGTGCGTACCCAACGGCACGACGGATATCGAAATTGAGATTCCCGCCTGGAACAAGAACCTCGTCAAGGAAGGTCATTAACGCGCTTTAATCGTAACTCTCGTACCTCGCCTCTTTCCTCTCGAACCCCAGTCCGGTTAAATACGCCTTGAGCGGGCGCACGAACGCTTTCGTGCCGCAGACCATCGGCAGAAAGTCTTTCCGTCCGGCCCAGAGCGACTCCAGCATGCCCTGTTCCGGGCGACTCTCCTCTCCTGTCGCGCCACTTCCGTCCAGCACAGTCGGCAGATAGCAAAACGCACCATGGCGGGCCGCCAAGTCCTTAAACTCGTCATGATAAATCCGTTCGGCCTTGGTCGGTGACCCGTAAATGAGGGTCACTCGGCGTGCGGGCGGGACGGCCAACAGATGCCTGATCATGCACCGGACCGGGACGATGCCGGTGAAGCGCGCAACAAAGACCAGGTCCACGGTCAGGGGCTGAGGCGCGGTGAAATTCCCGTAGGGCCCGGCCAGCACCACCTCGTCTCCCTCTTTCAACGACCAGAGATGTCCGCTCCCCAGACCGTCAGGAACGCGGTCGAACGCCAGCACCAACTCACCGGATGGTGATTCAGGCTCGGCCATGGAATAGGCCCGCGTCAGAGGAGGGTGTTCGCCCACGGGCAGCTTGAGGGACACAAATTGTCCGGGCGTGAAGGAGATTTTGGATTCGAGAGGAAGGAGAACCAGTTCGCGAACCGTGGGCGAGAGTAGCCGGACCCGCCTGACCGTCGCTCGCTGAGTCGGCTCACCCATTCAGCACGAAGATGAAAGGACAGGGCAGGTTGGCTGGGGGAGGAGGGATCGAACCTCCGTAGACAGATTCAGAGACTGTCGTCCTACCACTAGACGATCCCCCAACCTGTGTCACATGGTATGTCCACATTATCGGTAGCTCAGCCCATCAAGTCAATGGCCTTCTTGAGACGCGCGAGCGTCCGCTCGCGGCCCAGCAGCGCCATCACGTCGAAGATGCCGGGGCTGACCGTAGTGCCCGTGAGCGCCACGCGAACCGGTTGCGCCAGTTTGCCCATCGAGAGGCCCGTCTCCGCCAGCACGGATTTGAACCCCTGCTCCAGTGCGTCGTGCTCGAATACGGACGTCTGCTCGAGCACGGCAACCAGCCTGGCGAAAGCCGGCCGCACTGCCGCAGTCAGGAATTTCTTCGCGGCTTCCTGGTCCATGATGACCGACTCCTGGAAGAACGGCGCCGCCTTGTCGGCCATCTCCACAAGCGTCTGCGCCCGCTCGCGAAGGGCCACCACCAGCTTTTCGAGCCAGGCAGAATCCGGCTGCGCCCCGCCGTCCAGCACGCCCCGCTTCCGGAGAAATGGGAGCAGCAGTTCCGCCACCCGTTTCGTGTCCCCCGTCTTGAGATAATGCCCGTTCAGCCACAGAAGCTTTTCCGGGTTGAACGCCGCGGGAGACCTGGTGATATTCTCCAGTGAGAATTTTTCAATCATCTCCTGCGAGGAAAACACTTCCTGATCGCCGTGGGACCAGCCCAGCCGCACCAGGTAATTGGTAAGGGCTTCGGGCAGATAGCCCGCCTCCTGGTACTCCAGCACCGAGGTAGCCCCGTGCCGCTTTGACAGCTTGACCTTATCCATGCCGAGGATCATGGACAGATGGCCGAACTGCGGCGGCTCATAGCCCAGGGCCCGATAGAGCAGGATCTGCCGTGGCGTATTGTTGAGGTGATCATCGCCGCGAATGACGTGGGTGATCGCCATCCTGGCATCGTCCACCACCACGCCGAAATTGTAGGTCGGCACCCCGTTGGAGCGCACGATGACAAGGTCGTCCAGTTGCGCGTTGTCGAACGTGACGTCTCCCTTGATCAGATCGTGGACGATGGTCTGCCCGTCCTGCGGCGACACAAAGCGGGTGACCGGCGAGACACCGGCCGGCGCCGCGCCGGACCGCCGGCGGCATCGCCCGTCGTACTTCGGAAGCTCCTTGCGAGCCAGCGCCTCCTTCCGGCGGGCATCCAGCTCCTCTTCCGTGCAGTAGCACAGGTAGGCCTTCCCTTCCGCCAACAACCGGTCCGCCTGCTCCTTGTAAATGGCAAGGCAATCAGTCTGATAGATCGGCCCTTCGTCCCAACCCAGCCCGACCCACTTCATCCCGTCCAGGATTGCCTGAATGGCTTCGGGGGTCGAGCGCGCCCGATCCGTATCCTCAATCCGAAGAATGAACACTCCTTTTTCGTGTCTGGCAAAGAGCCAGTTGAAGAGAGCCGTCCGGACTCCACCGATGTGGAGGTATCCCGTAGGGCTTGGAGCAAATCTGACTCTGACTTGATTCATCTGTTCGAGTTCGCCTGATTGTTCTTAAGGTCCTGAAATATAATACAAATTATTTGCATTGACAAGCGTTTTAGGCGATGTTACGTTTATACCCGACCAAGATGGTCTCCGATACAAATAGTCGCCGACTGATTAAATCGGGATTACGCCGATGCTGAAGCTTTCCAAAAAGACCGATTACGCCCTGATGGCCATTCAATACATGGCCTCCAAGGGTACCGATCGCGTGGTAAATACCAAGGAGATCGCCGAAGAATACAAGATTCCGGTCGAGCTTCTGGCCAAGGTTCTTCAAAAGCTCGGCAAGAAGGGCCTGATCGCCAGCCAGAACGGCCCCAAGGGCGGGTATGTCCTTGCCAAAACACCAGCGGCCATCTCGGTGCTCTCCATCATCCAGGCGATCGAAGGCCAGGTCGGCATCACCGAATGCTATCACAACGAGGATTCCCAGTGCGTGCAGATGGCGCATTGCAACATCCGCAGCCCTATGCGCAACATTCAGAATAGCATCTACGGGCTGCTCGACAGCATGTCGATCGAAGACATGAGTTCGTTCGACACGTCTCCGATCATGCCGTCCGCTCGTGTCTACAGCCATCGGCCTTAATTCTTCGAAGCAGGAGAAGGAGCACGCGATGAAGTTTCCGATTTACATGGATAATCACTCCACGACTCCGATGGACCCCAGGGTCCTCGAAGCAATGCTGCCCTACTTCATCGAAAAGTTCGGCAACGCCGCCAGCCGCAACCACCAGTTCGGATGGGAGGCTGAAGAGGCGGTGGAGAACGCGCGCAAGCAGATCGCCAAGCTCATCCACTGCGACGCCAAGGAAATCGTCTTCACCAGCGGCGCCACGGAATCCGACAATCTCGCGCTCAAGGGCGTCGTGGAGATGTACAAGGAGAAGGGCGATCACATCATCACCTGCACGACCGAGCACCGGGCGATCCTGGACACCTGCAAGTCGCTGGAAAAGCGCGGCATCAAGGTTACCTACCTGCCGGTGGAGAAGGACGGCCGGGTCAATCCCGACGAGGTCCGCAAAGCCATCACGGACAAGACCATTCTGATTTCGATCATGCTGGCGAACAACGAAATCGGGACGATCCACCCGATCGCCGAGATCGGCAAGATCGCCAAGGAGAAGGGCGTCCTCCTCCACTGCGACGCGACGCAGGGCGTCGGCAAGATCCCGGTGGACGTCGAGACCCTCAAGGTCGATCTGATGTCCTTCACCTCCCACAAGATTTACGGCCCCAAAGGCGTCGGCGCCCTGTATGTGCGGAAGAAGGGACCGCGGGTCCGCCTTGTCCCCCAGATCGACGGTGGCGGCCATGAGCGCGGAATGCGATCCGGCACGCTCCCCGTTCCCCTGATCATCGGGTTCGGCAAGGCCTGCGAGCTCTGTGAGCAGGAGATGCCGGTCGAAAGCAAGCGGATCGCGGCGATGCGGGACCGCCTCCAGGCCCAGATCATGAAGGACCTGGACGAGTCCTACCTCAACGGGCACCCGACGGAACGGCTGCCGCACAACCTCAATATCAGCTTCGCCTACGTGGAGGGCGAGGCGCTGCTCATGGGCGTCAAGGAAGTCGCGCTGTCGTCCGGGTCGGCGTGCACCTCGGCGACGCTGGAGCCATCGTATGTGCTGCGGGCGCTGGGCGTGGGGTCCGACCTGGCCCACTCCTCCATTCGCTTCGGGCTCGGCCGGTTCACGACTGACGAAGAATTCGACTACACGGGCAAACGGATGGTCGAGGCCGTGAAACGACTCCGGGAGATGTCCCCGCTTTACGAGATGGCGAAGGAAGGCATTGATTTGAAATCCGTGCAATGGGCTGTGCATTAAGGGGGAACACGCCATGGCATACAGCGAAAAAGTCATTGACCATTACAATAACCCGCGGAACATGGGGAGCCTGCCGAAGGACGACAAGCAGGTGGGCACGGGGATCGTGGGCGCCCCGGAGTGCGGCGACGTCATGAAGCTGCAGATCAAGGTCGAGAACGACGTGATCGTGGACGCCAAGTTCAAAACCTTCGGCTGCGGCTCCGCAATCGCCAGCTCCAGCCTGGCGACGGAATGGCTCAAGGGCCGCACCGTCGACGAGGCGTACAAGATCAAGAACACCGACATCGTGCAGGAGCTGAACCTGCCGCCGGTGAAGATCCACTGCTCGGTCCTGGCCGAGGACGCCATCAAGTCCGCGCTGGAAGACTACAAAAAGAAAGCCGCCGAGGCGAAGTGAAGGAGGCATGAGTTCCATGGAAGAGACCGCCGCAGCCACCCCGGTCGTGACGCTGACGCCGAACGCTCTCGCGGAAATCAAGCGCCTCCAGGAGGTTCAGGGCCTGGGCTCGGCCGCTCTGCGCCTGGGCGTCAAGGGCGGCGGCTGTTCGGGCCTCAGCTACACCGTCAACTTTGATACCGAGATGGGTCCGCATGATCAGTCCTACGAAGTCGAGGGCGTCCGGATCATCGTGGACATGAAGAGCGCGATCTACCTCCAGGGCACCCAGCTCGACTATGAGAAGGACATGCTGAGCGGCCAGTTCAAGTTCAGCAATCCGAACGCCGCCAAGAGCTGCGGCTGCGGAGAATCGTTCTCCGTCTGACCACACCTCTCCACGGCAACACGCGCACAGGGCATGGCCGAGCATAACGGCCATGCCCGTTGTGTCTCGAGGACCGGAAGCCTCTATGGAAACTAAAGGGAAAGAGTTGCCCATGGTGCCCCTGGCACGCAGCATGTGCTGGCACTGCCAGTCCGACAGCGGCGGCGAATATTTTTGCGGCCAGTGCGTCAAGGTCCAGCCCCTGTCGAAGGACATCGACTACTTCACGTGCCTGGGACTTCCCCGGAAGTTGAGCATCGACACCGCGTCCCTGGAAGGCAAGTTTTATGAAATGAGCCGCGCCTTCCATCCCGACTTCTACGAGGGGAAATCGGAGATGGAGCAGGCCGTCAGCCTGGCCAATTCCGCCGTCCTCAACCAGGCCTACCGGACGTTGAAGGATCCGATCCTGCGCGTGGAATACCTCCTGCGGCTGGAGGCCGGCGCCGCCAAGGACATCCCGGGAAAAGCGCCCGCCGATCTCTTCGAAGCGATCCTGGAGATCCAGGAGCACCTGGAGGAGTTTCAGACGGCCACAGCCGGGAACGATACCGCCGCCTCCACGCGCGCCGCCGCCTCGCTGAGAAGCGCCAGAAAGACCCTGGAGTCCAAACGAGCCGCACTGGAAAGCCGCCTGGCCGAACTCTTCCAGATCTGGGACCGGCTGGTCGACAAACACTCGCACGACCAGGCCCACTCAGATCAAAAGGAGCAGACCTTGAAGGAGATGCGCGGCCTGCTGTCCGAGCGCACCTACGTGGTCAACATGCTCGGAAGCATCGCGGAGGCCCTGGAATAATGGCGCGCATCGTCGGCATCGACCTCGGGACGACGAACTCCCTGATCGCCTACATGAACGGGAAGACCCCCACCGTCATCCGGGGTCCGGAGGGGCACGCGATGGTGCCCTCCATCGTCGCCTCCACGCCGGAAGGATTTCTCGTCGGCGACAAGGCCAAAGCGCAGTTTCTGGGCAACACCGCACAAACCGTCTATTCGGTCAAACGCTTCATGGGCAAAGGGTTGGCTGATGTCACCCCCGAACTCCAGTATTTCGACTTCAACCTCTCCGAGCAGAACGGCGTGATCCGCCTCCAACTCGGCGACAAATGGCTCACGCCGCCTGAGATCTCCGCCATGATCCTCAAAAAGCTCAAGGATCACGCTGAGCAGTTCTTCCACGAGGATATCCGCAAGGTCGTCATCACGGTCCCCGCCTATTTCAACGACAGTCAGCGCCAGGCTACCAAGGACGCCGGAAAAATCGCGGGCCTGGACGTGGTGAGACTCGTCAACGAGCCGACCGCCGCATCCCTGGCCTACGGCCTGCAGAAGCGGAAGCAGGGCATTATCGCCGTCTACGACCTGGGCGGCGGCACCTTCGACATTTCCATCCTCAAGCTCAAGGGCGG
>JAUSHW010000140.1 GCA_030648395.1 Nitrospirales bacterium | reverse complement strand
GAACCGTTGCGACGAAGACCCGTCACTTCGACCATTTTCCCGATGATGTGACTCGCGCCGGTCTCCAAATAGCGCCTGAGACCAGTCTCGTGCTTGATCACATCTTCCGGAGGTATGAGACCCGTGACTTTCTGGCCAATGAGTTCTCCGGAAGGCCAACCGAACATGCGATGCGCGGACTTGTTGGCCAGCAGGATGGTGCTTGAGTCGTCGATCTCGAAGACCGCGTCCGCTATGTTTCCCAACAGCGCTTTGACCTGTGCCTCGCCCTCCTGCGCCAGGTTCCTGGCTTTCTCCGCTTCTGCGTAGGCTGCACTTAGCTGCCGCCCGTACCGCCAGCCGACAACGCCCGTCGCAACAGAGATCAGCCCCAGGCTAAGTCCCAACACCATCCGCAGGTGAAGCAGCGGGGCCAATGCCTCGGTTTTGTCCATCTCGGCCAGCAGCACCCAATCGTAGTCGCGCAAGTACAGAAAGGTCCCGATGACCGGGATGCCTCGATAGTCCGGATACGGCGCGATGCCGTTCCGCATCTTCAGCGCCTCGCGCATCCCGATCGTGTCCACTTTTACGCGGCCAATCGCATTGGGGATGAACCGAGATTCTGTCAGCATCAGGTGGGTTTCTGCATCAACGAGATACACTTCCCCGCTGAGGCCGAGCCCTGCACGGTGTTCAGCTAACGCTTGGGAAAGGATATTCTTCATGCGGCAGGCCAGCGTGCCAATGACGTGAACTGAGGGCTGACCGCCGCTTACCACCTTAAGCGGCACGTACACGTCGTAAATCGACGAGCCCGTTGGTTCCTGGTGCGAATCTGTCACTCGGCTTTTCGCTGTACCAGGCGGGAACTCCGTGGCGATCTCCTCGAGGGACGGCCAGGCGGCGCCGATCCGGGTGACGGGACGCCGCTCGGCGTCCAAGAGGACGCAGCCGACCACCTCGGGAAGAAGGCTTGTGAGATAGCCCGCGTCCAGACGCGGCACTCGCCTTTCGGCCAGGGCCTGCACGGCGTCGCCGGCGAACAGTTCGAGCCCCCGCTGTTGGTGCGCCAGCATCGTCAGCACGTGCCGCTGGTGGGCGTGGAGCGCTGTCACCAGGTGTTCATGCACGGAGTCGAGAAGGACGCGCTCTGCGATTCGGTCAAGAACCAGACCGCCTCCCCAGAGCGGGATCAGGATCAGAAGCGGAAGCCATTGCACGAATCGCTTCATGTCAGGTGCCTGTTTTCGATGTTGGTGCGATGCTCACGGCTTTGATTCCTCCGCATTGATCGGCAGCCTGACGATGAAGGTCGTGCCCTGCCCGGCTTCGCTTTCGCACACGATCTCACCCTTCAACATCATCAAGGTGGACCGGACGATCCAGAGGCCGAGGCCGATTCCTTGTTCCTCTTGCTGTGCGGCGAAGAACGGTTCGAACAAGCCGGCGCGGTGTTCGGAGGCGATGCCTGGCCCGTTGTCCTGAATCCTGGCGACGACCCAGGTTCCCTCGCGGGCGGCGGAGATGGTCAGCAAGCGTTCTCCCGGCACGTGCGTCATGGCCTGCACGGCGTTCTGCATGAGATTCAGGAAGACCTCGTACAGTTGCCGCGGATCGGACCGGATCTCGGGCAGGTCCGACGCAAAGGCGGTCGTCACGCGGATTCTGTTCTGCGTCAGTTCATTGGCGAGGGACTCCATGGATTTGTGCAGGATGGCCTGAATGGAGCACTGTTCCTGATGAGGCGGGACAGGCTTGGCGATCGTCATGAACCGGTCGGCGATGGTCTTCATCCGGCCGCCGGCCTCGTCGATCTTTTTCATGTCTGACTCCAGTGCGACATATTCCTGGTGGGCCAGCTTTTCCCGCGCCATCTGAATGCGGCCCGTGAGGATGAACAGGGGGTTCTTCATCTCGTGCGCGATGCCGCCGATCAATTGCCCCAGCGCCGCCAGCCGCGACATCTGTCTCGCCTGCCGCTCCAGTTGCTTGCGCTCGGTGATGTCGCGCTTGATGGCGATGAAATGAGTGATTTCCCCCTGCGTGTCGCGCACGGGCGTGATGGTCATTTCATCCGTATAGAACACTCCGTCCTTGCGTTTGTTGACGAGCTCGCCGTGCCAGGAACAGCCCGACGTGATTGTGCTCCAGAGGTTTGCGTAAAACGCGGGATCCTGAAAGCCGGATTTGAGCAGGCGGGGATTCTGGCCGACGACTTCCTCTGCGCTGTAACCGGTCAACGTCGTGAAGGCCTGATTGATCCAGGTGATGGCGCCGTTGCGATCGGCGATGACGATGCCGTTCACAGTCGCCTCGAGCGCGGCGGTCTGCAGGCGGAGTTTATCCTCGGCCAGCTTGCGTTCGGTGATGTCGCGTGAATTGATCACTCCGCAGGGCTTGCCATGTTGATTCAGCATGGTCTTGCCGGTGGCTTCCAGTACGTGCCAGCGCCCGTCCTGCCCGTGCACGCGCATCTCGCTGGTGTGCGTGCTGCCCAGTTTCTGGAATGCACGCTCGACGACGTTCCGCGTGTGGGATACGTCCTCCGGGTGGACGAGAGAGAAGGCGCTTTTTCCCACTCGGTCGATCGGCCGGTATCCGAGGATCCGCTCCAGCGAGGGACTTTCGTAGAGGATGGTTCCGCTCTGGTCAATGACGGTGATCAGGTCGGAACCGTGCTCGGTGAGCGAGCGGAACCATTCCTTGTTGCGACGGAGGTCCTCTTCGCTTTTCTTGTATTTCTCGTTTTCCTCCAGGGTCTGTTGATACAGGGCGTTATGCACACGCAAGGCGAAGTAGCCGACCGTGCCGGACAGGTCGGCGGCGTACATGACCTCGATCGCGTGTGATTGCCATTTCGGCAGACCCGGCCACAGGAAATCCTGGGCCAACTCGAAGGCAAGCAGGCCGAGGAACACGGCCAGCACAACCTTTGTAAGCGGCTTGGCGAAGCCTCGAAGCTGTCTGAGCCGGTCCTGGAGATACAATGTGCCGTTTCCTGATTAGGTCTGCCGTATTAATACGAAAAGTCTGCTATATTAATACGCAAAGTCTATACCGCCACATTCCAATGCATTAGCAAGAACTTGCGAAATCCATTCCGAAGGTCCTGAGGCATTTGGCTTCAGTGTCGATTGATCGGATTGTCGCAGAATGCGCCAGCGGCGACCGCAAGGCACGAGCAGCCATCACGAATTCCCTAATATACGCGCCCTTCGCTGGTTGGGAAAATTGGCATGTCCCTTGTATTGTTTTTCAATGGCGTGGAACCGATAATGTCCATTGC
>JAUSHW010000127.1 GCA_030648395.1 Nitrospirales bacterium | reverse complement strand
TCAGGCCCGGCACCACGTCCACCCGGTTCTGGTAATTGACCAGCGCGAGGGTCAGGCTGCGCCCCTTCACGAACAGCGTCCCCGACGTGACGTCCCGCCGGGCGTCCGCCCGGCGTTGCGCCACATAGAACACGATGCGGTCGCGAGCCCCCGCCTGAACCAGCGCCTCGGCCAAGTGAGGCGCCACGCGGGCCAACGCCGCCTCATCAAAGAGCGGAACCGCTTCGAGCGGACCGGTGATGAGATTCTGCAGCCAATGCGTTTTGAACTCGACGCGGACTTCCCGCAGGATGCTGGTCAGTTCCTGTGCGGACAGGCGAACCGGATGATCGTAGGCGGACCCGACGTTCGAGATCGCCCGGACCACCACCTCATCCGCGGCCGGGTCGGCGGCCGCGCGATAATGAAAATCGCAGGCCGCCGCCAGGAGGACTATGCAAGCGGCCATGAGGAGACGAGAGCCGCCCGGCCTGTTCGCAAATCTGATCATGGCCTCTCCTTAAGGTTTCGCGCCGGCTGCAGGAGCCTTCGCATCACCCGCCGGCGCCTTCTCGGCGACCGCTGGAGCTTTCGCCGGAGCCTCCGTAGCCTTCCCCATGACATCCACAGGCATTGATGGCGCGTCCTTTGCTTTCGCAGGAGCCGCCGGAGCCTTCGCCGCAGATGTTGCGGATTTCATGGCCGACGCCACCTTTTTCTTTTTCACGGGAGCGGGCTTCGCAGCCGCGGCTGCAGCTGCGGCCGCCGCCTCTTTGGCATTTGCCAGTTGGGCTTCCAGCTTGGCGATGTCCTCGGACTTCGACATCATCATGTCGTCCATCACCCGCAGGCGATCTTCAAGCGCCGCCACTTGCGTTTGCAGCTTCTTGGCCTCGGCCAGCTGGCCTTCCAGCTTCCTGGCCTCATCACCCTTGGCCTGGACTTGCAGCCGCAGCTGCTCGACCTGGCGGCGGAGATCCACATTCTCCCGATCCTTCTCGCGCATGAGCTCCGCCGAACCGCAGGCGGTCAGCGTGATCATCAGCACTCCCAGCAGACACGACAGGCCAGTCTTTGTGTTCATGTGTTCTCCTTTACCATCATGGTCATTTCGACCCTTTCCAACGGATTATCGTTGCCGTCCTTCTTGACGTTCAGGATGGCGTCCATGGTCTCCATCCCCCGGGCGACCTCGCCGAAGACCGTGTACTGCCAGTCCAGGCTCCCGCAGTCGTCCGCGCAGATGAAGAATTGAGAGCCTGCGCTGTTCGGATCGTTTCCCCTGGCCATGGACAGCGTCCCCCGTCGATGGGGGCGGCTGTTGAACTCGGCCGGGATCGCATAGCCGGGCCCACCCAGCCCGTGGGTGCCACGGTTCAGGGTCTTGCTGTTCGGATCGCCCCCCTGGATGACCTTCAGCCCTGCCGGATTCACCCGGTGAAACGTGCAGCCGTTGTAGAAACCGACCGCGGCCAGCTTCAGAAAGCTCTCGCAATGGCGCGGGGCGATGTCGAAATAGAATTTCAGTTCAATCTCCCCAAACTTGGTCGCGATGACCGCGCGCGTGTCCTTCTTCTCCATCCCCATCCGTGCCCCGCCTGCCGCTTAATGCCGGGGCCCGATCGGGTTCCGCGAGGTGCCGATGCCCTGGTTCGTGGAAAACCAGTGGGCGCCGTCGTCCTCCGTTTTGAACACGCCCCCGCTGGTGCCGGCGAACACCGTCCCGTCCTTGCCCACAGCGAACGACTGAATCGCCCGTTCGGTCAGGCCGTTGTTGGCCGGGACCCAGGTCTTCCCCTGATCGCCGCTCCGGTACATCCCCACTCCCGTTCCCACGAACCACGATGACCCGCCGATCGCAATGCCCCGGACGGAGGCGTTCGCCAGGTGCCCGCCGAGGGTCCGCCAGGACTCGCCCTGGTCGCGGCTCACGTACACACCGTTGTCGGCGGTCCCGGCATAGAGATCACCAGCCTTGCCCACTACCAGCGAGCGCACAAAATTCGCCGGGATCTGGTCCCGTGGATGCGACAGCTGCGAGGGCGTAATCCGCGCCCACTGGGATGCGCCGGCGGGTTTGCGGTAGAGCCCCATCCCCGTGGTCCCGGCATACAGGGTGCCCTGTCCGTCCACGGCAAGAGCGCGCACCAGAAAATTGTTGAGGCCATGGTTGTCCGCCGTCCATTTCTCGCCCCCGTTTTTCGACCAGTAGACGCCTGATCCGGTGCCCGCGTACAGCACGCCCCCATGAAAGGTCAGCACCTGCGTTTCCAAGCGATCCAGCCCGGCGTTCACCGCCGTCCAGGATTTGCCGCCGTTCTGCGTCCGGAACACCCCGCCCCGGAGTGTCCCCGCATACACCGACTTGTCGGGCCCCACCACAACCACGTACACGAACGGGTCCGTCATTCCCTCATTGACGGCCAGCCAGGTCCGGCCCCCATCGTCGCTCTTGAAGATGCCCTTGCCGAAACTGCCGGCATAGACCACCTGCTTTTCGCCAAGCGCCAGCGACTGGATGCTGACGAACGTCTCCGGCCCAAGCGGCTCTCCGGGGCCCTGCTGGGCCAGTGCGTCCGCCGGGGCCAGGAGCCCCAGGCCCACGCCGACACAGACACTTAGGATATCACAACTACCCCGTGATTTCACTAGACAACCCTTCGGCCTGCCGTTCCCGTGGGAACAGTGGGCATGGCCTCTTCCTCTTCTTCTTCCTCGGTGGGCGGACGGGGCGGCGGACGGCCGAACACGCGCGCGCTGAGGATACCGATTTCATACAGCACGATCAACGGGCCCGCCATCAACAGCAGGTTGAAGAGGTCGGAGGTCGGCGTGAGAATCGCCGACAGGATGAGATTGACCATCATGGCGTGCTTGCGATACCGGGCCAGCAGGTCCGGCGTGATGACCCGCAGCCGTGACAGCAGCGTGATGATCAGCGGCATCTCGAAGGCGAACCCAAAGGTGAGCAGGAACTTCACGTTGAAGTCGACGTAGAGGCCCACCCCGATCTGGGGGATCAGGGCGCGATCGATCCCGAACTGGAGCATGAACTGCAAGGCCAGCGGCACGATCACGAAATTGGCGAACGCCGCGCCCATCGCAAAGAACCCCGACGCAATGGCCAGAAACGGGATGATCCACCGCCGCTCGCCCGGCAACAGGGCCGGCTCAAAGAACCTCCAGAGGTGATACAACATCACCGGCACGGTGAGGGCGATGCCGCCAAACAGCGCCACCTTGATGGCGGCAAAGATGGCCTCGGTGGGCGCAAAAAAGATGAGGTCGTCGGCGTAGGGCTTCTTGAGCCAGGCGATCATGTCATCGGCATAGGTGAACGTAAAGACGCAGGCCACAAGAAAGAATGCCCCGCACCAGTAGAGCCGCCGCTTGAGATCGGCGATGTGCCGATGGAGCGGCGTGCGGACGGGCTCACCCGCCTGCCCCCCCGCCGCCATGTCGCCCGCAGCCAGCAAGTTACGCGGACGGCCCGGTCGCCAGAGTCCGATTCTGCTTCAAGGCGCGGACGATGGCCGCCATCTTGTCCCGGGTCGCCAGCTTGTCGAACTGGATGCGTTTCTTCTGCTGCTCTTCCTCGGCCGTCAGAAAATGCCGCTTGTTGAGCTCGCCAAGCTGCACCTCCAACCGATGATGGGTGTCCTCCAGTGTCTTGAATTCGGATGATTCTCTGCGAGCCAGTTCCAGGATAGCCGGATCTTCGTTGAGCATAGTGGCCCCTCCCTTCTCTATTAAAAAAGTCATGATCATCGCGTCCTCACGGGGATGGTCATAGTATCCCTTGCGGAGGCATTTTTTTGCAAAGCCGAGCCCCTCATACAGCGCAATGGCGGCCAGGTTCGAGGCCCGCACTTCCAGCAGCGCGGTCCGGACGCCGTGTTCTGACCCGACCGACAGCGCGTGCCGGGCCAGATCCGCCCCGAGTCCACGCCGGCGGGCTTCCGGGCAAACCGCCAGATTCATCAGATGCAACTCCTCAAAGACCACCCAGAACATGACGTAGCCCAGGAGCGTTCCCACCGCAAGGCCCGTCCCATATCCCGCCTCGCCCACCCGGGCCACGACGTTCACGGCAAACGTGTTGCCTTGCAGCTCGCCGAGAAACATCTTTCGCGTCCAGGGCTCGGTGAAGGACGCCTGCTCCAGGGCCAGCACTTCGTCGAGGTCGCGCTCCTGCATCGGCGAGAGGATAACCGTCCGGGCGTCGATCATCGCGCAACCCGGGCCAGCGGCGACTTCAGCAGACCCTTCTCAAAATTCACCTCCGCTTCAACGCGGCGCAGATAGGTCAGCGCCACCTCCGCGTCGGGCTTGTTCCCGCCGGCAAACTGCCGGATACCCAGCCGCGCCACCACCGCCGCCGTGGGCGCTGCGCGAAGGCCCTCGTCGCTCACACAGGCACGTCCGCCGAGCGCCGCTTCAAGCGGTTCCCGGTACCGCGCCGCGCCGTTCCCGATCAGGTGAACGGGGCCC
Source organism: Nitrospirales bacterium (assembly GCA_030648395.1). Classification (GTDB taxonomy): domain Bacteria; phylum Nitrospirota; class Nitrospiria; order Nitrospirales; family NS-4; genus SCTG01. Next base: position 9,282 of record JAUSHW010000127.1, on the reverse strand, counting down.
TCGACCGCCGCCAATGCCGATGCCACCGCGCCGGGAGCCAGCACCGCGTCAGGGCTCAACCGTTCAAGCGCGTTCCCGTTGCGCCTGAACAAGGCCATGTACACCTCGCCCCGATACGCATCGAGCAGCGCGCAGATCGTCGCGTCCGCCGATGCGTAGCCCTCAGCCAGCGCCTCCAGCGTGGGCACACCCACCACCCTGGCCCCCGCCCCGAGCGCCAGGCCCTTTGCCGTCGCCAGCCCGACCCGCAAGCCGGTGAACGACCCCGGCCCGACGGACACCGCCACCACGTCAAGGTCCCGCGCCGCCACTCCGGCCTTTTTCAACACCTGATCCACCGTCGGCAGGAGCACGCCTCCCCGGTTGCCCTGCGCCTCATAGGACAGTTCGGCCAGCAGCCGATCATCCTCGACCAGCGCCACGCTTTGCGCGGGCGTGGCGGTTTCAATGGCCAGCAGCCGCATCAGTTGTCCCTCTTGAATCCGGACGGCGCAGCCACCGGCTCGGCTTTGAGCGGGCCCCAATCCTGGGACGTCAGCTCCGGGTTCGGAATGATTTCATGAAACGTCAGGACGAGCCTGGCCTGACCGAGCCCGTCTTCCGCCAGCACGCGGGACGGCCACGCCAGAGGGCCCGCCGAAGTCGCGCCGACGGTACGATAGTTCTGATAGGTCATCGTCGCCGCCAGGTTGCCGGAGGCATCGAACAGGTCCTGGCGGACGATTTCCAGCGTCTTCTGCGCAAACCACAGGCGACGCGCCACACGATCCAGACCCGGCTCCGCCATCACGTCCAGCACGTACTGGCTGTTCTCCTCGCGCAGAGACACGTGCTCGGTGGGCAGGATGACGCCGCCCAGACTGCCCATGGTCGCCTGCAGGCCCAGCGTGACCGGCGCGCCGATCCCGCCCTTGCGGTCCAGTTCCGAGACCAACCCCTTTTGGGTTTTCCCCTGCAATGGAAACAGCAGATGGTACTGGCCGTCGGCGAGCAGGAGGTCGAACAGGGGGAACCCCAGGCGGGCGAAGGTCTGCAGGCGAATAGTCCCGGGACGCTGGTAGACGAACGCCGCCTCCATCCGCTGGGGAGACTTGAGCGCGCTCCCGCTCGCCTCGACCGTGAACAGCGCCTTCAGCGTCCGCACGGCGGCCTCCCGCTCCCGAAGCTTCGCCACCAATTCCTCGGCCGTCACCGCAGGCGGCGCAACCGGGACCGGCGGCGCAACCGGCGCCCTCGCGCAGCCCGCCAGCAGCACAAGGCCGGCCAGCAGGCCCAAGAAACGCAGCTTACGTGAGCACGGCATCAAGCGCCTGTCCCACTTCCGCCACGCCGATCAGCTCCAGCGAGTCGATCGGCGGCATCTTCACCAGATTGCGCTCCGGCAGCAGGCAGCGCCGGAAGCCCAGCTTCGCCGCCTCCCGCAAGCGCGTCTCCGCCTGTCCCACCGCCCTGACTTCCCCGCCCAGGCCTACTTCGCCGAACACGATAGTGGTGGGCGAGATGGGCCGGTTCCGCAGGCTGGAGGTGACGGCCGCCACGATCCCGAGATCCAGTGCCGGCTCATCAATGCGCAGCCCGCCCACCACGTTCACATAGATGTCCTGGCCCGACAGATTGAGCCCCATCCGCTTCTCCATCACCGCCACCAGCAGTGCGATCCGGCTGCCGTCCACGCCGTTTGCCATCCGGCGGGGCATGGAAAAACTCGTGGGCGACACCAGCGCCTGCAATTCGATCAGGATGGGACGCGTGCCCTCCAGGCTCGCCACCACCACCGAGCCGGTCGCCTTCTGCGGGCGCTCCGACAAAAACCACGCCGACGGATTGGCGACCTCCTGCAGTCCGGCGTCCGTCATCTCGAAAACCCCGATCTCGTTGGTGGACCCGAACCGGTTCTTGACCGCCCGGAGGATCCGGTACGCGTGGCTCTTCTCCCCTTCAAAGTACAGCACCGTATCCACGATGTGCTCCAGCGTCCGCGGGCCGGCGATCGCGCCGTCCTTGGTCACGTGCCCGATGAGAAAGACCGGCGTCCCGCTCCGCTTCGCGTAGAACATCAACTGCGCGGCCACCTCCTGCACCTGGCTGATGCTGCCGGGCGCGGACGTGAGCAGTCCCGTGAACGTCGTCTGGATCGAGTCCACGACCAGCGCCGCCGGCGCCAGCGACTGCGTGGTCTTGAGAATTTCCTCGAGGTTCGTCTCCGGAAAAATCAGCAGCCGGTCGGAGTCGATCCCGAGCCGCTCGCACCGCATCTTGATCTGGCGCGGGGACTCTTCGCCGGAGACGTACAGGACACGTTCGTTAGCCTTCGCGAGGCGGGGAAGAATTTGCAGCAGCAGGGTCGTCTTGCCGATGCCGGGATCGCCGCCGATCAGGATCACCGAGCCATGGACCACGCCCCCGCCCAGGATCCGGTCGAACTCGCCGACGCCCGTCCGGAACCGCGCCTCATCGCCGGCCTCGATGTCCGCCAGCGGGAGCGGGCCGGTGGCGGCCGCCACGCCGCGGGGGCGCCCCTTCCCGACCTCGGGGGCCCGTTCTTCCTGCATGCTGTTCCAGCTTTTGCACTCAGGGCAGCGCCCCAGCTGACGCGGGAACTGATACCCGCATTGCTGGCAGCGAAAGGAGGTCTTGGACCGTGTCACCAGGGGAGTTCCTATCGTGTCTCAATGATAAAGGAACACCCCCGGAAGGTCAACCGGAGAAACGGGCGAAAAAGGGCTGGCTCACTCCGTGTAGAGGAGCAGTTCGATGCCGATCAGGAGGACGAGAACGGCCCAGGCAATCCCCCAGGGGGAACGCCCCTCCTGCCGCTTCACTCCTGCCGTAACCTTGCACAGCCCGGCAACGAGGGCCGTCGTGCCCATCACGGCATGATGGATCGCGATCTTATGCGCCGCCGGGTGCATGCCGTGGCTGTGCAGGAACAGCATCGCGCCGCCGATCAGGGCATACACCGGCAGCAGCATCCCCCAGGCCGCGTGCGTGACTTTTCCCGTCCGCCGCAGGAATTCGATGACGCCCACGCCCAGGGGCAGGATTGCGTAGAGCTTGTGCTGGACGGTTTCGTAGTCGCCGTTGAAGAAGGTCTGGGCGAAGCTGAGCGACCCGATCGGCCAGGCGTCGTGATCGCTCCAGATCATCAGAAAACCGCCGATGCCCAGCATCGCGAAGGGCAGCAGAAAGCGCGACCAGGCCAGCATCGTTATACCCAGCCCCCCGCGCAGCTCGCCAAGCCCGATCAGCAGCACGAACACCCCGGCCAGATGGTGATTGAACTCGGAATAGGCCACGCCCTCCGAGGACCCATCCCACTGGCCGGCGACGGCCGGCGCATGGTGGTCGTGGGGTGACGGCGGTGACGAGTCGTGCTGCTGGGCCATGACGAAGGAGGCCAGCACCAGGCTCAACGTCATCAGGCAAAGACACAACTTCAGCCTATTCATTCACCGAGAGACTCCCACTCATGCTGTTGATTAGAAGATGCCATGCCCGCGTTTGGCGAACGAGAAGGCGTCGAAGGCGGCAAAGATGCCGAGAGAGAGGAACGCCGCCATGGCAATGTCCTCGTCCCAGAAGCCGGCCCAATAAATGTACAGGAGGAACATGCTCGGGACCGCAAACCACATGCCCCGCCACAATCCCAGAAACACGTGGCCCAGCCCGGCCAGGACCAGGCTCAGCGCTGCGGCAAACATCGCTTTCCCCATCGCGAGCCTTTACCGGCGGACCTTTGTTCGCGCGGTTCGTTTCCGCACGGGCGCACGGCCGCGCCCCCGCTCCTTCGCCACCTGCGCCCTGGCCTCATCAAGCCTGGCCTGGGCCAGTTCGTCGGCGGCCCGCGCCGTGGTGATGCCCTGCGCGCGTGCCTTGCGGAAGACCTCCAGGAGCGTGAGTGGGATCCGTTTGGCCAGCCGTTCGGCCTTGGCCCGGTCATAGCCCTTGCGGCCGCCCTGCATACCCACCAGAATGTTGATGATCCCGCCGGCGCTGATCACATAGTCCGGGGCATAGAGGATGCGGCGCTCTGCGAGCCGTTCGGCGTCGGCCGGAGTGGCCAATTGGTTGTTGGCGGCGCCCGCGATCGCCCGGCACCGCAGCCTGGGAATCGTCTTGCGGTTGAAGACGTCGCCGAGGGCGCAGGGCGCAAGAACATCGCACTCGACCTGCAGGATCTCGTCAGGCTCCACCCGCCAGGCCTCGAATTCGCGGCGGGCGAGCATGGCCCGCTGCGAGTCCGTGTCGGCGATGATGAGGCGGGCGTCGGCCGTCGCCAGCAGTTCGGCCAGTTGATAGCCCACCTTCCCCACGCCCTGGATCGCCACCGTCCGGTTCCGCACCGAGGGATCGCCGTACAGTTCCTTCATGCAGGTCTCGATGGCATAGAAGATACCCTTGGCCGTCAGGCAGGACGGGTCCCCGCTGCCGCCGGACTTCTCGGATGTGCCCGTGACGTGTTTGGTCTCCTTGCGCACGATTTCCATGTCGGCGACGGTCATGCCCACATCCTCGGCCGTGAGATAGCGCCCGCCCAGGCTCTCGACCGCGCGGCCGAACGCCCGCAGTAGGCTCTCGGTCTTCACGCGCCGGGGGTCTCCGATGATCACCGCCTTGCCGCCGCCCAGCGGGAGTCCCGCCGCCGCAGCCTTGTACGTCATGGCCTCGGCAAGCCGCAGAACGTCCTGCAGGGCCTCGTCCGTCGAGGCGTAGGGCCACATGCGGACGCCACCCAGGCCGGGACCGAGCAGTGTGCTGTGCACGGCGATAATCGCGCGCAGGCCCGAGTCGGCGTCCTCCCAGAACACTACTTGCTCGTGCCCGCCCCGCTGCATGTCTTTGAACACGTCTGTCGCCATGGCTGAACGATCGTCCTCCTAGTCGCGCGTCATGGAAAAATCTGGTGGAGTATAGCCGCAATCCTGAAGAGGGGCAAGCGGCCGCCCGGACGCCCTCCCGACGCGTCCGCGCGTTTGACAATGTCGGGGTCCCTCGGTAGACTCCCTCCATGGCGAAAGGCACCGAAACCGAGCTCGAACACCTGCCGGACAGCGAACTCGAGTCCCTCCTCATTCCCGATCTGCTCCCCCGACACATCGCCATTATTATGGACGGAAACGGCCGGTGGGCCGCCCAGCGGGGGCTGCCCCGGATGGCGGGCCACACCGAAGGCATCAAATCCGTCCGGGACATGATCAACCTCTGCCGTGAGCTCGGCATCAAGGCGCTGACTATCTACGCCTTCTCCCAGGAAAACTGGAAGCGGCCGGCGGCCGAAATCAACGCGCTCATGATGCTGCTGGAGAGCTACCTGCAGATGGAGCTGGAGGCCCTCATCGAAAAGGAAACCCGCTTCCGCGCCATCGGGCGGGTCAGCACTCTGCCGGAATCGGCCCTGGCCTGGGTCCGGAAGGTGGAGCGGGAGACCGCGCACTTTGACAGGCTCAACCTGACGGTCGCGCTGAGCTACGGCGGGCGTTCGGAGATCGTGGACGCCGTGCGCCGGCTCGCCGAGGACGCCAGGAACGGCACGATCACGCCCGACCAGATCGACGAAGACATGCTGGAGGGCTACCTGTCCACCCACGGGCTCCCCGACCCGGACCTCCTCATCCGGACGAGCGGCGAGACGCGCATCAGCAACTTCCTGCTCTGGCAGCTCGCCTACACGGAGATGTACTTCACGCCCACGCTGTGGCCGGACTTCCGCCGCCACGACGCCCTGCTGGCCCTACACGACTATCAGCGGCGGGAGCGGCGGTTCGGCCAGACCTGCGATCAGCTCAGCGACCATCCGGACGAGAAAGTCAGCAAAAGGTCCGCCTAGTGGATCCACGGCGGGTCTACTCGGCCCTCGTCTTCTTTCCGCTTTTCTACGTCCTGGTCCGCCACCTGCCGGCGGCGGCGTTTTCCATCTTCATCGCGATCGGCGTCCTGCTCGCCCAGTACGAGTACTATCGCTTTCACTTCCCGGGCCCCTCTTCGCCCTCCCTGGGTCTTGGGCTCGCGCTGGGACTCCTGGTTTCGGCGGGCTTCGCCGTGCCCGGCCTGCTGGCCGAACCCGCGACCATCACCTTCATTGTCATGGCGGTGCTGTTGAGCCACGTCCTGGCGGGACGGGAGCTCACGACCGGGCTGCTGGACACGGCCGTCCTCGCGTTCGGCGTCTTCTACGTGGCCTGGCTGCTCGGCCACCTGATCCTCATCCGGCAGATGGCCGACGGCTCCTTCCTGATTTTCTTCCTGTTCCTGGTGACCTGGGCCAACGACACTGCGGCGTACTACGTAGGTACATTCATGGGACGGCATCAGATGGCCCCGCGCATCAGCCCCAAGAAGACCTGGGAAGGCGCGGTGGGCGGGCTGGTCGGATCGGTCGCCGCCGCGTTCGCCTGCCGGGCCTGGTTCCTGGGCTCGCTCGGTGCGGCGGACGCCGCCGCGCTCGGCCTGTTGGCGGGCATTGCGGCCCCGCTCGGCGATCTCTGCGAGTCCGTCCTCAAGCGCAGCGCCGGCGTGAAGGACTCCGGCGGAATCATCCCCGGCCACGGCGGCGTGCTCGACCGCGTGGACAGCTTGATCTTCACGGCGCCGGTGCTCTACTATTACCTCCTCACTGTGCAGACCCACTGACCCATATGAAAAAGATCGTCATCCTGGGCTCCACCGGTTCTATCGGCACGAACGCGCTGGACATCATCGCCAAGTTCCCCGGCACGTTCCAGGCGGTCGGGCTTACGGCGGGCACCAACGTCGAGAAGCTCGAAGAGCAGATCCGGGCCTTCTCGCCGGCTGCCGTCGCCATGGCCGATGACGCCGCCGCGGCGCGTCTGCGCGCGCGCTGCAAAGGACTGACGACCACCATCCTAAGCGGCGCGGACGGACTCCGGCAGGTCGCGACAATGCCGGAGGCCGATCTCGTCATCTCGGCCATCGTCGGCGGCGCCGGCCTCGTGCCCACGCTCGCCGCGATCAAGGCCGGCAAGTTCATCGCCCTGGCCAACAAGGAGCCGATGGTGATGGCCGGGCGGCTCATGCAGGACGAGGCTCGCAAGCACGGCGTCCGGATCTTCCCGGTGGACAGCGAGCACAGCGCACTGTTCCAGTCCATGGAGGGACACCGGGCCGAGGACATCCTGCGGCTGATCCTGACCGCATCCGGCGGCCCGCTCTGGAACATGACGAAGGAACAACTGCAGCACGTCACGGTCGAGCAGGCCCTCAAGCACCCGAACTGGAAGATGGGCGACAAGATCACGATTGACTCGGCCACGCTGATGAACAAGGGCCTGGAGGTTGTGGAGGCCCGGTGGCTCTTCGACATCCCCGCCTCGAAAATCGAAGTGGTGGTGCATCGCGAAAGCATCATCCACTCGCTCGTTGAGTACCAGGACCGCTCGGTGATCGCCCAGCTCGGCCTCCCCGACATGCGAACGCCGATCGCCTACGCCATGAACTACCCGGCGCGCATCCCACTGGATCTCCCCTCGCTCAACCTGGCCCAAATCGGCACGCTGACGTTCTTCGATCCCGACCACGACAAGTTCCCCTGCCTCGGGCTCGGATACGAAGCCCTGCGCACGGGAGGCACCATGCCCGCCGTGCTGAACGCCGCCAACGAAGTGGCTGTGCAGGCCTTCCTGGACCGCCGGATCGGCTACCTCGACATCGCCGGGACGATCCGCCGGACGATGGACGCGCACCAGCCGGCAGAGGTGGCGACGATCGAGGACGCGCTGGGAGCGGACGCGTGGGCCCGCGCAAAATCCGGCGAGATCGTGGACTCCCTTTCGACGTCGCCGTCTGTGGTACACTAGGAGCATTATGCAAGCCATCCAGCATTACGGATTCTATTTCGTTTCCTTCGTGGTCGCGCTGGGCGCGCTCGTGGCCTTCCACGAGTTCGGCCATTTCTGGGTCGCCCGCCGCTCCGGCGTCAAGGTCCTGAAGTTCTCCATCGGCTTCGGGCCGAAGCTCATGGGACGGCAGGTCGGCGAGACCGAGTACGTCCTGTCGGCGATCCCCCTCGGCGGCTACGTCAAGATGCTCGGCGAGGACCTCAGCGATCCCGAAGTGAGCGAGGCGGACAAAACGCGCTCGTTCGCCCATGCCCCGCTCCTCAAGCGCATCGCGATCGTGGCGGCCGGCCCCGTCTTTAACCTGCTGCTGGCCTACGTCATCTTTACCGCCTGGCTCGCCACCGGCGCGCCGCTCTTCGTCCCCACGTTCGCCGACCTGACGTCGAACGTGGAAACGGTCGTCCCCGGCTCCGCGGCTGAAGCCGGGGGCGTGCGAAGCGGCGACCGGATTATCCAGATCGGCGACACGCGCATCACCACCTGGCAGGAGATGACGGACATCATCAAGCGCAGCCCCGGCGCGCCGCTCAAGGTCGTCGTCGAGCGCACCGGGCGGACCGAAACCCTGACGGTCACGCCGACCCCGCGCAAGGAGAAGCTGGCCGACGGGACCGAGGTCGAAATCGGACAGATGGGCATCACCAAGGCGAACAAGGCCGTCGTCCGGAGCGACAACGCTCTCATGGCGCCGATTGACGGGCTGGACGCCACGTGGGGCTGGATCAAGCTGACCGTGGTGGGCATCGCCAAGATGATCACCCGCGAGATCTCGGCCGACAACATCGGCGGCCCGTTGACGATTGCCAAGATTTCCGGCGACGCCGCGTCGCAGGGCGTCTCGAACTACCTCTTCCTCATCGCCATCCTCAGCATCAACCTCGGCGTGCTGAACCTGCTGCCGATCCCGATCCTTGACGGCGGCCATCTGCTGTTCTTCGCAATCGAGGCGATCAAGCGCCAGCCCCTGAGCATCCGCAGCCGCGAGGTGGCCCAGCAGGTCGGGCTCGTCCTGCTGATCGGCCTCATGCTCTTCGCCTTCCGCAACGACATCGTCAACCTCTGGCTTAAGTAATGCGTCAATCGGGGCTCCTGATTCCCACCCTTCGGGATGATCCGGGGGAAGCGGAGATCGTCAGCCACAAGCTGATGCTGCGCGCCGGCCTGATCCGCAAGGTCGCCGCGGGCATCTACACGTACCTGCCGCTGGGCCTGCGCGTGATCCGAAAGGTCGAGCGCATCATCCGCGAGGAGCTGAACCGGGCGGGGGCGCAGGAAGTCCTCATGCCGATCGCCTCGCCGGCGGAGCTCTGGCAGGAAACCGGGCGCTGGGACTTCTACGGCAAGGAGCTCTTCCGCCTGAAGGACCGCCACGAGCGGGACTTCTGCCTCGGGCCGACGCACGAGGAAATCATCACCGATCTCGTCC
>JAUSHW010000122.1 GCA_030648395.1 Nitrospirales bacterium | reverse complement strand
GAACGCGCTCGATCACGTTCGCGAGGGTGAAGGTCTTGCCGGAGCCGGTCACGCCCAGGAGCACCTGGTGCGGCAGCCCTTGCACGAGGCCCTCCGTGAGCGCGTCAATTGCGCGCGGCTGATCCCCCGCCGGTTTGAAATCCGAGACGAGCTTGAACTGTCCCATGCGTACAGCCTAGCATAGGGAAACCCGGCTTGACGACTGACGCGAGCCGCGTAAAAGACAAATGGATGAAGGAGGTTTCATGCGTGGTTGTTCGCCTCGACGGTCATACCTCGCCGTTCTGCTTGCGCTTGTGACGGGCGCCCTGGCGCTGGCCGCCTGCGCGACCAATCCGTACACGGAGCGGTCTCAACTGCTGCTGGTGTCCGAGTCCCATGAAATGCAGCTTGGGGCCCAGGCCTACGCACAGGTTCTGAAAGACCCCAAGGTGAAAATTTCCCATGACCCGCGTGAGGTCGAGCCCGTCAAGCGCGTGGCCGCCCGCATCATCGAAGCCGCGAAAAATTCAAAGTACGCCGAGATCGCGAAACAGTTCGAGTGGGAAGTGAGCGTGATCAAGGACGACAAGACTCTGAACGCCTTTGCGCTCCCGGGCGGCAAGATCGCCGTGTATACCGGCATCTTCCCCGTCGCAAAGAACGAGGCCGGCCTCGCCGCAATCATGGGGCACGAGGTGGTCCACGCCCTGGCCCGGCACGGCGCGGAGCGCATGAGCGAGGGGCAGCTTGCCCAGGCGGGACTGACCGTCGCCGATGTCCTGATCGGCGCGAGCACCTCCAATCCCGCGACCGCGCAGCTCATGATGGCCGCGCTTGGCCTCGGCGTGAACGTCGGCGTCATGCTGCCCTTCAGCCGGTCGCATGAATCCGAAGCGGACTACGTCGGCCTGCTCCTGGCCGCGCAGGCCGGCTACGACCCGCATGAGTCGGTGCACGTGTGGGAGCGCATGGGACAGCTTTCCAAAGGGCAGCCGCCGGAGTTTCTCTCGACCCATCCCGGCCACGAGACACGGATCGCGCACCTCCAGCAGTGGATGCCCGAAGCATTGAAATACTACAGGCCTCAGCCCGGCATGCCGTCAGCCGACCTGCCGACGTTGGCGCCCCGGTAATCTGCTAAAATCCCGCCATGTACATTCTCGGACTCGGGACCGCCACTCCTCCAAACCGCTACACCCAGACGGAGTGTTGGGCCGCCTTCCAGGCGTCGCCGCAGTTTCCGGAACTGACCGCACGCGCGCGGACCATCCTGGAATCCGTGCTGCTCGGGAACAACGGCATTACGTCACGCTGCCTGGCGCTGGACTCGCTGAAGGAAGCCTTCGACCTGAACCCGGACACGCTGCATCGCCGATTCGTCCGGCACGCGCCGCTGCTGGCCGCCGACGCCGCCTGGCGTGCCTTGCGCGACGCCGGCCGCCAGGCAGAAGACATCGAGGCCGTCATCGTCAGCACATGCACCGGCTATCTCTGCCCGGGCCTGACCAGTTACGTCGCGGAGAGCCTGGGGCTCCGCCGGGACGTGCTCGCGCTGGACCTCGTCGGGCAGGGCTGCGGGGCGGCGCTGCCGAACATGCGCACGGCGGAAGCCCTGCTGGCCGCCGGACGATGCCGGTACGCGCTCTCCATCTGCGTCGAGGTGTGCAGCGCCGCCTTCTATCTGGATAACGATCCCGGAGTTCTCATCAGCGCGTGCCTGTTCGGCGACGGGGCGGGCGCGGCCGTCCTGGCGAGCGAACCCCCTTCCGGAAACCGGCACATCCAATGGACAACGTCCGGCTCCGCCCTCGTCCCTGCCGAGCGAGACGCGCTGCGCTTTGAACAGCACCAGGGGATGCTGCGGAATGTCCTGAACCGATCGGTCCCCAATCTGGCGGCCACGCAGGCGGAAGCCGTGCTCGACGAGGTCCTGGCGAAAGCGGGCGTCTCCCGCAGCGACATCCGGACATGGATCTGGCACGCGGGAGGGCGCGACGTGCTGGAGGCCGTGCAGGAACGGATGGCCCTCAGCGCCGGCGATCTCCGATGGAGCCGCGATGTGTTAAACGAGTACGGCAATCTGAGCAGCGCCTTCGTCTATTTTGTGCTGCAGGAGGCGCTGAGAAAGAACGCGCCGGGCGGGTGGTGGTGGCTGTCCTCCTTCGGAGCGGGGTTCAGCTGCCACGGCGCCCTCCTGGAAGTCGGCCCCGTGCAGGCGCCATGAGCCTGGCGCGATGCGTTCAGCCTGAATGGCTGGACGTGCTCGACCCGGACGATCCTCGCGCGTCTCGCTCACGACGCGATCTTCAACGGGTCAACAAGGTGATGGGGAACGATGCCATCCTCACGCACGCCCTGCGAAAGGCCCGGTCCCCCGGCCCCCGGCTCATCGTGGAACTGGGCGCCGGGGACGGGACTCTCCTCCTGCGGGTGATGCAACGGCCGACGCTGCGCTGGCAGGGGGGCACAATCATTTTCGTGGACAGGCAGAGCATTGTCAGCAAGAGCACACGGGAGGCCTTCAGCGCCCTGGGCTGGGCGGTGGACACCGCCGAGGCCGACGTCCTGACCTGGCTGCAGCACGCCGCGTCCGGGTCCATTGACCTGATGCTCGCCAACCTCTTCCTCCATCATTTTCATGCCCCGCAGCTCACGGCGCTGCTCGCGTCCGCGGCGGCACGGGCGGACCTGTTTGTGGCCTGCGAGCCCCGGCGGTCGTACGGGGCGATTGCCGGCAGCTTCCTGCTGGGAGCGATCGGCTGCAACGACGTGTCGCGGCATGACGCCGCGATCAGCGTGCGCGCCGGGTTTGCCGATCGGGAACTGTCGGCGCTCTGGCCCGCCTCCTCCCGGCATCGGCTGGAGGAGTATGCGGCGGGGCTGTTCAGCCATTGTTTCGTCGCGCACCGCACATGAGTGAAAACTACCAGGCGGTGATCATCGGCGGCGGCCCGGCCGGTGCCGCCGCCGCGTTGATGCTGGCGCGGGCCGGCTGGTCAGTCGCCGTGGTGGAGAAGGCCGGCTTTCCACGGCGCAAAGTGTGCGGGGAATTCGTGTCCGCGACCGCGATGCCGCTGCTGCGCGACCTCGGGGTCGCGGAATCGTTTCTGCGCCTGGCCGGCCCGGAGGTCCGGCAGGTGGGCCTCTTCGTCAACGACTCGGTCCTCACGTCCGACATGCCGCGCGCGGATACGGACGGCGAAGGCGCCGGAGGATGGGGACGCGCCCTGGGGCGGGAGCATCTCGACCAGCTGTTGCTGCGCCATGCGGCGGAAGCCGGCGCAACCGTCTGGCAGCCCTGGACGGCGGCGGCCCTGGACCGGGAGGGCGGGCGCCACGTCTGCCGCATCGTCGCCAGGGACAAGCAGGACGTCGCCACCCTTCGGGCGCCTGTCGTCATTCTGGCGCACGGCTCCTGGGACCCCGGGTCCCTCCCCACGCAAACCGTTCGGCACGTCAGGCGTCCATCGGATCTCTTTGCCTTCAAAGCCCACTTTCGGGACGCGCGCCTGCCGGCCGGACTGATGCCCCTGCTCGTCTTTCCCGGCGGCTATGGCGGCATGGTCCACACCGACGGGGATCGCCTCAGCCTGTCCTGCTGCATTCGGCGGAAGGACCTGGACCGATGCCGTCGAGCCTGGCCCCAGGCCGGCGCCGCCGAAGCCGTCTTCGAGCACATCCGGTCCTCCTGTCGCGGGGTGCGCGAAGCGCTCGCGGACGCCAGACTGGACGGCGCCTGGCTGTCCGTCGGGCCGATCCGTCCCGTCCTGCACGCGCGGAGTCTGGCCGGGACGTTTCTGATCGGGAACGCCGCCGGCGAAACGCATCCGATCATTGCCGAGGGCATTACGATGGCCCTGCACTCCGCACGCCTGTTATGCGACCTGCTGATCGGCCGGCAACAGGAGGCGTGGGAGGGGCGGGCGCTGCCCTCGATCGCGCGGGCGTATGCGGCAAGCTGGCGCAGGAACTTTTCATCCCGGCTCTACGCCGGCTCGCTCTTCGCCGCGCTGGCGCGGACCACAACCGGGGCGGATGCCGTGGCGGCGGCCCTGGGACGCTTCCCGGCCATGCTGACCGCCGGGGCGCGGTGGAGCGGGAAGGTCAAGCCCGTTCTTTCGAGAGGAGTGACTTCATGAAATACGTGCTCTACTTCATCATCGGCGGAACGGTCGTGAGCGTCTCCACCTGGGCAGGGAGCCTCGGACGGAGCTGGCTGGCGGCGTTCGTCTCAACGCTCCCGACCCTGACCGTTTTGACGTTCATCCTCATCTACCAGAATGCGGGCGAGGCGCCCACCATTCCCTACGCGAAGAACCTCCTGCACTTCGTCGTCCCGTGGATCGCGTACGTCGGCTTTTACATCCTGACGGTCAACCGCCTCGGCTTCTGGGTCGCCCTCGTCGGCTCCGTTGTGGTCTTCGTCGGCGTCGCGGCCCTCTCGAAACTCGTCGTGTAGTTTGCTTGCGACCCCCTCCCCGATTTGCCATAATAGCCACGCTGTGAGAAGGCCTCACAGCGGAGGGGGGAGCCATGGCTAGACTGGGTGTCAATGTCGACCACGTGGCGACCCTTCGCGAGGCGCGGGGCGGCAAGGAGCCCGACCCTGTCGCGGCCGCCGTGCTCGTGGAGATGGGCGGCGCCGACGGGATCGTCGTGCACCTCCGGGAAGACCGCCGCCACATCCAGGACCGCGACCTGCGGCTCCTCCGTGAAATCGTCCAGACCAAACTCGACCTCGAAATGGCGGCCACGGATGAGATGGCCCGTATCGCCATGGAGATCAAACCCCACCTCGTCACCTTTGTCCCGGAGCGCCGGCAGGAACTCACGACGGAAGGCGGGCTGGATGTCGAGGGCAACCGCCAGAAGTACAAAGACCTGATTGCACTGCTGCACCAATGCGGGATCGCGGTCAGTCTCTTTGTCGATCCCATCATGGACCAGATCAAGGCCGCCCGCCGCGTCGAGGCCGACTGCGTCGAACTGCACACGGGCCGCTATGCCAACGCGACAGGGCTCAAGGAGCAGGACACCGAATTCGAGGCCCTCGCCCTGGCCGCGCGCGCCGCGTACAAGCTGGAGATGGCAGTTCTCGCCGGGCACGGCCTCAACTATCGGAACGTGCGCCGCCTGCGAACCATTCCCGAGATCGTCGAATACAACATCGGCCACAGCATTATCGCCCGCGCCGTATCGGTCGGGCTCGAGCGGGCGGTCCGGGAGATGAAAGACCTCCTCCGGTAGCCCGGATTACTTCTATGGAACTTGTCACCGCCGCTGAGATGCGCGAGTTGGACCGCGCCGCCATTGAGGGGCGAAAAATCCCCAGTCTCCGCCTTATGGAAAACGCCGGCCAGTCTGTGGTTCGTGAGATGGAGCGCCACTTCGGCCCCCTGCGCGGGAAGACCGTCACCGTCGTCGCCGGCAAAGGACAGAACGGCGGCGATGGATTCGTCGTCGCCCGACTCCTCCGCCGGAAAAACTGCAAGGCGCGGGTGGCGCTCCTGACGTCCCCTGCGTCCCTCACAGGCGATGCCGCGACAAACCTGAAACGGTTTCAGAAAGCCGGTGGCCGATGCCACGCAGTCGACAAGGAGTCGGCTCTCGACAGCGTGCTGGCTCCGCTTCTCCACGCCAGCGACCTACTGGTGGACGCCATCTTCGGAACGGGCCTGAACGCCCCCGTGAAGGGCCTGGCGGCTTCCGCCATCTCCATGATGAACGCGTGCGGCCGTCCCATCGTCGCCATTGACCTGCCCTCGGGGCTCGACAGCGACAGCGGCGCCGTCCTGGGAACCGCCGTCGCGGCGGCGTTGACTGTCACGCTGGCTCGTCCCAAGCGAGGGCTCTATCTGGGCGTCGGACCGAACCACACCGGCTTCATTCGCGTGGCCGATATCGGCATCCCGGATGATCTCGTCGCCGCCGCGAAGATCCC
>JAUSHW010000120.1 GCA_030648395.1 Nitrospirales bacterium | reverse complement strand
TCGCCGTTGTGCTGGTTGCGCGGCTGGCCGTTCAGGATGCGCTTGCTGCCGAAGGCTCCGGTGACCGCCCCCTCCACCGGCACCAGAAATCCCGATCCCCAGAGCCGGTCCGGCGTGAAGCCCGCGAGCACGGTTTTCACTTTCTCTTTTTCCAGGCCGATCCGCTTCAACGCCGCGGCATCGGGGTCCACCTGGTCCTTCGGCAGCGTCATCCGCTGCTCCCGGAAATCCTCCGGCGCCACGGCGACTCGAAACACCCGCGTCCGCACGCCGTCTGGATAGGTGATCTCCATCTTCAGGTCGGCCGTGTCCGGGATGTCGGCCATGTCAATTCCCACCAGCGCGCCGAACTCGCCCTCCCGTCCCGTCTTGAAAAAGGGCACGCGCCGGTCGCGGAACCGCCCCTCCACCGATGCGGCCCCGCCCTCGACATTCAGCGTGAGATAGAGCACGTCTCCCTGCTTCGTCTTGAAGACTTTGTCGGCAGGTTCAGCGGCGCGGGGGCCGCCCACCGCAATCAGGCACCAGCATGCCGTCAGGGCGATGAGCAAGAAGACAGGCCTCAGCGATCGTGGCCGCACGTCAGCGAAACGCCCGTTGGCTCGACACTTGAGAAAGGAGCTCTTCCACGCGCCGGTTGGACGAGCTGAAGGGATCCATGCAGAGGATGGTCTCCTCCCAGTACCCATTGAGCTTGAGGTACGTCCAGTCCACCGTGTAGGACCGGTTCTTCGCGCGGGCGAACCGGATGAAGTCGCCTCGGACCTTGGCGCGCGTCGTCTGCGGTGGATTCGTCATGGCGTGCTGCACGGCGTCCTCGGACACCATGCGTTCCGCCATCTCCTGCTTCTCCAGCAGGTAATACAGGCCCCTCGTCCGCTTCACGTCGTGATACTGAAGATCCATCATCGTAATCCGGGGATCGTCCCAGCCGCAGCCCTTCTTCTCCATGTACTGGAGCATGAGCCGCTTTTTCATCACCCAATCCAGTTCCTGGCAGAGCTGCATGGGGTCGTCTTCGAGCCGATCGAGGATGCTCTCCCACTGACGCGCGATAGCGGCGGCGACCGGATCCTCGTCCAGGGACAAGAGATACTCCATGGCGCGCTCCAGATAGACGCGCTGGATTTCGATGGCCGTCATCTCCCGCCCGTCCTCCAGCTTGATCTTCTTCTTGAGCGTCGTGTCGCGGGCGATCTCGCGGATGGCCTTGACCGGGTCGTCCAGCTCCATGCGGGCCACGGTGTAGCCATCCTCGATCATCGAGAGAACCAGCGCCGCCGTCCCGACCTTGAGGTAGGTGGCCACTTCCGACATGTTGGAGTCGCCGACAATGATGTGCAGACGCCGGTATTTTTCCGCGTCGGCGTGGGGCTCGTCCCGGGTGTTGATGATGCTACGGGAGGACGTGGTGGACGACGACGTCTTCTCGTGAATGTGCTGGGCCCGCTGGGAGATGAACATCTGGGCCTTGCCGGAGACCTTGAGGACCTTGCCGGCGCCGGCGAAAATCTGCCGCGTCACGAAAAACGGAATGAGCTGCTCGGTGACCTTCCAGAAATCCACGTCCCGCCGCATCAGGAAGTTCTCGTGGCAGCCGTACGTGTTGCCCAGCGAGTCGGTGTTGTTCTTGAAGATGTAGATCGAGCCCGAGAGGCCTTCCTCCCGGAGGCGCTCCTCGGCGGCCGGCAGGCAGGCTTCCAGGAGGCGCTCCCCCGCCTTGTCATGCACGACCAGATCCTCAATGCTGTCGCACTCCGGCGTCGAGTACTCGGGGTGGCACCCGGTGTCCTGATAGAAGCGCGCGCCGTTCACGAGAAACGCGTTGGATGGCCAACTGTTGGGGATGAGGCCCTCGAAGATGTAGCCGAGGATTTTTTCGATGGGGAGATAGATGCGTCCGTTCGGGGAGAAGATCAGGCCGTACTCGTTTTCGAGGCCGAAGATGCGCGGCTTCATGGCGAGTTCAAGAGCACTCGCAATTCTCCGGGGGCGAGCCGGCGGAAGGTGCGGCCCGGCCGGGTGCGGTCCAGGACGGCCACCTCCAGCACTTCCGGCCCAAGCTTTTGATTCGTGACGGTATCCAGCGCGTCGACGCTCAGCCGCAGGGCCTCACGCAGCGAGATGGACGCGCTCGTCCACCGGCTTTTCAGGAATGTCATCAGCGCCTCGGACTTCCCGCCGATCACCGCCACGCCGCGCTCGTCAATGATGCTCCCGTCAAAGGAGATCCGGTACAGTTCGTTGGGTTTTTCTGCCTGTCCCACCTCCACAACCAGCAGCTCCACCTCAAGCGGCTTCGGATCGGCGCTGAAGATGCTCCCGATGGTTTGCGAGTAGGCATTGGCCAGCGACTTGGCCGCCACATCCTCCCGGCTGTACGTGTAGCCCTTGAGGTCGGCGTGCCGGATGCCGGCCTTGCGGAGCATTTCGAACTCGTTGTACTTGCCGGCGCCCGCGAACGCGATCCGGTCGTACATCTCGGAGATCTTGTGCAGCGACGCGCTGGGGTTGTCCGCCACCAACAGCACGCCGTCCGCACATTCCATCGTCACGATCGAGCGGCCCTTGGCGATCCCCTTCTTGGCATACTCGGCCTTGTCGGCCATCATCTGTTCAGGGGACACGTAGTAAGGAAGCGCCATCGTCAGGCCCTCTCGCGCCGTTCGTCAATCAGGGCTCGGCACGCCGCCGCGATCTGGGATTCCTCCACATCGCGAAGGCCGTCCACAGCGATGAATTTCACGGTGGGATAGATGCCCCGGACGAGGTCCGGCCCGCCCGTGCCGATATCATCCTCGGCCGCGTTATAGAGCGCCTCCAGCGCGATGCGGAGCACCTGCACCTCGGTGAGGCCGCGCCGGTACAGCTGTTTCATCGTATCGCGCGCGTCCTTGCCGCCCGATCCCGTCGCGTAGTATTCCGTTTCCTCGTACCGCCCTCCGGTCACGTCGTACTTGAAGATCCGGCCCTCGCGCCGCTTCAGGTCGTAGCCCGCAAAGAGCGGGATCGCCACCAGCCCCTGGAACGCCATCGGGAGATTG
Source organism: Nitrospirales bacterium (assembly GCA_030648395.1). GTDB lineage: Bacteria > Nitrospirota > Nitrospiria > Nitrospirales > NS-4 > SCTG01. Next base: position 3,539 of record JAUSHW010000120.1, on the reverse strand, counting down.
CCCCGCACCATCTGGCCCAGCTTGTTGGCCTTGCCCTCGCAGGACAGCACGTCGCCTTCCAGTTTTTCATAATGCTCCAGCTCGACCTGGAAGAGGCGGGCCAGCTCTATTGCCGGCCCCGCCGCGCCGGCAATGGCCACGGCCGAATGCGCGTCGGTCCGAAACACCTTCTCGATGCGGCGCCCGGAGACCTGGAACCCTTCAGTCGCCTGCCGGTCGCCGGCCATCAGCACGCCATCCTGAAACCGGATCGCCAGCACAGTGGTGCCGTGGGGAAAGGCCGGGACGCTAGAGTGGATCTGCGGCCCCGACGCGGGCGTGTGCCCCCCCGCCTGGGGAGCGTCCCGCAGGAGATCCTGCCCGCGGCTCACGAGAAAATCGTAGAAGCTGGACCCGTGATCGTTGAGAAAAAGGGGCATGGTGTCAGGCCTTCAACTTTTCCAGTAGGGAGTTCACCGTGTCGGACTCGTCGAGCAGGCCTTTCGTGAGCGCCTCGGTGCCGCGCAGCGGTTCCATGAGGGGCACCTTCTTGATCGCCGCGTTGCCGATGTCGAAGAGCACCGACGTCCAGCTCGCCGCGTACACCTCCTGGGGCCATTTCTTCACGCACGCGGCCCGGAAATAGGCGCGGGTGTCGAGCGGGGCGACCGTCTCCGCCCGCAGGACTTCCTCGTCCATGACAATCCGCTCCACCCGGTGGGCGCGCTCGAGCGTGAAGTACAGCCCCTTCTCGGGACGGACGTCGTGGTACTGGAGATCCATCATCGCTACGCGCGGATCCTCCCACCCGCAGCCCTTGCGGTCCACATAGGATTCGATGAGGTCGCGCTTGGCCACCCAGTCCAGCTCGCGGACGAGTTCGCGGGGGTCGCGCTCCAGCTTGTCGAGCGTTTCTTCCCACCGGATCAGCACTTCCTTGACGGGCAGGGTCAGCTCATGGCTTGCGTAATAGTCCTGCGCCGCTTTGAGATAGGCGCGCTGCACGGCGACCGCCGTTGTCGCCTTGCCACCGGCGAGCCGCAGATCGGCCTTCACCTCCAGGTCGCGCGACACCGCCTTGATCGCGTGGACCGGATCGTCCAGCTCGATCGTCGGCAACGCCCAGTTGTCTTCGATCATGTCCAGCACAATGGCCATCGCGCCCACCTTCAGGAAGGTCGCGCACTCCGCCATGTTGACGTCCCCCGCGATCACGTGGAGCCGCCGGTATTTGACGGGGTCGGCGTGCGGCTCGTCCCGCGTGTTGATGATCGGCCGCTTCACCATCGTACTGAGGTCCATCAGCGTTTCGAAGAAGTCCGCCCGCTGCGAGATCTGATAAACGGCCGGCGACGTTTGATTTTCCGCCCCAACCTTGCCGGCCCCCGCATAAATCAGGCGCGTCACCAGGAACGGCACGAGGGCGCGCGCAACGCGTTCGAAGGGGATGGCGCGGGCCACCAGATAGTTCTCGTGATACCCGTAGCTGTTGCCCTTGCCGTCCGTGTTGTTCTTGTAAACGAGCAGACTGCCGGGCCCCCGCACCTGCTCCACCGCCCGCACCGCGGCGGCGAAGATGCGATCGCCCACCTTCTCGTGCAGGACGATGTCCCGCGCCGTCGTGCATTCCGGCGTCGAGTACTCCGGGTGCGCCCCATCCACATACAGGCGGCCGCCGTTGGCCAGCACCTTGTTCAGCAGGCGATTGTAGTCCGGCCCCGGCCGCTCCCGCTCCCCCTCCACTTCGAAGCCGCGGATGTCGAGCAGCGGGTTCTCGTTCTCGTAGTCCCAGAGGATTTTCGGCGAGGGGAAATGCGGGTAGTGATTGATCAGAAAGAGCGAGTTAGACACGGGGTCCGCGGACTCGGGATCGCGGGTGGCGATCCCAAACTCCGTTTCGGTTCCGAAGGCTCGCTTGATCGTCATGTGGTGATCCCGGGCACGGCCTGTGGCATCAGAGATAGTGGCCCGTGGTCACAGTCTCGATCCGCCGTGACTCGTGGGATCCGACCGTGATCGTCCGGATGTGGACGATCTTATCGGCCTTTTTGCCGGCGATCCTCGCCCAGTCATCCGGGTTGGTGGTGTTCGGCAGGTCTTCGTGCTCTTTGAACTCGTCGCGGATGGCGCGGAGGAGGTCGTCGCCCTTCAGCCCCCGCTGGCCGGTCGCGAGCAGGCGCTTGATGGCGTACTTTTTCGCCCGCGAAACGATGCCCTCCACCAGGGCCCCGCTGGAGAAGTCCTTGAGGTAGAAGATCTCCTTGTCACCGTTGGCGTAGGTGACTTCGAGGTACTGGTTCTCCTCGCTGAGCGCGTACATGGACTCCACGGTCACCCCGATCAATCGCTCGACAGTCTTGGCAGCATCCCCGCCGTCCCGCTCCAGCTCCTCCGGATGCCAGGGCAGGTCCGGCGTCAGGTATTTGGAGAAAATATCCTTGGCCGCGGCCTTGTCCGGCCGGTCGATCTTGATTTTGACATCCAGGCGTCCCGGCCGCAGCACGGCGGGGTCGATGAGGTCCTGCCGGTTGCTGGCCCCGATCACGATGACGTTGCGCAGCCGCTCGACCCCGTCGATCTCCGACAGGAACTGGGGCACGATCGTGGACTCGATGTCGGAGGAGATCCCACTCCCGCGGGTCCGGAAGAGGGCGTCCATCTCGTCGAAGAACACGATCACCGGATACCCGTCCTCCGCCTTCTCCTTGGCCTTTTGGAACACCTCCCGAACCTGGCGTTCAGACTCGCCCACGTACTTGTTGAGGAGTTCAGGACCCTTGACGTGCAGGAAGAAGCTGCGAATGTCTTTGCCCGTCAAATGGCCCAGCTTCTTGGCGATCGAGTTCGCGACGGCCTTGGCGATCAAGGTCTTGCCGCATCCCGGAGGGCCGTACAGCAGGATGCCCTTCGGCGCCCGCAGTTTATGCTCCCGGAACAAGTCGGCGTGCAGGAAGGGCAGCTCCACCGCGTCTTGGATCTGCTCGATCTGGCTGTGCAGCCCGCCGATGTCGGTGTAGCTGATGTCCGGGACTTCTTCCAGGACCAGTTCCTCGACCTCGGACTTGGGGAGCTTCTCCAGGACATAGCCCGACCGGGCGTCGTAGAGGAGGTGATCGCCGACGCTGAGCCGTTGGGCCAGGAGCGGCTCCCCGAGCTCGGCCACCCGCTCTTCATCGGTGCGCAACGTGATGATCGCCCGCTTCTCGTCCAGAGTGTTCTTCAGGCGGACCACCTCCCCCTGCAGGTCGAACCCGCGGGACTCGATCACGTTCAGGGCTTCGTTCAGGATCACTTCCTGGCCTTTGCGGAGATCCTTCGTCTGAATGGAGGGATGAAGGTTCACTTTCAGCTTCCGTCCCGACACGTAGACGGTGACGGTCTGGTCCTCGTTCGGGCCGGAATAGATGCCGTAGGAGGACGGGGGCGCCGTGAGCTTCTCCACCTCGGCCCGCATCGCCTCGATCCGGGCCTTGGCCTCCTGCAGCGCCTCCGTCAGGCGATCGTTCTGCCGGTGCGCCTGCTCCAGCTGATGCCGCGCCTGGTTCAGGCGGCGGACTTCT
>JAUSHW010000114.1 GCA_030648395.1 Nitrospirales bacterium | reverse complement strand
CAGAGCCCAGTTCGTCGGCGTGGACTATCTGCCGCCGGGTGAAGAGCCGACTGAGGAATACCCGTTCGTGCTCGTGACTGGCCGCATCCTGGAGCACTACTGCTCAGGCGCCCAGACGCGCCGGACGCATATCATGGAACTCGTGGACCACGACGCGCTGGAGATCCATCCGGACGACGCCCGCAGGTTGGCCGTCCGCAGCGGGCAGTCGGTCAGGGTCATCAGCGGCAGGAGCGAGATTGTGATGCCGGTCGAGGTCAGCGAGCGGGTGGCCCCCGGCCAGTTGTTCGCCAGCTTTCACTTTCCGGAGAACAACCTCAACACGCTCCTGTCGTCGAGCGCCGATGAGGCGTCGCGGTGCCCGGAATACAAGGTGTCCACCGTGCGCCTGGAGAGTCTGAAGCGCCCGGCCGTGGGGAAGAGCCGATGATCTACACCGTCACCTTGAATCCCGCACTGGATCATTTCATCGAGGTGGACGGCCTTGTCGTGGACGACGCCAACCGGGTGAAGGGCGAATGTCTCTACGCGGGAGGGAAGGGCATTGATGTCTCCCGCGCGCTGCGTCACCTCGGCGGAGACAGCATGGCGCTGGGGTTCATCGGGGGGCATAACGGCCGGACCATGGTGGATTTGCTCAAGGCCGAGGGCGTGACCTGCTACTTCACGCCCATCACCCGGGAGACCCGGCGGGACATCGTCGTCTGCACCGGGAAGCCGCGGACCCAGACGATGCTCAACGCGCCGGGCCCCGTCGTCACGCCTGTGGAATGGCACGCCTTTCTGACCCATCTGCGGCTGCTGGATTTGCGCGAGGCCTACGTTGTGGTGTCCGGAAGCCTGCCGCGTGGCGTCCCCGCCGACGCCTACTACCAGATCATCACCCTGGTCCAGAAGCTTGGCGCCAGGGCGGTCCTCGATGCCGACGGCCCGTGCCTGCGCGAGGGCCTGAAAGCGAAGCCCTTCGCGATCAAGCCGAACCTCAGCGAACTGCGCCGGGCCGTCCGGAAGTCGCTCCGGACCGACGCGGAAATTGTGGCGGCCGCCGCTACGTTGAATCGCTCCGGCGTGGAGATTGTCCTGGTCTCGTGCGGCCGCCGGGGACTCTTCGTGGTGAGCGACGGCGCGCGTATCCGCGCCGTCCCGCCGACCGTGAAGGTCCGGAGCACCGTCGGGGCCGGCGATTCCGCAGTCGCCGGGTTTGTCTTCGGGCACGCGGGTGGGAAATCGCTGGAGGAGTGCGCGCGCTTCGCGGCGGCGACGGGGACCGCGGCCACGTTGGCTCCTGGCAATCAATTGTGCGCCCTGAAAGATACACTGCGGCTCGTGCCGCGCATCAAAATCCATGTGGTGAAAGGAGCGAGCCGATGAAAGTCGTCGTGACGGTGGATGGATCGAAATATGGGCGGTGGGCGGTGCAATGGATCGGCGGGATGCCCTTCGTCAAGAGGCCGGCGGTCACGGCCCTGCACGTCGTGGACCTGGCCGCGCTGCGGGCGCCGTTTGTGCCGCAGCCGGCGATGATCGGCTATGAGGTGCCCCTGCAGGCCGAGAAAAAACGGCTGGAGAACCGGGCAAAAAAAGTCGTGGCTGAAACCACCGGGCTGCTCAAGGCGCTCAAGCTCCGCGGGACGGTGACGGTGGAGAAAGGGCATGTGGCGCCGTCGATTCTTGCGCATGCCGGGGGGCGCAGCGGTCTGGTGGTGCTCGGCAATCGGGGGCTGGGCAACTTCGACCGGTTTTTTCTCGGGAGCGTCTCCGCGCAGGTGACGCTGCACGCGTCCTGCTCGGTCCTGGTGGTCAAGCAGCCGCCGCGGCCGGTCAGGCGGATCCTGCTGGCGGTGGACGGCTCGAAGGCCTCCGACCGCGCGCTGCACTTCCTGCTGCATGACGTGAAGCCGGCGAAGAAGGGCGGGATCGAGGTGACGGTCCTGTATGTCCTGCCGCCGTTCGCCTATTCGGAAGTCGCGGTCGCGGGGATCAACCTGGCTCACCGGTATGCGGACAAGCTGGCCGCCGCCGGGTATTGTGTGCACGAGGCGTACATGCCGGGCGACCCGGCGGACGAGATCGTCGCGGCTGCGAAGAGCCGGCGGGCGGACCTGGTCGTGGCCGGCGCCAAGGGCCTGAGCGCGGTGGGGCGTTTTCTCCTCGGCAGCGTGTCGACCAAGCTGGTGCGGCACTGTCCCTGCTCGATCCTGGTCGTCCGGTGACGAGCCTTCTTAATGCTTGGGCGTAGGAGTACAATCGTGCGGGGCAGGGAATAAGATGGACATAACCGCCAACCAGATTCTGATCGTCGATGACGAGCCGGAGATGTGCTCGGTGCTGTCCGATATCCTGAAGGATGAAGGGTATGAAACGGAGACGGCCACATCGGGCGAGAAGGCGCTCGCCAGGATGGGGGAGCGGGATTTCGCGGTGGTCATCACCGATCTCAACATGAAGGGCATGCCGGGGATGGCGCTTCTGAAGGAGATCAAGCAGCGCCACCTGGATACCAACGTCATCATCATGACGGGTTTCGGCTCCATCGAATCCGCGATCGAGGCGATGAAAGACGGCGCCTATGATTATGTCACCAAGCCCGTCAAATCGGAGCAGTTGGCGGTGATTACCCGAAAAGCCGTGCGGGAGGTGTCGCTGCGCCGGGAGCTGGTCAGGCTTCGCCGGGAAGTCGAGAAGGAATACAGCTTCAATCAGATCCTGGGCAAGAGCAAGCCCATGCAGGCCATTTTTGAGCTGATCCGGCGCATCACGCCGAGCCCCAGCAGCGTGCTCATCACCGGCGAGAGCGGCACCGGCAAGGAGCTGGTGGCCCGGGCCGTCCACTACAACAGTCCGCGCGCCAAGGGGCCCTTTATCCCCGTCAACTGCGCCGCCATCCCGGAGAACCTGCTGGAGTCCGAGATGTTCGGCCACATGAAGGGCTCCTTCACCGACGCCAAGGCGGACCGCAAGGGGCTGTTCGAAGAGGCGCAGGGCGGCACGCTCTTTCTTGATGAGATCAGCGAGCTGCCGATCAGCCTCCAGGCCAAGCTTCTGCGCGTCCTGCAGGAGAAGGAGATCCGGCGGGTCGGCGGTACGCGCTCCATTCCGGTGGACGCCCGTGTGATTGCCGCGACGAACCTCGACCTGGCCGGCGAGGTCAAGGCCAAGCGGTTTCGCGAAGACCTCTACTACCGGATGAACGTGATCGAGGTCCACATGCCGGCGCTGCGGGAGCGGACGGAAGACATCCCGCTTCTGGCGATGCACTTCGTCAAAAAATACGCCGAGCCGATGAAGAAGCCCGTCGCCGGGCTGACCGAGGGGACACTGGCGCTCTTGATGGATTACGCCTGGCCCGGGAACGTGCGGGAGTTGGAGAACGTGATCGAGCGGGGCGTCACCCTGACGCGCGGGGAGAAGATCGGGTCGGAGGACCTTCCGCAGGCGGTGCGCGGGGACTCGGGCGACCGGCACATGATCGAGGAGGCCGCCGAGAAGACCCGCACGCTTGCCGAGGTGGAGCGCGCCTACATCCTGCGGGTCCTGGAGAAGACCGCCGGCAACAAGTACCAGGCGGCGCAGGTCCTCGGGATCGACCGCAAGACCCTGTACCGGAGGCTGGACGAGATCGAAAAGCAGCGGACACAGTCCTGACGTGGACCCCAAGACCAGTCGAGAGCAGCTTGCCGGCATTCTCCTGTCGGCGATGGATGCCATCATCACGGTTGATGCCGGCCAGCGCATCGTTCTGTTCAACCCTGCGGCCGAGCTGATGTTCCGCTGCACGGCCGAGGACGCGCTGGGACAGCCGATCACGCGATTCATTCCGGAGCGGTTCCGCGAGGGGCACCACGGGCATGTCGAGACGTTCGGCCATGCGAAGGCGACCAACCGCCGGATGGGAGCGTTGGGGGCCGTCAGCGGACTGCGCGCCGACGGCGAGGAGTTTCCGGTTGAGGCGGCGATCTCGCAGGTCGAAGCGGGAGGCCAGAAGCTGTACACCGTCATTCTTCGCGACATCAGTCTGCGGAAGCAGCTTGAAGAGCAACTCCGGCAGACCGAGCGGCTGGCCGAATTGGGCACGCTGGCCTCCGGCATGGCCCACGAGATCGGGACGCCGATGAACGTCATTCTCGGGCGGGCCGAGTTTCTCCAGCGGAAGACGAAGGATCCCGACACGGCCAAGGGTCTGCAGACCATCATCGATCAGGTCGAGCGCATCACCAGGATCATGAATCAGCTCCTGACGTTCGCCCGCCGCCGCCCCATCGAGCGGCGTCCGATGAACCTCAATAAGGTTGTGGAGGAGACGCTGGAGATGCTGCAGGAGCGGTGCAAGCGTCACCGCATTGAAGTCGTGACGGAACTGTCTCCCGCATTGCCCTCTGCCGATGCCGATCCCGTCCAGATCAGCCAGGTGGTGCTCAATCTGGCGATCAACGCGCTGCATGCCATCGGAGACGGCGGGACTTTGCGCATCCGGACCACCGTTGTTCCCGCAAAAAGCCGGCCCAGCAACCATTCGGCCGACATGATCGAGATTGCCGTATCCGACAGCGGGCACGGCATTGCTGCCGAGGATCTCGACAAAATCTTCAATCCGTTCTTCACCACCAAGGAGGTGGGCAAGGGCACCGGCCTGGGTCTCACCGTGGTCCATGGTATCGTGCAGGAGCACGGCGGGCAGATTACGGTGGAGAGCGAACCGCAGAAAGGCACCACCTTCCTCATCCTCCTCCCGATCGCGTCCCCTCATCCGTAGTTTCGCGCTGTCGCATCTCTCCCCAGCGGCAAACCCGTCCTGTAGAAATTCTCGCCGGTTCTGAAAGTTATGCAGTCCTACACGCGTTCCTAACCAATTGATTTGCTTTGTTATTTATTCTCGTACAGAGCTTCTCTTTTTGGTCTTCATCTTGCTAATAAGAATCATGTGGTCATGAGCCAGTCTGGTGCTGGGGAGGCGAATGTGTTGAGTGGTGATGGTGACAGTAAGAAGCCGAAGGAGAAAGGCGTGAGCATTCTGGTAGCCGATGACGATCCCGCCATGCGGAGCCTGGTGAGCGATGAGCTCAAGGATGAAGGGTACTGCGTGGTCCAGGTTTCCGACGGCCTCGAGGTGTTGCACTGCTTGCGGGATGTGTCGCCGGACTTGATTATCACCGATCTGCGGATGCCGCACGGCGGGCTGGATGTCGTTGCCAGGATTAAGGAGGTCGTCCCGAAAACGCCGGTGATTCTGATGACGGCATTCGGAGACAGGGAGACCGAGTCCCTGGCGTACAAATGGGGGGCGTCGGCGTATTTCAACAAGCCGGTGCGGATGGCGGACTTGAAGGAGGCGGTTAAAAATCTCCTGGATAAGGATGGACACACGAAATCGTCGGATGGAGGAAGGTGCAATCATGGCTGATGAGAACCGGTTGGGCCAGCAATGCGGTGGGTCGGGGATAGGTTCTGCCGATGAGGGAAAGCGTTTGTGGTTGATGGAAGCCGTGCTGAACGGGCTTCCTCAAAGTTTGCGGGTGGTCGATCGGGACTTGAACCTGATCTACGCAAACAGGGCGGCGCGCGCGCGCGGCGAAGAATGCGTCGCAGAGTCCGACGGCAAGTGCTACTCCACCATGGGGCGAAATGAGCCCTGCGAGAGCTGTCCGGTGACCGAGCCGGGGTCTCCCGTTCAACACCAGTACGCCCTCATGACGCAGGCTTCTGCGCAGGAACAGCCCGCCGATGGCGCGCTATCATGCTCGGTGCTCTCGTCTATTCCCGCTCCACCCAATGCCAATGCCGAGCAGGCGGTCGGGCAGGTCATGGTTCTTCCGGTACCGCCCGCCGAGGCGAAAGAGGAACGGCTGGGGCGGCTCATCGGCCGTAGCGACGTGATGCATCACCTCTTCGAGATGATCCATCTGGTGGCGCCCAGCGATGCGACCGTGCTGCTGGAAGGGGAAAGCGGCACTGGCAAGGAGATGGTGGCGCAGACCGTGCACGAGCTCAGCCGGCGGCGGGACCATCCGTTCGTCGTGATTGATTGCGGCGCGCTCCCGGAGACACTGCTGGAGAGCGAGCTTTTTGGGCATGTCCGCGGGGCGTTCACCGGCGCGGTGGCCGCCAAGCTGGGTCTGTTCGAGGAAGCGGACGGCGGGACGATCTTCCTGGATGAGATTGCCGACATGAGCCCGGCCCTCCAGGCCAAGCTGCTCCGGGTCATTCAGGAGGGCGAGATCAAGCCGGTCGGCGGGACCCGGCGCGTGAAAGTGGATGTGCGGATCATTGCCGCGAGCAACCGGCCGATGGTCCCGCTGGTCGCGGCGAAGGCTTTTCGCGAGGACCTCTATTACCGCCTCGCGGTGATCCCGATGACCATCCCGCCGTTGCGCCGGCGCAGGGAAGACGTGCCGCTTCTGATCGAGGCCTTTGTCGCGGAGTTCTGCGCGCGGTACGGACGGAACCATCTGGCCGTTCCGCCCGAAGCGACACGTCTCCTGATGGCCCATGCCTGGCCGGGGAATGTCCGGGAGTTGCGGCATGTGATCGAACGGGCGGTCGTCACGGCATCGGGCGAAGAACTGGCGGCCGACCGGCTCTTCGCCGACCTCATCGGCATGCCGGCCGCTGCGCGGAATGACTCCTCGCTGTCGAGTGAGCGGCAGGACGCGGTCCGGCTCCTGGAGCGCGGCCGGATCGTCGAGGCTCTTCGCCAGGCCAACGGCAACCGGGCTCTGGCCGCCCGATCGCTTAAAATCAGCCGCGCCAGCTTCTATAACAAGCTCAGCCGGTACCAGATCCATCCGTCCATGGACGAGAAAATCGCTGTTCCGATGTGCTACAGGGACGAGCGCGTTGTCTAATAAGTTGGACAGTCTAATCCTTTGAGATTGCAGGGCTCTTGAGAATGGCGTCAGCGGAGTTGTCTATGGTCAAAGACAAAACAGGAGAATCGTCCCATCGCCGGCGCAAGACCAAAAAGGCAGATTGCGTTGTTTTTTCAAACAACTGGAGCGTCCTTGGCTGACATGCCGAACATGGCACCTCGGTTGCTTTATCTAGGGAAGCTGAACTCGTTTTTTTAAGAAGAGAAAAAGAAATTGATGGGGAAGTTAACTCAACAGAAGGAGGCTAGATATGAGCAGTAAATCGTTCGGTTGGAGAAATTCCAGCCGACTGGCCGATGCTCTCCAGGCGA
>JAUSHW010000086.1 GCA_030648395.1 Nitrospirales bacterium | reverse complement strand
TCAAGCACGAATCAACCGAAGAAACAGTCAGCTCAAGATGGAGGTTGTCAGTCTTCTTGCTTCTCCAGGGCGGCCCGGAGCGACCGTGTGGCAGCTTCGAGGGAGATCTCGCCGGTGGGGATGCGTAGGTCGGGCGGAGTTGGTGGCTCATACGGGGCCGAGACGCCGGTAAAGGCCGGGAGGTCGCCGGAGCGGGCGCGGGCGTAAAGTCCCTTGGGGTCGCGGGCCTCACAGACGTCCAGGGGCGCGTCGACGTAGACCTCGACAAGACGCTCGGCGCCTATGCGCTGGCGGGCCAGTTGGCGATCCTCGCGGTACGGGGAAATAAGGGCGACGATGGCGGTGACCCCTGCTTCGTTGAACAACCGGGCCACCTCCGCCACCCGCCGGATGTTCTCACTACGGTCTGCGGTCGAGAAGCCGAGATCGCTGTTCAACGTCCTCCTCAAGTGATCGCCATCGAGCACGATACAGGGGTGTCCGTGTGCCAGCAATCGAGCCTCTAGGGCGTTGGCTAGTGTAGATTTCCCGGAGCCGCTCAATCCGGTTAGCCAAAGAGTACAGGCCTGCCGGCGGCGCTCCGTCAGGCGCTGGGCAGGGGTAACTGGAACTGTCTCGTCGACCGAGGTCGGCGCGGACAAATCTTCCTGATCCGGCCGCCGGTACCCGTGGGAGCGATCGATGATGACGCCGGCGCCGACCGTGAAGTTGTTGATCGGGTCGATGAAGATCACGGCGCCGGTCTGGCGGTTCCGCGTGTATTCGTCGCACAGTACCGGCTTCGTTAGCCGGCAGGTGACACGACCGATGGCGTTGAGGCCGAGTGATGCGGCCGGCAGGCGGCGCAGGGTGCCGGGGTCGATCTCGTAGTGGATCGTGCTTGGCCGGGCTCGTACGAGGTTAGTGGTATGTTTGATCAGGTATTCGTGATCGGTGCGCAACGGGTCCTGGTGCATCCAGATCACGAGGAGTTCCAGGTCATCCGCCAGCCAGGGCACGTTGGCGGGATGGACGATCATGTCTCCCCGGCTGACGTCGATCTCGTCTGCCAGACAAATAGTGACAGCCTGGGGCGCAAAGGCGTATTCCACGTCACGACGGTCGTGGATCAACCGCCGCACCCGCGTGCGCCGCCCGCCGGGCAATACCAGCACTTCGTCGCCGGTACGGACGATGCCCGACGCCAGCGTGCCGGCATAGCCGCGGAAGTCAGAGTGGGACCGCACGATATATTGAACGGGAAAGCGCAGATCGACCAGGCCGGGGCGATCGAGAAGACTGCCCCGGCCTGAATCCTCGAGACAGTTCAATAACGAGGGCCCGGAGTACCAGGGCATCCTATCGCTGAGTCTGACGACATTATCTCCCTCCAGCGCACTGACGGGCACAAAGGTGAAATGCCGGCAGTCCAGACGCTCGGCGAACGACAGATATTCTGCTCGTATCCGCTCGAACACTTCCCGATCGTAGCCGACCGCATCCATCTTGTTTATGGCCACGATCTGATGGGGGACGCCGAGAAGCGAAGCGATGAAGCCGTGGCGCTTCGACTGGATTAAGACGCCGTGGCGGGCGTCGATTAGGACTACAGCGACGTCGGCGGTAGAGGCGGCGGTGGCCATGTTGCGCGTGTACTGCTCGTGCCCGGGGGCATCGGCGACGATGAAGCGACGTTTTGGGGTCGAGAAGTAGCGATAAGCGACGTCGATCGTGATTCCTTGCTCGCGCTCGGCCCGCAGGCCATCGGTGAGCAAGGCGAGGTCCGGCCCCGACTGCCCCAATTGGACGGCGCGCTGACGCAGCGCCTCCCAATGATCCTCATAGATCGCCTCGATATCGTAGAGGAGCCGCCCGATCAGCGTCGACTTCCCGTCGTCGACGCTGCCGGCCAACACGAACCGCAATAGATCGGCCGGGCCGGTTGAATGAGAAGGGGAAGCGGCCGTCATCAGAAGTATCCCTCGCGCTTTTTCTGCTCCATCGACCCGTCCTGATCGTGGTCGATGATCCTGGTGATCCGTTCAGAGCGCCTGGCTACCCGCATCTCGGCGACGATTTCGGTAATCGTCCGCGCCTGCGAGAGTACCGCGCCCGTGCAGGGATGGCATCCCAGCGTCCGGCAACGACACATTAGCTCGCTGACTTCCTCGCCAGCGTACAGGCGCGTCTGCGCATAAACCGGAATCAACTGCCCATCGCGCACGACCATCGGGCGCTGCTTCGCAAAGTACAACGGCACAACGGGAATGGCTTCACGCTCGATGTAGAGCCAGATATCCAGTTCGGTCCAGTTCGACAGCGGGAAGACGCGGATATGTTCACCGCGCACAAGACGGCTGTTGTACAGGCTCCATAACTCCGGCCGCTGCTGCTTGGGATCCCATTGTCCGTTGGCATCGCGGTACGAAAAGACCCGCTCTTTGGCCCGCGAACGTTCTTCTTCCCGGCGGGCGCCACCGAGGGAGGCATCATAACCGCCGGCGCGGAGCGCTTCCAGCAAGGCCCTGGTCTTAAGAATGGCGCAACAGCGCACCGTTCCCAGATCCGCCGGGTTCACGCCGGGGTCCGCCACCTCCGGCGCCCGATAGACGACGAGATTGGCGCCGATTTCGTGGCAGAAGCGGTCGCGGAACTCGTACATCTCGGGGAATTTGAGTCCGGTGTCGACGTGCAAGAGGGGAAAGGGGAGCGGGGCGGGATAGAAGGCTTTCTGGGCCAGACGCACCATCACCGACGAGTCTTTCCCCACGGAATAGAGCATGACAGGACGCTCGAAGGTCGCCGCCACTTCCCGGATAACATGAATGCTCTCAGCCTCGAGTTGCTCGAGATAGGTGAGGTGATATGATTCAGCAGCGCTCATTTGGTTCCTCTCGCAGCCAGCGGCGCAGCGCCGCCTCGCGCACAGCCACAACGTGCTTCTCCCGATCTCCCCCAACCAGACGATAGGCCAACGTGCCGCCTTTTCTGATAACTGCGGCAATTTGCCCGGGATAGTCAAAGTAGATTCGTCTAGATCTTGCCGGCCTATTATACAGCCTGGCCATTGTCGCCGGTGGCGGGAGGAGATTGCGGAGAATCATCGCTGGTATTTCCTGCCACCGGGCATTCGCCGGCAGTGTCGGCCCCGCCCCGTCCATTGAAGCTGGCGCCAACTGTCTCATTTTCTCGCGAATCCATTCGATCACGTCGTCGGTTGGGAGCGCGGCCTGTACACGGCAGGTGACCGCTTCCGGGAGAGGAGCGCCAAGCCAATTATGCGTCAGGCTTAGCGCCAAAGCAACGCCGCGCCAGCTTCCCCAGGCCTGCGCACGCCGTTCAATCACCCCGAAATCGAGTTGTGCGCCGTTCTTCTCGAGAATCAAGCTGATGTCGATCAGCCCTTTCAGGCCACCCCAGGCGAAAAGGTGATTGTTGGCAAGGTGCAGGCACTGGTGCAAGAGAAGGTCCTCCGGGTTCAGCATGCGCGTCCCCACGCCGGCTACAGTCACCGACACGGAGCGCGACCAGAGCGCCTCGATCTCAGTCTCGGCGATGGACACCCCATGGCGATCCTGATGGGAAATGGTCCAGTGCCATTCCAGCGGCAAGCCATTGCTCAACTTGAAAACAGGGAAATGGTGGTGGGACTCAGTATCGGCTAACTTGCTCACGTCGCCATCGGGTCGAATATACCCGAGCGAACGCGACAGATCGTCAATACGCGGGAGGTCCTCCGGGCGCACCAGGAGATCAAGGTCGCTCATGGGGCGCACGGCGACGTCCCCATAGACCACTTCAGCTAGACAGGCGCCCTTAAGCACAATGGCCGGTATACCGGACTCGTTCATGGCGCGGAGAAGCGTGCCCAGTTGGTTGTACGCCAGCGTATTCAGGACCGTGCCGCGAAGGTAGGCTTGATGGATGAGTTCTTCTACCCTGACCGGCAGTGGCCGGGGGCAGTCGACGCAGCAACGACGGTAGAGCAGGGCCAGCAGCCCATGCCGCTGCGCCAGAGGCAGGAGGTCATCCCAGTCATCTTCGGGGAAGGCCGGGGGTGGAGCGTCGCCGGCGGCGACGATAGCCAGGAGTTGTTCCCAGGCAGCGGGATAGGTCATCGATAGTGTCCTCATTACGAGTTCTGAACCATCCTTCGGCTGAAGGACTGATCAAAAGATTTCGCAGATGAAAGGACAACCATCAGCGTAATCCTTTAATCAGTGTAATCCGCGGTTCAGACATCACGGCCCTGATGTGTGGTGAATAC
>JAUSHW010000082.1 GCA_030648395.1 Nitrospirales bacterium | reverse complement strand
CGGCAGCCGGTCAAGTCCGTGAAGGACTATGAGAAGGTCGCGTCGAGCCTCAAGAAGGACGAGCCGGCGCTGTTGCTCATCAACCGCCGCGGGGCGTCGCTGTTCGTGACTGTGAAGGCGTAATGGGGGACGCGGTAGGGGCACGGCACGCCGTGCCCCTACGCTTTCTCACCCGACGATGCGGCCGACGAGGTCGTAGGCGGCGGCGTCGGTGATCTCGGCTTTGACGAAACTTCCAGGATCGGCGGTGCCGTCATTCAAGTAGACGACGCCGTCGATTTCCGGGGCCTGTCCCTCGTGGCGGGCGGCGAGCAGCAGGTCGGTCTCCTCCGAGACGCCTTCCACCATGACTTCGATGGTGCTGCCGATCTTCTGCCGGCTTTTCTTGAGCGAGATCGTTTCCTGGAGCGCAAGCAGTTCGTCCCGCCGCGCTTCCATCACCGTGCGGTCGATCTTCCGGCCCAGCTCGACGGCGGACGTTCCCTCCTCATCGGAATAGAGGAACACGCCGACCCGGTCGAATTCCATGTCCGTGAGCCAGCGCTTGAGCTCGGTGAACGCGGCCTTGGTCTCGCCGGGGAACCCGACGATGAAGGCGGTCCGGAAGCTGAGGCCGGGGATGCGGGTGCGCAGACGATCCACGAGCGTTGTGATGTGCGCGTTGTTGCCGAGCCGGTGCATGCGTTTCAGTACGGCGTCATTGATGTGCTGGAACGGCATGTCGATATATTTTGTGATCTTCTCCTCGCCTGCGTAGAGATCGATCAGCTCATCTGTGACTTGTTGCGGGTAAAGATAAAAGGGCCGGATCCAGCGAAGGCCGTTCACCGTGACCAGTTCGCGCAATAGCGACACGAGGCCGTGCCGGACGCCGAGGTCTACCCCATAGTTGATGGTGTCTTGCGAGATGAGGTTGATTTCCTTGACCCCCTCGGCCGCCAGCGTGCGGGCTTCCGCGACGATGGATTCGATGGGCCGGCTGCGCTGCTTGCCCCGCATGATCGGGATGGCGCAGAACGCGCAGTTCCGGTTGCAGCCCTCGGCGATCTTGACGTAGGCGGAGTGCATCTTGCCGAGCCGCAGCCTCGGCGTCAGCTCGTCGTACAGGTACGGGGGAGGGCTGGCCCACACGCGTCGGGTCTTGCGGCCCGGCCCGAGGAGGGTCCGACAGATCTCGGCAATGCGGCCGGTATCCCCGGTCCCGACGACGCCGTCCAACTCCGGCAGTTCCTTCAGCAGTTCGCCCTGGTAGCGCTGGGAGAGACAGCCGGCGGCGATCAGGACCTTGCAGGTGCCGTTCTTTTTGAGTTTCCCATGCTCGATGATGGCGTTGATGGATTCCTGCTTGGCTTCCTCGATGAAGCCGCAGGTATTGATAATGACCACCTCGGCGCGTGCGGGGTCGGCGGTCAGCTCGAAGCCGTCCTTCGCCAGCGCCCCCAGCATCACCTCGCTGTCCACCTGGTTTTTGGAGCAGCCGAGGTTGACGAAGCCGATGGTGGTTGTACGGGTCGCGGCGCGCAACTCCTGGGAAGATTGTGGCGTCATGGCCTGTCAGTGTAGGTGACGGGAGAAAGCCCTGTCAATTCTGTCTTGACTTCAGATGTGAGTGTGTGTATAGTCTAACCATACTTCATCCATATCATCCATAGCCTGTACTTTCAGGCGATCTTCAAAACACCTAATCAACGGGCGAGACAGTAGAGAAACCCAGCGAGTGCGCTGGGCCAGAGGAAAGCAGCATGTGCGGTTCGCCTGCTGCTTATGATGGACCTGAGGCAAAGGAGCAAATGGGTATAACTGATCGAATAATAAAGAGTATTTTGTTCATCTCGATATTGTCCATGCCGGCCTGCATGACCGTTCCAAAAGGCGTGGGAGACTATGATGCCGGGTACGTGGAGCAGGGTATTGCGTCGTGGTACGGGGGCGATTTTCACGGGCGCCAAACGGCCAGCGGGGCGATATACGATCAATTTAAATTGACCGCGGCACACCGGCTCCTGCCATTGGGGTCCGTGGTCCGTATCACCAATGCCGAAAGCGGGCGGGCTGTGGAGGTGGTGATCAACGACCGCGGCCCGTTCATCAAGGGCCGCATCATCGACCTGTCCTATGCCGCGGCCGAGCAGCTCGGCGGCGTGGATTCCGGAACGCTCCCTGTCGTGGTTGAAGTGATTCAGATGGGAACTCGCGGTGCGAGCCTTTCGTCCGGTCGCGCGGCCGTCCAGGAGCCGGACGAGAACGTGGGCGTTGGGCTAAGCGCGACGCTCGTGCGTGGTGAAGGCGTGCAAGCCGTTCAGGCCTCACTCTACGCGGTTGGCAGCCGAGCGGCGGGGTCGGCGTCTCGCGGGCCGATGGACGTCCTTCGCGACCCGCGGCGCACCCGCCGGTTATCTGAAGCCGAAGAGTTTCCAGACGAGCACCCCGACCATGCGGAATTGGTCGAAGGCATGGCTGCCGCTTTCGCTTGACCCTCCATTGACACTCCCGCAGGCGACCCGCTACACTTATTCTTCTGAACCTGATCCTGCATATTACAAGGGGAAGACATGGCGAAAAAGAAGAATCCTCTCGAGACGGACATCAAACGGCTGAAAGAAAAAGTAGGTGCGCGGAAGGCCAAAACTGAAAACGCCGAGGGGGACGCCTCGCTCCGCGCCCTTCACAAGCGTCTGAAGCGGGTCCAGCGGAAGAAGCGGACACTGGCGTCACGGCTGGCACGCGCGCAAGGGAAGAAGAAGGAAGTCAAGCCCGCCGCGGCATCGGCACCAGCGCCGGCTGCGGCCGCCGGCTGATTGTAGGGACCATCATGGCTGAAGACAGCAGGAAGAAAAAAGAAGATCTCGACACGGCAAAGGCTGCGCCGAAGCCCGCGGATGCGGTATCGGCCATGCCCGACGGGTCGGACAAGTCCGCCTACGTGCCGACGGGTCCCGAGCAGGCCATGGCCGCGGTGGAGACGCCGGCCGAGGCCGTGGCCGCGCCTGTTGCGGAGAAGGCTCCGGAGCCGAAGGTCAAGGACGAGGTCGAGATTCAGATCGATCTTCTGAAGGAGAAGGACTGGTTCCGCCGCAAGGAAGCCGCCATTACACTGGGCGAGATGAGCGACGAGCGAGCGGTCGCGCCCCTCATCACGGCGCTGCGGGACGACGAATGGAACGTTCGCGAGGCGGCCGAGGACGCGCTGGCGATGATCGGCTCCCCCGCCGTCGAGCCGCTGATCAAGGCCCTGCGCGAGTACCAGACCCGGCGCTATGTCATCAAGGTTCTCGGCAGGATCAAGGACGAGCGGGTGCTGGATCCGCTGTTCGTCCAGCTTCGCAACGAAGAGTTCAAGGATGACGCGATGGCGGCGCTGGTGGAGGTGGGCCTGCCGGCCGTGGAGCGGCTCACGGCGGTCATTAACGACAAGGACAGGAACGTGCGCAAGCATGCCGTCCTGGCGCTGGGCGCGATCGGTCTTCCTGAAGCGGTGGATCTGCTGATCGAAGCCACCCAGGACGAGGAATGGGAAGTGCGCATGGCGGCGATCGCGGGCCTTGATCAGATCGGCGACGAACGGGGCAAGCCTGCCATCAAGGCGCTGATGAAAGACCCGGACTTTGCCGTCCAATTCCGCGCGGAACGCATCATCTGGGGCTGGAAGAAGAAGGCGAAGGCAGGCGTGGAAATCGAAGAGACGTCGGGCACCGCGTAATCCGTAGGGGCGTGATTCATCACGCCCGACGTGCTGGGCGCAATCAATTGCGCCCCTACCGTCCCAGCAACTGATCCAGTTCCCTCACCAGTTCATCCACTTTCGTCTGCAGGCCCGGTTTGAGCGCCTGAGCGTCGGTCTTCGCCGACGCCACCTTTTCCAGTGTCTTCTCCAGGTTCCCCCGAAGGTCGTCGCCGGCGGCGTCCCTGGCCTTGACCAGGGCCTGTGAGGCTTCTTCCAGGCCCGAGACGGCCTTGCCGTAGTTCTTGTCGAGCAACTCCGACTTCGCCTGCACCAGCCGCTCCTTTGCGTTCACGATCCCCGTGCGGGTGGCGAGACTGCGTTCCACCGAGCTTGTCCTGGCGACGACATCGGCGCCGAGTTGCTTCGCCTTGTGCAGCACGTTTTCCGGCCCTTTCTGGCCGACGTACACGCCCAGCCCGAACGCCAGTCCCACGACCATCAGGAACCCCAGTAATTTGAGCATCTAGTTCCCCTTTTTATGTTTCCGGTCGGCCGCGACGGCGCCGAGGTGCCCGGCGGCGAACGCGCGGACGGTCAGGTCCTTGTCCAGCAGCGCGCGTCTCAAATAGGGAACGGCCGTCCTGCCCCCGACCCGCCCGAGTGCCTGGACCGACGCCACGCGCACCCGCGGGGCGGGATCGTCGAACGCCGCCAGCGCAAGGGCCATGGCGCGGCTCGGATCGCTCCGGGCCATCGCGCCAACGGCCGCGCTCCGCACGCCGTACTCGGGGTCCCTGGCCAGTTCCCTGATGGCCAGCGCCGCCTCGCCTTCTCCCAACCGGACGAGTGATTCCGCTGCGGCCAGACGGACGAGGGAGTCGGAATCCTTGACGGCTTCCCACAACGCGGGGATGGCCACTTTGGCGTTGAGGCGGCCCAGGCTTCCGGCGGCGAAGTTCCGGACGTAGGGGTCCTGATCACTCAGCGCGTCCACCAGCGCAGTGACGGCGGACGCCGCCCCGAGATCGCCCAAGGCGCCGGCGGCGAAGGAGCGGACCGAGGGGTCCGGGTCGTGCAGGCCGAGGGTCAGCACGGCAAGAGCCGACGGATCCTTCAGCCGGCCGAGAATGCCCATGGCCGCGCCGCGCACGGCGGGGCTGAAGTCCCTGGCGGCCGCCAGGAAGGGCTGCGCCGACTGCGGTTGCTTGAGGCGCACCAGGGCCTCGTGCGCCACCAGCTGGACGATAGGCTCCTTGTCGTGCAGGGCTTTCCGGACCTCGCCGAGGACCGACGGGTCCCTGGAGAGTCCCAGCGCGGAGAGGGCCGCGATGCGGACGTTGCTGTCGGGATCGCCCGCCGCCGCGCGCACTGCGGGGATCGCCGCGGCGCGTCCCATGCGACCCGCGGACTGAATGGCGAACGTGCGCACCCGTGGAGAGGGATCACGGAGAGCCGTCGTCAGCGCGGCGTGCGTGCCGGAGGGGCCGAGTTCCGCCAGCGCGGCCGCCGCCGCTCCCCGGACAAGTTCCTGGTCGTGCGTCAGCAGGTGAGTCAGCACCTCCAGGGACAGCCTGAAGTCGTCATCCGCTGCCGAGACGGGCACGCCCGGAAGGAGCAGGAGCCATACGCTCAGCGCCAGGGCAGGGGCGGCGATCCGGTTCATGCGTCGTATCTTACCAGTAATTCCGGCCGGTGGGAATGCCGGAACAGCCGCCGGCGCGTTCATTGACAGGGGTGCGCAAATGTGCGACTTTCGCATCCTTCATCATGGCGACCGCAACAGACCAGGAGCGTCCCAAAGTCCGGGTTCCGCCGTCGTGGATTGCGCTGGCTGTGCTGGTCGGCGCCGGGGCCCTCGGGGCTTTGTATTGGCTTGGGCCGACCTGGATGCGGGTCAATGAGAGCCTGGACGGAGCCGTCCAGGAGCGCGCCATTGCGGAAGAGTCTGCCGTCACAGTCCCGGAAGCGATGTTTCCTGCGCGACGTTCCGTAGCGCCAGGCCAGGCTCCCCGGACGCGAGAACTATCCGAGAACCCGGCGGTCGCCGTGGCCCAGCTCAAGAACGCCCGCCTGACGGCGACGCTCTCGCTGTTGCAGATGTGGGGCTTTCTTCGATCCGCCACGGTGGAGAAGCTGGCCGGGCGGGACCCCGCTCGCCTGATCACGCAGTCCGGCCTGCAGTCGGCCAGACTGCCCGTTGATTGGGATTTGCTGGCGCGCCTCGACTATCCCTGCCTGCTTGACTGGAAGGAGACCGCGGACGATTTCCGGCATGCCGTCGTGCTGGTGGGCCTGAGTGCAACGGAGGTCGTGATCCTCGATCCGCTGGTGGGCCGGCGTGTGGTGAGCCGGCCGGACCTGTTGCAGCATGTCGATGGCGACGCGCTGATTTTGTGGAAAGGCTTGCCCGGCATCAGGGTTCCGTTGCGGGTGAGAAAGGGAAAGGATCCCGTGGTGGCGGCTCTCCAGCAATCGCTCCAAGCACAGGGGCTGCTGGGAGGGCCCGTGACCGGGACGTATGACTCCCTCACGCGCGCGGCCGTGGTCCGGCTCCAGTCCGAGTACGGCCTGAAGGCGACGGGCGTCTTTGGCGTGCGCAGTTACATGGTCCTGTCCAAGCGCGTGCTGGGGGCGAAGGCGCCGAGCGTTAAGGCCAGACCGGGCGTGCCTGTGAAGGACTAGGCATGGTTTCCCTTGATGGTAGCTCTACGGGGTCTGTGGTATTATCGGCGTCAGGGTGTCCGGGGATGCCGGGTTTTTGAAGAGGAGAGGATGTATGCATGCGCGGGTGATCGTCATTTTCGCAATCTTATTCTGGGTGGCGTGGGGGGCCTCCGCCGAAGCGGCCTCGGACCTCAGCGGCAAGCTGAACCTGTTTGTGGCCGGCCGGGAGCAGGGGATCTTCGAGAAAACGGCCGTGAAATTCGAGAAGCTGAATCCCATGGTTCGCACCCGGTTTGTGGTGACGGACGGCGCGGAACCGCTGGCGGCGCTGGCCGACGGCTCGGCGGACATCGTGGTCTTGGGGCGAACGCTGAAGCCCGAGGAGAAGGATTGGGCCGGCACGGTGGTCGGCTGGGAGGGGATCGCGATCATGGTCAATGCCTCCAACCGGGTCACGGATGTGACGACGAAGCAGATCACCGACCTGCTCGAGGGAAAAAACAGGACCTGGGATGAGCTGGGAGGGCTGGCCTCCAAGATCGTCGTCATTCACCGCGAGGAAGGCAAGGGCGTGCGGCCCTACCTAGAGCAGCAGTTGAACCTGGCCGGGAAGCTCGTGAACGGAAAAGGCGTCGTGGAGCCCGATAAGGAAGCCATTCGCACCGTGTCGGGTAGCCTCAATGCGGTGTCCTACGTCAATCTTAGCGCGGGGCTCGGCAACGTCAACGTCGGCGTGCCGGTCCGTCTGTTGTCGATCAATAAAGTTGATCCGGAGCTGGCCAACGTGTCCTCCGGAGCGTATCCCCTGCGCCGGCCGCTCGTGCTCGTGACGAAGACGCCGCCGTCGCCGGTCGTCAAGGCCTTCATCGACTTCATGCTCGACAAGGATGGCCAGAAGGCCGTCCTGGAAGAAGATTTCGTTCCGCTCCTCGTTACGAAATAAGGCGACGGGCAGGGATGGAGACCGGGAACCAGAAGCCGACGAAGCCGGGCAAGGAGCCCGAAGCGACGGGCCGGCTTCGTCTCGGCGATTTCCTGGCCAGGCGCGGACTCATCACGCGCCAGGTCCTCGATCAGGCGCTCGTCGAGCAGCGCCAGTCAGGAAGACGAATCGGTGAAATTCTCCTCGACGCCGGCCATGTGACGGAAGCGCAACTCCTTCCCCTGCTCAGTGATCACCTGAAGGTTCCCTACACCGACGTGTCCTCCCTCACGCTGGGCCCTGAAGAGCTGGACCTTCTTCCGGAGGACCTGGCGCGCAAGTACACGGCCCTGCCGATCAGCCGCCACGGGAAACGGCTGGAGCTGGTGATGGCCGATCCGCTGGACTATGAGGCGGTCCAGGACCTCTCATTCGCGACGGGGAGCAAGGTCACGGCCAAGCTCGGGAGCCGGTCTCAAATCCTGGGCGCCATCGAACGGTTCTATTTGCGGCATCTGGAGGGGGCGGGACGCCTGATGGCGAAGGGCGTAGGGGACGCGCCCGCCGAACCGATGCTCACGCCGCGATCCCAGGCGCCCAGCGCGCTGGATGCCGACGCCGAGGGCGCGCCCGTCATCCAGTTGATGAATCTCATCATGCGTAAGGCGATCCAGTTGGGGGCCAGCGACATCCACATCGAGCCCGGCGTGCCGGAGGGCACGGTCCGGTTCCGACTCGATGGCTTGCTGTCCGATCAGCTCAAGGTGCCCACCGCGCTCCATCCGGCGCTGGTGTCGCGTCTGAAAATCATCGGCCGCCTCGACATCGCGGAGCGTCGCCTGCCGCAGGATGGGTCGGTCCGGGTGACGGTGGACGGAAGCGAGGCGGATCTCCGAATTTCCATTATCCCGCTCCAGCATGGCGAGAAGGCGGTGATTCGCGTGCTGGACACCTCGAGCAGAAGTCTGGAGCTTGATGGAATCGGCCTGGTTGCCGACGATCTGAAAAAGGTGAAGGGCCTCCTCGAGCGCCATCGGGGGATGGTTGTGGTGACGGGACCGACCGGCAGCGGCAAGACCACGACCCTGTATGGCATTCTCAGCCGGATCAAGTCGCCGACGACCAATATCGTGACGGTGGAAGACCCGGTCGAATACCAATATCCGGGGCTCAACCAGATGCAGGTCAACGCGGACATCGGGTTGACGTTCGCCGCGGGCCTCCGGTCGATTCTCCGCCAGGACCCGGACATCATCCTGGTCGGGGAGATTCGCGATGCCGAAACGGCGGAGATCGCCTGCCGGGCGGCGCTGACCGGCCATCTCGTCTTCACCACGCTCCATACGAACGACGCGCCGTCCACCATCACGCGCCTGTTGGACATCGGGGTGCCGCCGTATCTGGTGTCCTCCGTGCTGATCGGCATCATTGCCCAACGCCTGGTCCGGACAGTGTGTGGAAATTGCAAGGCTCCGTCCCGGCCCGATGCCAGCGGGATCGTCGGGCTCGGCCTGTCTCCCGTCAGCCTGGCGGGCGGCACGTTCATGGCCGGCAAGGGCTGCGTCAAGTGCCAGGAAACCGGGTACAAGGGCCGGACGGGCGTGTTCGAGACGCTGGTGATGACCCCGCGCATCCGCGACCTCATTCTCCGGCAATCGACGGAGGAGGACATCCGGCTGGCCGCCCAGGAAGGCGGCATGCGCAGTCTCGTGCAGGATGGGCTGGACAAGGCCAAGGCGGGCGTGACCACGGTGGACGAACTGGGGCGTGTGCTGGAGGTCAGCGAGCACGTGGCGATCAGTTGCCCCGGCTGCGGGCGCCTGCTGAACTCCGAATACCGGTTCTGTCCCACCTGCCGGGCAACGCTCCGTCGCGTCTGTCTCGGCTGCGAGCGCGTCCTTCAGTCCGGCTGGATCGTCTGCGCCCATTGCGGGCAAGAGTATAAGTAGGGGCGATTCGTGAAGCGCCCAGGCTCCAAATCCGCCTCCTGGAACCTCAAAGACCTGCTCTCGGATCCGGCCCGCGAGCTGGAAGGCCTGCGCAAGGAGGTGGATGGCCAGGTCAGGCGGTTCGAGGAATTCCGTGGGCGGCTGTCGCCCGACATCCCGTCCGACACATTTCTGGAGGCCCTGCGCTTGGCCGACACGATCGTGCGGACGACGAGCCGGCTCGGCGCCTACGCCTACCTCTGGTTCTCGGAGAACACGAAGGATCAGCAGGCGCGCTCGTTCAAGGCGATCGTTGAAGAGTTGCAGGCAGAGCTCGCCAACCGCATGCTGTTTTTCGATCTCTGGTGGCAGAAGCTCGATGACACGAATGCCGCACGGCTGCTGGCCCGGTCGGGGGACTACGCCTACCACCTGGAGTCCCTGCGCCGTTTCCGGGAGCATGCGCTCAGCGAGCCGGAAGAGAAGATCGTCAACGTCAAGAGTGTCACCGGCCGCCAGGCGGTGGTCGGGCTCTACGAGATCCTTACCAGCGGCCTGAGCTACCGGTTAAAGGTCAAAGGCCGGGTCCATATAAAACTCACCCGCGAGGACCTGATGGTGTACGTGCGCGATCCTGACGCCCGCGTGCGCGAGGCGGCCTATCGCGAGCTCTTTCGGGTGTACGCCGTCAACGCCGATGTGATTAGCGATATCTACAAGACGCTGGTGATGGACTGG
The DNA here is from genome assembly GCA_030648395.1 of Nitrospirales bacterium. Classification (GTDB taxonomy): domain Bacteria; phylum Nitrospirota; class Nitrospiria; order Nitrospirales; family NS-4; genus SCTG01. The sequence continues at coordinate 3,385 of JAUSHW010000082.1, read as the reverse complement.
AAGCAGGAGAACCTGGGCCTGCGCAAGCACCGCTCGCCGATCGGGGTGCGCAACCTGTCGAACGATATTCCCGAAGATGCCGTCGACGCCCTGCTGAATGTCTGTGCCGCGAATGCCGGCGTCTTTCAGCACTACTTCAAGCTCAAGGCCAGGCTGTGCCGCATCAGGAAGATGAGTCGGCACCACATCTATGCGCGGTTTCATGAGTCCGATAAGCGGTATACGTTCGCGAAGGGGTCGCACATGGTGCTGGACGCGTATCGCGGCTTCTCGCCCAGACTGGCGGATCTGGCGGGGCGCGTGCTCGATGAGCGCCACGTGGACGCGGCGGTTCGTCCCGGCAAGGTCGGCGGGGCCTACTGTTATAGCGTGCTCCCCCAGACGACTCCCTACGTGCTGTTGAATTTCAAAGGCGATGTCCGGGATGTCGCCACGCTGGCTCACGAATTGGGGCACGCGGTGCACGGCATGCTGGCGGCCGACCATTCGGTCTTCACATTCCACTCCGCGCTCCCGCTGGCCGAGACGGCCTCGGTGTTCGGCGAGCGCATCCTGTCGGATGCCCTTATGGCGGCGGAGCGCGACACGGTGGTCAAGCAGGGTCTGCTCATTCGGCAACTCGACGATGTGTATGCCACCATTTTGAGGCAGGCGTACTTCGTCCGGTTCGAGCGCGAGGCGCATCGGATCATCGGCGAAGGCGGCACGATGGACGACCTCTGCGGCGTCTATCTGTCCGAGCTGCGGCACCAGTTCGGCCGCGCCGTGGCCATCCCCGATGAGTTCCGATGGGAGTGGCTGACGATCCCGCACATTTTTGCCAGTCCCTTCTATTGCTATGCCTACAGCTTCGGCAATCTGTTGGTGCTGGCGCTCTACGGGCTGTACAAGGCGCAGGGGGCCTCGTTCGTGCCACGGTATCTCGATCTGCTGGCGGCCGGCGGCTCACGCTCGCCGGAGTCGCTGCTCAAGGATTTCGGCGTGGACATCCGATCGGAGGCGTTCTGGCAGACAGGGTTCGAGACGATCAAAGGGATGGTGCGGGAATTGGAGGCGACGGCGTGAGTCTGCTTGGCGGCCTGGATCGGCATATCACGCAATCGCGGCCTCGCTTTGAGGAGTGGCTGGGGCGGTTGGTGGAGGTGCCGACGGTCAGCATGGACCCTGCCCGGCGCGAGGACGTGCGGCGGGGGGCGGGGGTCGCCATCGGGTATCTCAAGGAACTCAAGGCTGATGCCGTGCTCGTGGAAACCGGCGGCCATCCGATGGTCGTGGGGGGCTGGGTGCGCAATCCGGCGTGGCCGACGGTCACGGTGTACAATCATCTCGACGTCCAGCCGGCGATGGAGCCTGAGTGGACGCGCGAGCCGTTCAAGTTTTCCGTACACGGCGATCACTATTACGGGCGGGGGACAACGGACGATAAGGGCCCGGCGCTGACTGCCTTGTTGGCGGCCCACTATGCGGTCGAGCAGAACCTGCCGCTCAACATTCAGTTCCTGTGGGAGCTCGAGGAAGAGATCGGGAGCCCACATTTCGCGAAGGGGCTGAAGGGCGCGGCGTGGCTTCGGAGTCCCGACTCGGTTGTTGTGTCCGATACGATCTGGCTGGCGGGCGGGCGTCCGGCGGCGCCCTATGGCTTGCGGGGCAACCTGGCCGCGCGGCTCACCCTGGAAACCGCGACGCGCGAGGCGCATTCCGGGTTGACGGGAGGCGTGGCGCGCAATCCCCTGACGGAGCTGGCCGCCGTGGTGTCGGCCTGCGTGAATGCCCGGAGCGGCCGCGTCACGATTCCCGGTTTTTACCGCGCGGTCAAGCCGCTGGGGCAAGCGGACCGGGCGCAATTTCTGAAATCAGGCTTCCAGGTCGCCGCCTTTGCCGCGGCGCATCAACTGACCAAGCTGCGCGTGCGGGACCGCGCTGCGGTCATGCGCCGCCTGTGGGCGGAACCGACATTTGAAATCCACGGCTTTGTCGGGGGCTACACAGGTCCGGGGGTCAAGACGTCCATTCCGCCGCGGGCCGAGGCGAAGGTCAGCATGCGGCTGGTGCCCGATCAGGAGCCGGCCGCGGTGTTCTCGCTGTTCCGGAAGTACGTCCGGAAGCTCAACCCGGACATTCGCGTGGAAGCGGACGGGATGCTGCGGCCCTACGCGGCCGATCTTGGAGGCCCCTATGCCGAGGCCCTGCGGAAGGCCCTGCGCTTCGGATTTGGAAAGGAGCCGGCCTTTATCCGGGAGGGCGGGTCCATCGGCGCGGTCGTGACCATGGCGGAACGATGGAAGGCGCCTGTCATGTTTCTGGGGTTGAGCCTGCCGGAGCACGGCTACCACGCGCCGAACGAACGGTTCGATTGGGGCCAGGCCTCCGGAGGGATGAAGGCCTTCGTCAAATACTTTGAGGAAGTCAGCCGGATTCCGGTGAAGAGGAGGGTGAGATGAAAAGAGTCTATGTCCTCACGGCGCTGGTGGCGGTGCTGCTGACGGCGGCCGGGTGTATCTTTGGCTATTCGCCGGTGGACTACATCGTGCCGGCTCCCACGGCTGAAACGAACCTGGAATTTGCCACACGAACCGTCGCGCAGCTCAAGACCCTGGCTGTCGGGCAGTCCCGTGACGAGGTCATGGCGAGGATGAATCTCGAACCAGTCGAGGGTTGTGCGGGGTGGAGCTGGGAGGACCGGGAGTTTTATCTTCGCCACAACGGCTGGCTGCGCTGCATCAAGACTGAGTTGCTCCGGAGTCCGTATCGAACCGCGGCGCTTGAGATCGATGGGGTCAGCCATGAGGCCCTGTTCTATTACACGGGCGGCACTGGTCCGGAGGGCGGCATTACGGACCAGCAGCTCACGCCGGTGCTGATCGTCGGCGACAAGCTGATCGGGTGGGGATGGGAGCATCCGCTCATGAAACAGATCGGGCCGCGCCTCTCAACCGCCGCCGCGCCGGCTCTGCCGGGCGACCGTCCGGCCGGGGCGATGAGCGGTGCAGGTGATCCGGCGCCTAAGTAACGGTGTTCAGAGGGGCGTGACATGTCAACGATTCTGGTGGTGGACGATGAGCAGATGCTGTGCGACCTGCTGAAGGAGGAGCTGAGCAATTGCGGCCACGAGGTGCTGACGGCAACCAACGGCCGTGACGGCGTTAAACTGTTCACGCAGCGGAGACCCGACCTGACGCTGCTGGACCTGCACATGCCCGATATGAGCGGTATCGTGGTGCTCAAGCAAATCCGCGCGCTCGACCTGCAAGCCCGGGTTATCATTCTGACGGGAGGAGCCACCCCGGTGTGGGAAAACCAGGCGCGGGAGCTGGGCGTGACCGAATTTCTCCTCAAGGGGGTGTCGCTGAACATCCTGGTCAGAGCCCTTGGCAAGGCCTTGCAG
>JAUSHW010000077.1 GCA_030648395.1 Nitrospirales bacterium | reverse complement strand
CAGCCGCCGTTTTAGCGTTCGTGGCTTCCGTCATTGCTGTTGGCGTGTCTGCCTACAGTGTGAGGTTCAGCCGCTTTGCCAAGGAACGCTGGTGGGAGCGAAAGGCAGAAGCATACTCTCGGATCGTTGAGGCGCTCGCTGGGTTGGTCTACTATCACGAAGAGCATTACGATGCCGAGCTTGAGAGTCGTAGCATTCCCGAAGATCGTCGCCGACAGATTGACGAGTACTGGCGTACTGGATACATTGAACTGAAGAAGGCAACTGCAGCAGGCCCGTTTCTGATCTCCGCAGAAGCTGAGGCGGCCCTCGCACAGATGTGGCGAGATCGCGGCAAAGGGGTCCACCCTGGCGACTGGTTTGGCCGGATTGAATCCGATTACACGACAGCTCGGGATGGTCTTAAAGCTGTTGTCGCGGCAGCGAAGAAAGACTTGGCCGTCACTTAACCGTGGACGAGAGCCCGTTAAGGCACGAGGCTCGGAGACCGTCCTATGATCCATATAGTCCAACGCCTCGCCGCGTGTTGCGCGATCCTGCTGTTACTTGCCCCATTCGCTTGGGCAGATTCTGTGGGTGAGTACGTAAAGCAATTACATGCGGATGCCGAGCAAGGAGACCCCGAGTCCCAGCACAGACTGGGCTTGATGTACTACAGGGGACGCGGCGTCCCACAAGACTACGTACAAGCCCTGTATTGGTATCGCGCAGCGGCCGAGCAGGGGGATGCCGACGCTCAGCACAACCTGGGGTTTATGTACTCCAAGGGCTTGGGTGTTGCACAGGATTTCGTTCCAGCCCACATGTGGGCCAATCTCGCGACATCCCAAGGCGATCAAGACGCCATTGAGTTTCGTCACAATTTGGCAATAAAGATGACCCCAGCGCAGATTGCCGAAGCCCAAAAGCTGGCCCATGAGTGGAAGCCCAAGAAGCGCGAGTGAGGATTGAGGGTCAGAAGGATTGAGCAGAATTGTGTGTCAGGTCATACAGTCACACATCACTTCTGTCGATGAGGGTGGAGCAGACGGGCGAGGGAAAAAGACGGGCGGGGTGAACCCCGCCCCTACATTCTGAAATCTAGCAGAATCCGCAGGTATGAGGAGATGGCTGGAGCAATGCTTGCGGGTTGACTGTATCGGCTCTTAGCCCGCTGCTTTTTTGCTCTTGGTGTACGTGAAGCTCGCGATGCCCAATGCAATGACCCACCAGACGCCGAGCCCGGTCAACGCCAGCTCGTCGGACAGGCCTTTCTGAAAGTCGTCGTATCGCTGCATGATGAACATCGAGACATCCGCTGCTCCTCCGATGAAGAGAAGCAGGGCGAGACCGTACATCAGGCGGATCGTCTTATCGCTCATCATGTACCTCCATGGTAAGTGCCCATCTTACCCGTCTTTCCGGTAGGTTTCAAACACCGACACGGAGATGGAGTAGGCCTTGCGGCAGGCCCCGCACCTGAGCTTCACGGAATCGGTCATGACGTCGATGACGCTCACCCGCAGCTCGCCGGGGTGCTCGGCGGCGCAGACGCCCAGATCGCCCATGGCCTCCCGTTCGGGGCCGCCCACCTCAGCCGCACGAGTCATCAGCGCCCGCACGGTGAACCGGTGCCGCATGTGGCAGTTGATGCATTCCACCACCACGCGGTCGGGTGGCGTCAGCGCTTTGAAGTTCAGCGACAGGGGATGGGCGGAAAAACATTGCTGGGCGAACGCGCCGCTTTTGAACGTGGCCATCAGACGTTGGTCTCGATGCTGGACGACGTTTTGTTCAGCACAGTGGCGGCCGCCCGCGAGAGCTCCGCGTCGGCGTCGTGGTTCAGCGAATAAATCCGGAACTGGATCAGGCGTGTTGGAAGCAGGTCCAGGAATTCCTCCAGCGGCTCCGTGGAGACGGATTGCGTGCTCGAATCATAGACGTACAGCGGGACGCCACGCGTGTCTTTGGGATTGGGTCTTGGATCCTGATAGGCCATGTCGACACGGAATTCCATCTCGTCCAGCTTTGCCGGCAACTCCCTGCGGATACATGCTTCATAGTACTCACGGCTCTGAAAATCCATCCCGCGAGTTTTGTCTGTTTCGGGCAGGACCGTATTGTAGGCCATCTTCCACTTGACGTCCCGGCCGAGGATGCGCGCCCATTCTTCGCCGAGCCCTCGCTGCTTGGGGTTGCGGGACTTGGTCCAGCTTCGGACTTTCTCAAGGAGAGACCAGTCGGTCAGGTGCAGGTACTGATCCATCTTCTTGCGCGGGTCATGGGGAAAGATGAGCCGCATGGTGTCGCCGAAGATTTCCCGCAGGTGGATGTCGATGGCGCGCGTCGTCCGGTGGTAGTACACGTTCGAGTACAGGTACATCCGCGTGTTCAGGAACATCTGCAGCGCGGGCAGGCCGGTCTTGTGGATGGTGAAGCCCTTCTCGGTGATCATCGTGTAATGGATGAGCCGGCTGAGATCCACAGGCCCAACGGCGACGCCGCACATGTAGGAGTCGCGGAGGACGTAATCCAGATTATCCCCCGTGTAGCTGCCGGAGATGATCGGCTGGAGAAAGTTCAACCACCGCGGCATCTTGGAGCGGTCCTTGCCTTTATCCTTGAGAATCAGATGGGCGATCTGGACGGGATCGAGCTCTTCGCCCCTGGCGAAGGGCCCGGAGGGGCTCCGGCGGATCTTCCGGATGGTCGGGCCGAGATGCTCACGGATGATGATCTGTCCCAGCTTCTCGTGGGTCAGGTGGAACTGCTCGAGGAAATTCTCGTCGAAAAAATGGCAGAAGGGCCCGTGGCCGATGTCGTGGACAAGTGCGGTGACCCTGAGTAGTTCCTCGATATAGTTGGCGGAGGGCGAGTCCGGCACGGCCTTGTGGAGAAAGGGGTACAGGTGGCGGGCGAACCGCCCGGCGACATGCATGGCGCCAAGCGAGTGGACGAACCGGCTGTGTTCGGCCGACGGATAGACCCAGCGGGCGCTCTGGAGCTGGAAAATATAGCGGAGCCGCTGAACCCACGGCGAATCAATCAGGTCCTTCTCGGTGGTTTCCTGCGGTTCGCCGCGCGCCGGGCCTTTCGCGGGAGCGGCGAAGGGGACGGTGAACGTGATGTATTCGTGGATCGGGTCGGCGATCAGCGCCGAGCCGTCATAGTGGGATTTGCCGAGGGATGGGCGGGGCGTCACCGGAAAAATCTAGCACGATGGAGGTGGGGGCGCAACTGGGGCCTGCTGCGGTGTCTTCGCGTGATGTTCGCGGAACTTGAGGATGGCGTGGTACATGATGAAATATCCGGCGGCCGCCGCGATCACGCCCAGCAGCACATGGCCCAGGATAAAGGGAACCAGGTAGGGCTGGAATTCATTCCACAACATCCGGAACTTATCCACCCACATGAGAGACTTGAACACGACCCAATCGATGTTCGGGGGGGCGCCGACCGGGTCCAGCAGCAGACCCACCCACATGCTGCCAGCGACGATCGGCAGGAAGGTCCAGGGATTGTTGATCAGGTTCCCCGCCATCAGGGCCAGGAAGTTCAAGCGGAAGGCCCACGCGAAAAGAAACGCGCTGGCGGTGTGGAGGCCATAGGTGGGGGAAAAGGCGATGAGGACCCCTGCGGCGAAGGCCATGGCGGTGCGCTGGGGCGAATCTCCCAGGTGAAGGATCTGGCGGAGCTTCTCCTTGATGATGGTGAGGGGAATCATCCCAGGCGGTGCTCGTAGCCTTTCGCGGTCAGCGGTCGAACGGAGCCGTCAGCCCTGATGATACGGAGCCCCTGCCTGGCCGGCGTGATGCGTCCGATGGGAGTCGCTCGCAGCACCCGGCGGCGAATGAGCCCGTCCACACGTGAGACGTTGCCCGGCCGCACCGTGAAGAGGAGCTCGTAATCTTCTCCTCCGCCGAGCGCATACGCGATCGGGTCGCGCCGTCCGGCCCGCGCATACGCGATGAGCGGCCGTGACAGGGGAAGCTGCCGCGCGTCAATGAGGCAGCCGACCTCGCTTTCCTCGCAGATGTGGCGGATGTCACCGGCCAGGCCGTCAGACAGGTCAATGGCTGCGCTTGCCAGGTGACGTTCAGCCAGTTGCCTGGCCTCGCGGAGCCGCGCCGTCGGTGCCTGGTGGCGGCCGGAGAGGTAGGCCGCGTCGCGCGCGTTCGTCCCGCGCCCACGGCGGCCTGCCTTGCGCGCGAGGAGAATTTCCAGCCCCGCCTGCGCATCACCCACTGTTCCGGTCACATACAGATGGTCGCCTGCACGGGCCGTGGAACGCCGGAGTACTTCGCTCGGCGTTGCTTCTCCCAGGACGGCGAAGCTCAGAAAGAGGCCGGTACGGGAGGCGGAGGTGTCCCCGCCGACGACCGCTGCGCCCGCCGGCCGGCATGCGGCCGTCACGCCCGCATAGAGCGCTTCGACGTCACGTGGTGTTTGACGCGGGGTGAGGGCCAGGGCGATCAGCACGAACCGGGGAATGCCTCCCATCGCTGCGATGTCGCTGAGATTGGCCATGGCGGCCTTGTAGCCGAGTTGCCGGTAGGTTGTGCAGGCCAGATCGAAGTGGACGCGCTCGGCCAGCAGGTCGGTGGTGGCCAGCAGGACTCGGCCCGGTCGGATCTTCAAAACGGCGGCATCGTCGCCGATGCCCGCGAGGACCGCGCTCCGTACGGCATGCGGAACCCGTGTTGCGTTCCTGAGCCGCCGGATGAGTGCAAATTCGCCGATCCGGCTCTGGCGCATCAGCCCTGTCTGGAAGACGCGGCGGCGACGGGTCGGCGGCTGATCGACGTGCGGCGCCCAGGTGCAGTCGTCTTCACGTGCGCGCTGCCGGGAGCCGGCGTGCGGCGCAAGGCCGACGCGAGGACGTCGTCCATCGTGTCGGCAAAAATGAACGTCATCCCTTTGAGCAGATGCTTGGGAATGTCCGCCTGGTCCTTCTGGTTCTTTTTGGGGAGAATCACCTTGAAGATGCCGGCCCGCTTGGCCGCCAGAATCTTTTCCTTCAGCCCGCCGATCTCCAGAACCCGTCCCCGCAGCGTGACCTCGCCGGTCATGGCGAGGTCGTGGCGCACCGGCCTGCCGGTGAAGGCGGATGTGAGCGCGGTGGCCATGGTGATGCCGGCGGAGGGCCCGTCTTTGGGGATCGCGCCGGCGGGCACGTGGATGTGGATGTCGTGCCGGGCGAAGACCTCGGGTTTGAGGCCGAGTTGGCGCGCGCGCGACCGGACGTAGCTGAGCGCGGCCTGTGCCGATTCCTTCATGACGTTGCCCAGGTGGCCGGTCAGCGTCAGGGAGCCTTTCCCCTTCATGATCGTCGCTTCGATGTGGATGATGTCTCCGCCGACCTCGGTCCAGGCCAGCCCCGTGGACACGCCGACGAGGTCTTTTTTCTCCTCACTCTCCTTGTGATGCCGGGGCACGCCCAGGTACTTGGGGATGGACGTCGGCGTGATGATGGTGGAGAGCCGGTCCTCGCCCTCCGCGATCTTCTTGACCACCTTGCGCATCACGTTGGCGATCTCGCGTTCGAGGTTCCGGACTCCCGCCTCCCGGGTATAGTCCCCGACGATCCGGTGGAGCGCCCGATCGGAGAAGGTGATGTGCTTGTCGGTGATCCCGTGCTCGGTCAACTGGCGGGGGATCAGGAACCGCTTGGCGATGCCGATTTTTTCCTCCTCGGAGTACCCGGGGATCTCGATGATCTCCATGCGGTCCCGCAGGGCCGAGAGGATCGGGTCCATGATGTTGGCCGTAGTGATGAACATGACCTCGGAGAGATCGAACGGCACGCCCAGGTAATGATCGCTGAAGGCGGTGTTCTGTTCCGGGTCCAGGACCTCCAGCAGGGCGGCCGACGGATCGCCGCGAAAATCCGCGCCGACTTTGTCGACCTCGTCCATCATGAACACCGGATTGGCGGTGCCCGCCTGCTTGATGCCCTGGATGATGCGGCCGGGAAGGGCGCCCACGTAGGTCCGGCGATGGCCCCTGATTTCGGCTTCGTCGCGGATGCCGCCGAGCGAGATCCGGACGAATTCCCGGCCCAGCGCCCGCGCGATCGATTTCCCCAGCGAGGTCTTGCCCACGCCGGGCGGGCCGACGAAGCAGAGGATCGGGCCCTTCATCTTCTCCTTCATCTTGCGGACGGCGAGATATTCGAGAATCCGCTCCTTCACCTTTTCCAGATCGTAGTGATCCTCGTTGAGGACCTTGGCGGCGGCCTTGATGTCGAGGGTGTCCTTCGTCTTCTTGCTCCAGGGCAGCTCCACCAGCCATTCGAGATAAGTGCGGACCGTCGCTGCTTCCGCGGTGTCCGGATGCATCTTCTCGAGCCGCTTGAGTTGCTTCTCGGCCTCCTTGAGGACCTTCTCGGGCATCTTGGCGTCTTTGATGTTCTTCCGGAACTCGGCCACTTCTTCAGCGCGCTCGTCCAGCTCGCCCAGTTCCTTCTGGATCGCCTTCAATTGCTCGCGCAGGAAGTATTCGCGCTGGGTCTTGTCCATCTCGCCCTTGGCGTCGGCCTGGATCTTCTGCTGCATCGAGAGGACTTCGATCTCCGCGCCCAGCAGTTCGCTGGCGCGGCGCAGCCGGGCGACGGGATCGAGGATCTCCAGCACGTCCTGGGTGGCGTCCACCTTGAGCCCCAGGTTCGAGACGGTCATATCGGCGAGCCGCCCGGGATCCTGGAGGTTCTCGATCACGACCATCACATCCGGCATCAGGATCTTGCCGAGGCTGACGAGGCGATCGAGCTGCTCCTTCACGGTCCGCATCAGGGCCTCCCCTTCGAGAGACTGGTTCGGAAGCGCGGCCTCGGGGATCTGCGTGAGGCGGACCTCGAAGTAGGGCTCGGTCTGGACGAACTCCTCGATGCGGGCCTTGGCCAGGCCCTGCACGAGGATCTTGATCCGGTCGTCGGGCAGCTTGAGCATGCGCATCACCATGCCCACCGTTCCGACGGGGTGGATGTCATCCGGCGTGGGATTCTCGACTTCCAGGGAGCGCTGGGCGGCCAGCATGATGAGCCGGTTGCCGGCGAGCGCCGCCTCGATGGCCTTGATCGACAGGTCCCGGCCGACGAAGAGGGGCAGGACCATGTAGGGAAACACGACGATGTCGCGGATCGGCAGGAGCGGAAGGCGATCCGGGATGTCCACTTGCGATGATTCGCGCTGAGCCTGCTCGGCCATTCGATGCCCTTTCATTGTCGGTAGAGGCACGGCATGCCGTGCCTCTACAATTTGAGGCCTTTCAGATATGAAGAAAAGCGGTCGCCCAGCTCGGGGTTCTTCAATCCGAATGCGACGGTCGCCTTGAGGAAGCCGAGCTTGTCGCCGGCGTCGTGGCGTGTGCCGGCCACCAGGCACGCGTGCATCGGCGACGATTGCGCCAGCCTGCGCAGGGCGTCGGTGAGCTGGATTTCCTGGTTTTTGCCGGGAGGCGTCTTCTCCAGGATGGAAAAGATCGACGGCTGCAGAATGTAGCGGCCGATCACCGCAAGCCGTGACGGTGCCTCCTTCGGGGCCGGCTTTTCGACCATATCGGTGACCTGGAACAGCCCGGGGCGTATCGGTTTGGGGGTGATAATGCCGTAATGCGAGACTTCCTCAGGCTCGACTTCCTGCACACCCAGAATGGGCGTGCCGAGTTCTTCATAGAGGTCGATCAATTGCCTGGTCGCGGGGACAGCCGCGTCGATGACTTCGTCTCCCAATAGCACGGCGAACGGCTCGTCGCCGATCAAGTGTTGGGCGCAGAGAATGGCGTCCCCGAGCCCGCGGGCGTGAGGCTGGCGAATGTAGCAGAAGTTGGCCAGTTCGGAGATCCGTCGGATTTCCTTGAGCAGCGTGTCTTTTCCGCTTTCTTTCAGGACCGCTTCCAGCTCGAACGAGAGATCGAAGTGGTCTTCGATAGCGCGTTTGCTGCGGCCCGTGATGACGATGATGTCGCGGATGCCGGCCGCCACCGCCTCTTCCACCGCATACTGGATCAGGGGCTTGTCGACCAGCGGTAGCATTTCCTTGGGGGAGGCTTTGGTGGCGGGAAGAAATCGGGTTCCGAGGCCGGCGGCTGGAATGATGGCCTTGGAGACCGTTTGCGAAGACATAACAGCTGGATTCTACGGGCGGTTCCGGCCAAAGTCAAGCTGAGCTCGGAGGCCTTCTGACGCCGTTTTCGCTTTACTTGTCGCATGGCAATCTGTAGAATTTGCTCGGTTTTTTGCGTTTTTCAGGCATGTCTGTGCGGTGCCGCCCGAGGCGGTCATGGCACTGGAGGGGAATCAGGGGCGGTGCACGTTTTCCGCACAAAAGTCTCGCGCCTTCACGGGCAAAAAGTGGACGGCCGGGCGTTTGGGGGAGCCGGGACCGCACGTCGAGTGACCACCACCATTGCTTACGGGATCTTGCTGCTGGGGGGACTGATCTGGGTCTTTGGCCCACGGGACGGCCTGGCTCAGGAGACGGGCCAACGGATCAGCGCGATCACCGTCCAGGGGAACAAGCGGATCGAAGTGCCGGCTATTCGAACCCGCCTCACCCTGAAAGAAGGGGAAGGCCTGACTGCGGAGCGGATCCGTGAGCAGATCCGCGCGTTGTACCAGATGGGGTATTTCGAGGACGTCCGCGTGGAGACTGAGCCCAGGGCCGGCGGGGTGGCCGTGATCTTCGTCGTGACGGAAAAGCCCTTCGTGACGGAGATTCTGTTCGACGGCAACGACAACCTCACAGCCGAAAAGCTCACCGAAAAATTGACGGTCCGCACCCAGTCGTTCCTGGACCAGCAACAGATCAAGGACAGCGTTGAGCGGCTTCGGCAGCTCTACGAGGACGACGGGTACTTCAGCGCCCGCCTGATGCCGATCATCAAGTCCCTGGGCGGGGAGCGGAAGTCGCTCACGTTCTTCATCGTGGAAGGGCCCAAGGCCCGCATCAAGGCCGTCGCTTTCGACGGCGCGAAGTCCATCCCGCTGAAGAAGCTCAAGAAACCCCTGGTGACACGGGAATACTTCTGGCTCATGTCCTGGTTCGACGATTCCGGCGTGTACAAAAAGGAAGAGCTGGACAACGACGTCGAGCGGATTCGCCAGATCTATTTCGACGAGGGGTATCTCGATATCAAGCTCGGCAAGCCGGCGGTTGATCTAAGTTCCGACAGGAAATGGTTTACGGTCAAGTTCCCCATCGTCGAGGGGCCGCAATTCAGATTTTCGAGGATCGGCTACAAGGGCCAGACCATTTTCTCTGAAGCCGAGCTTCGGAACGGGAGCAAGCTGAAGGACGGCGACATCGTCCGGATGGCCGAGGTCCGGGAGGACATCAAGCGCGCGACGGACCTGTTCGGCTCAAAGGGCTACGCGTTCTCGGACATCAATCCCCTGATCCAGCCGGACCCCGAGTCCAAGACCGCGATGGTCACGTTTGACGTCAAAGAGGGCGCGTTGATCCGCGTCCGCAACATCAACATCTCCGGCAACGACAAGACCCGCGATAAGGTGATCCGGCGGGAGCTGCGGGTCAGCGAAGCCGAGCTCATCGATACCGCCGCCATGCAGTTGAGCTTCAAGCGGCTCAACAACATGAACTACTTCGAGACGGTGGAGATCATCCCGAAGCAGGTCGATCCGGGCACGGTCGATCTCGACATCAAGGTCAAGGAGAAGTCCACCGGCACTTTCAGCGTCGGCGGCGGATTCAGCTCGCTCGACAAGCTGGGCCTGGTGGCTGACATCACGGAGGGCAATCTGTTCGGCCGCGGCCAGATGATCAAGGTTCGTGGCCAGTTGGGCCAGCGGCGGACGACGGGGGCGATCACGTTCCGGGAGCCCTACCTGTTCGACGAGGCGCTCTCCGGCCAGATCGACCTCTACGCCCGCCAGACGTTCTACTTCAGCTACTTCGAGGAGCGGCGTGGTGCTGACATTGTGATGGGGAAATGGTTTTCTGAATACCTCAGCGGGAGCGCCACCTACCTTCTGGAGCGGCTGACTGTCTCGAACGATCTCACGGATCAGTTATTCCTGGGAGGCGGAGGGGTTGCCGTGACTCCCACCACGGATCTTCCCTTGTTGGTCCAGCAGCAGCTCGGCAAGTCCACCACCAGCGCGGTTGTCCTAGGCGTCGCCCGCGACACCAGAGACGTCTATGTCGATCCCAAGTCTGGCGCACGGTACGGGCTCACGCTGGAGTTTGCAGGCGGCCCCCTCGCCGGGACCAATGATTTCTACAAGGTGATCAGCGACAATGCCTGGTATTTTCCGATGGCGTGGGACACCGTTTTTGCCCCGCGGGCCAGGATGGGACTCGCCCAC
>JAUSHW010000057.1 GCA_030648395.1 Nitrospirales bacterium | reverse complement strand
CCAGCAACTCGCCTGTCTCAAGGAAATGATCATCGTGCCGGGGGCCTCGCACCTGTTCGAAGAGCCCGGGACCTTCGATCAAGTGGCCGTGCATGCGCGGGCGTGGTTTCTTCGCTACCTGGTGCAGGAATCCGCGTAACGACGGAAGGCGAGCCGGTCAATCCGCTCGCTTGAGTTCCTTGCGGAACTGCGCCTTGGATTTTTTCCGGGAGTAGCCGCGCTCGCCCTTGGGGGTGCTGTGCGGCTTGGTGGGCTTGGCGTCGAGTCGGACGGGCATTTTCTTCCGGCGGGGCGTTTTCTTTTTCATAGGCGCAGCCTTACCCATCGCGTAAGGTACAGCATAGCATTAATTAAGGAGGAACCATGTTGCCGATTAAAGAGCTTCGCAAGAAACTGCTGGCGCAGCGCCGCGAATTATTTCACGCGGTGGCTCAGATTGAAGATGAACTACTCTGGCTGGAGACCGACGTTGAGAGCGAAATGGTGGAGCGCGCCCAGGACGAAACGTTCATTCGCCTGCTCGCGCGTCTTGATGACCGGCAAAAGGCGGAGATCGAGGAGATCGACCGGGCGTTTGTGCGGATCGAAAGCGGAGACTACGGACGCTGCGAGGTGTGCAAGAAGCCTATCCCCCTGGCCCGTCTGGAAGCCTTGCCCGCCGCCGCCGCCTGCCTGCCCTGCGCCCAGGCCCGCGAGAAGACGTCTACTTAAACAGGCCGAGGGGGCTTCGACCGGCTTCTTTCCATCACCAGCTTCCGGATTTCATCCGCGAACAGGAGCCCCACGGCTCCCAAAACCAACGGGGCCCAGGCCCCCAGCGGCAGCGGCTCCGTGCCGAAGACCAGATTGCCGAATGGCGTGTACACGATCAGCGCGAGCAGCGCGAGTTCCACGGCGATGCCCCAGAGGATGAACGGATTACTCAGGAAGCCGAGGCGGAAGACCGAGATCCGATCGGACCGGCAGGCGAACACGTTCGCGACCTGGGCGATCACGATGGCGGCGAAGGTGACGGTGGTCGCCTGGCGATAGAGCGGGTCCGTCCAGTCGAGCGGCGTGCCCCAGGTCCATCCGTGCGCGTACAGGAACCAGAAGAACGCGGCCATCGCGATCCCCGCCTCGATCAGGCCGAGAAAGACATAGGCTCGCAGGAGGAGCGGGAGGCTCAGGAGTCGTTCGGACCGTGGGCGCGGGGGCGCGTCCATGAGCCCTGCATGCGGCGGCTCGGCCCCCAGGGCCAGGGCGGGCACCATGTCGGTGCCCAGGTCCACGGCCAGGATCTGCAACACCGTGAGCGGCAGGGGAATGGCGAAGAGCCCGTAGCCCAGGTAGGGGACGATCTCGGGCACGTTGCTGGCGAGCACATAGGTCACGAACTTCCGAATGTTCGAGTACACCGCACGGCCTTCCTCGATGGCCGCCACGATCGTGGCGAAATTATCGTCCAACAGGATCATGTCGGCCGTCTCTTTCGCCACGTCCGTGCCGGCTATGCCCATGGCGATCCCGATGTCCGCCTTGTGCAGAGCGGGCGCGTCGTTCACCCCGTCGCCGGTCACCGCAACCACCTCGCCCATCTCTTTGAGCTGCGAGACAATGCGCATCTTGTGCCGGGCCGCCATCCGGGCGAACACCGGGTCCGGCGTTCCTTTCGGTGGAGGAGCGAGCAGTGTCCGTAAATCCGCATCGCTCAAGGTGTCGAGTTGTTCGCCCTCGATGGGCGTGATGGCCGATCCGGCGTTCGATTCGGCGGGCACGAGCCCGATCTTGCGGGCTACCGCCAGCGCCGTCAGGGGGTGATCGCCGGTGATCATGATGATCCGGATACCGGCTTGCCGGCAGCGGGCCACGGCCTCCGGGACTTCCTTGTGCGGCGGGTCCATCATGGCCACCAGGCCCAGGAAGGTCAGCCCGCGCTCGACCGCGTCGGCGTTCAGCACGCCCGGGCCTTGCTCGATCTCCCGCGTGGCCACGGCCAGCACCCGGTAGGCCTGATGTGCGAACGCGCGGCTCTGGGCCAGGACTTTCTCGCGCTCGCCCGGTGTCATGAGAAACGTGTTCCCGCGGATCAGCGCCCGGTCGCACAGCGGCAGGACGAGCTCGGGCGCGCCCTTGACGAAGGCCGCCAGCTTTCCTTCCACCCAGTGGATCGTGCTCATCCGCTTGCGGTCCGCGTCGAACGGCAATTCGCCCATTCGCGGGAAGCGCTCGACGGTCGCGTCTTCGCCGACCTTGTGGCCGTAAGCGTGGGCGAACTCGGCGAGCGCTGTTTCCGTCGGGTCCCCCGAAAACGATCCGTTAGTGCCGCGCCTTCTCACGCGTCGGGCGTTGTTGCACAGCGCGAAACCACGGAACAGCGGCTGCCAGTTTCTGAGGCCGAACGCGCTGGGCTCGCGGCCTTCCTGCAGCAACAGGCCGTCCCGTGCTTCGATTTCTTCCCCGTCCACGAACAGGCGGTCCACGCGCATCCGATTCTCGGTCAGCGTGCCGGTTTTGTCGGTGCAGATCACGGTGGCGCAGCCCAGCGTTTCGACGGACGTCAATTGCTTGATGATCGCCTTGCGCCGGGCCATCCGCTGGCTGCCCCGCGCGAGCGCGAGGGTAACCGTCGGCAGGAGTCCTTCCGGTACGTTGGCGACGATGATGCCGATTCCGAAGATGGCGCTGACCCAGAAGCCCATGCCGGCCGAAACGCCGATCGCGAAAAAGGCCACTCCCATGATCGCCGACAGCAGGGCGATCAGGTGCGTGACTTTCACGATTTCCTGCTGCAGCGGGCTGAGGCCCTGCTCGACGGCCGCCGCCAGATGCGCGATTTTGCCGAACTCGGTGCGGAGCCCGGTCGCGTAGACCACCGCCCGGCCGCGCCCCGACAGGACCGTGGTGCCGGCGAAGACCAGGTTCGGCGCGTCCAGTGCGTTGCCGGCCGGGACGGGTTCGATCCGCCTGGGCCTCGGAAGGGATTCTCCGGTCAGCGACGAGTTATCCACGCGCATGTGGTTGGCCTCGATCAGCCGCGCGTCCGCCGACACCTGCTCCCCTTCTTCAAGGAGCAGGATGTCGCCGGGCACCAGCTCCCGGCGGGAGACTTGCTCGGCGTGCCCCGCGCGGATCACCCAGGCCGTGGCCGGGAGCATGCGGCGAAGCGCCTGCACCGCTCGCTCGGCCTTGTATTCCTGGACGAATGTGAAAACCGCGTTGATCAGGATCACGCCCAGGATCGCCCACCCCAACGTGGCCATGCCTTGTCCCGGATGGAGGGCTTCGGCGAGAAACGACAACCCCGCTGCGATCCACAGAAGGATGGCGAGAAAATGCGTGAACTGCCGGAGAAACCGGCTTGCGAGGGGAGTGCCCTTGATCTCCTGGAGGCTGTTCGGTCCTGCCTGGAGGAGCCGCCGGTGGACCTCCTCATGCGACAGCCCCGACGGGGACGTGTCGAGCGTCTTCAGGGCTTCGGTGTCGCGGAGGTGGTGGAACCCGGTGTCGTTCAGGCCGGTTTGCGGCCCGGCCGGCGTTCCGGCGGATTGTGTTCCGGTCATCGGACGATCAGCAGAGGGCAGGGCGCACGGTGCAGCACGGCATGCGACACGCTGCCCAACAGGAAGCGGGTGACGCCGCGGCGGCCGTGCGAGCCCATCAGGATCAGATCCGAGCCGGAGGCCTCCGCCTCCTGGAGGATGGCGAGCGCTGGCGCGCCCATCAGGATGTATCCCTTGGCGCTGTACTGAAGCTTGCAGAGCGCCGCCGCCGTGTCTTCCACGAATGCGCGCCCCCCCACGACGGATTTTTCGATCAGCTCGTCGATTTTTGCGAACCCTGGAGGAAACAGCGGCTGGGCGGCCGGCAGCACCGTCACGACTGTGATCTCGGCCGTCTCCTTGAACGGTTTTGCGGCGAGGAACTTCGTGAGCACCGCGGCGTCCTCGGGACCCTGCACCGCCATCAGGATACGCCGGAGCGAGCGCATCGGCCGGTTCACGATCAGTGTCGGGCATGACGCGTGGGTGACGACACGATGGGACACGCTGCCGAGCAGCAGCTCCTTCATCGGCCCCAGCCCGCGCGAGCCCAGCACGATCAGGTCGGCCTTCTCCTTTTCGGCGGCGGCCAGGATCGCTTCAGCCGGCGTGCCCGTTTCGATCTGCTTGGACACGGGCCCTGTGTTCATCGGCAGGAGCGAGGCGACCCGGTCGAGCAGGCGCTCGCTGCCATCCTGCATGGCCTGCTGGATCGACAGCGAGAAATCCTCCGTGTCCCCGGGCTCTCCGCCCATCGGATAGGCCAGGATGGGAATATCCAGCGCGTTCAGCACGGTGAGCTTCGCTGCGCGGGTGAGATGCCCCACCGCCCGGAGCGCGTGGAAGGATTCGTCCGAGCCGTCAACCGCTACCAGTATCCGCATCGCGTCCTCCAGTTCTTAGATGCTGTTGAGTATGGAGTCTTTAACATAAATAGTGCATCACGCGTGCCATGCACATGGATTCCGCCGGTTCGTCCAACCGCTTGTCTCGTCATGGATTGCCACAGGAAGTTCCGACGGACTGTCCAGGAATGCCACAGGGCATGAGATCGGCAATGGGGACGAAAGGGACAGCGGCGTCTGCCCGTCGAGCCTGAATGGGTTGCTGAAACAGCAAGATCGGCCGAATTGCATGGCCTGGCACCCGCGGCATATCTATTGCCCTTCAATTGAATAGTGGAGGACGACAGGCTATGAGAAACACGAGGGTCGGGCTGACCGTGCTGGTTCCAATCTTTCTGTTGAGTGTGGGGTGGAGTTGTGCCGCGCAGACGGCGGCTCCGCCGGACGACACGACGGTTGCGAGGGGAAAGGCGGTGTTTGAGCAGCGCTGTGTTCCCTGCCACGGTGCGCAGGGTAAAGGGGACGGCTATCCGTTCCTCAAGCCGCCGCCGGCCGATTTGACGTCCTTCGCAGTCCGGAACAAAACGGACGCGGACCTGCTCATCACGATCCGCCACGGGCATCCCGACACCGCCATGGGTTCCTGGAGGTTCGCGCTCACTGAGAAGGAGGTCTGGGACGTGCTCGCATATGTGCGGACATTGCAGAAGTGAAATCAAGGACGGGTGGGATGCATATCTCCAAGCAGGTGCTGGAACAGTATCTCCGGGAGAAATGGGGGCCGGATGCGGCGGTTCGCTCCTTTGGGCCGCTGGGGGACGTGCAATCCCGCCGCGTATTGAAGGGATTCGGGTACGGGGCTCCGGTCATCATCGAGGCGCGTGTCGGAGGCCGCACCCGGCGCATGGTGCTGGAGACGATGCGCCCGGGCCCGCACGGCCACGAGCACATGGCCGACCGGGCGCACGCCATGCTGTGGGACTACGCGACGTACAATCGCCTGCCCCGCCATGTTCGGGCGCTGGACGTCGGCGCCTTCACCGCGAGCGGCCGCGTCCGTTCGGTCGAAGACGCGCGCGAGTTCTTTGTGCTGACGGAGTTCGAGAAGGGCGGGGAATATCAGCGGGACCTCGCGCGGATTGCCAGAACGGGCAGGCTTGAGCGCCAGGATCTGGCGCGCGCCCGCGCGCTGGCCGACTATCTGGTTGAGATACATCAGGTCAAGAAACGCGCGCCCGATCTGTATCGGCGGGCCCTGCGGGACCTGATCGGCCACGGCGAATGCCTGATGGGCGTGGTGGACAGCTATCCCAAGACGGTGTCATTCATCACGCCTTCCCTGCTGGAGTCGATTGAGCGGCGCGCCAACGCGTGGCGCTGGCGGTTGCGGGGCAGGACGGGCCGCCTCTCGCAGGTCCACGGCGACTACCATCCCTGGAACGTCCTGTTTCGCAAGGGCGTGGACTTCTCGGTTCTGGATCGCTCCCGGCAGGAGTGGGGCGAGCCGGCGGACGACGTGACGGCGATGACGATCAACTATCTGTTCTGCTCGCTCCGCCGGTGGGGCGACTTGCGGGGCCCCTTCGAACGGCTGTTCCGTCTCTTCTGGGACCGCTATCTCGAAGGCACCGCCGATCATGGTGTGCTGGAAGCCGCGCCGCCGTTTTTCGCGTTCCGCGGGCTGGTCGTGGCGAGCCCGGTCTGGTATCCGACGCTGGATCTGCGCGTGCGGCGCGCGCTGTTCAACTTCATCGGGAACGTGCTGGACCAGCCGCGGTTCGACCCGGCACGGGTCAACGAATACCTGAAAGGGCCGTCCTCGTAAGCGGCGCGTGTGATGTTCACGAAGACACCGGAAGGCGGGCTGCCCATGATCTTGTATACGGTCCCGCCCGATGCCAGGGTCGGCGAGGTGGCCGGCCTGATGGCCGTGAAGGGGGTCGGAGCCGTGGTGGTCGTCGAGGATCAGCGGCCGATCGGGATTCTGACGGACCGGGACATCGTGGTGCGGGTCACCGCGCAGATGCTTGATGTTGAAAAAGTCCTGGTGCGGGAGGCCATGTCGTCGCCGCTGGTGACGGTGCCCAAGCATGAAGACGCCGGCGTCGCCGTCGCGCTCATGCGCTGCCACGGCATCAGGCGCCTGCCCATTGTGGACGAACAGGGGCGCCTCTTTTCGATCATCACGCTGGACGATCTCCTGCTCCTGCATCTGGCCGGCCAGGACGACCTGGCCGGCATCATCCGGCGGCAGCTCCACCCGGACTGCAAGGCGGAGGAACTGACAGGTCCGGCGAAAGACAGGTTTGTCGACCTGGCCCCTCCCGCGTCGCCTGCCCGGCCCCCGAGTGAAGGAACGGTGGCGCAGATTGCCCGCCCCTCGTTCGTGCTGGCGATGGAGCGCAGGGGGCAGCCCGGGGGGCTCGAGTCCGTGAGGGCCTGGTTCCGCCACACGCGGCGATGGATGGCGATCATGCTGGCGCTCTCGCTTCTGGCGGCGGCGTTTGCCCTGCTTGTCGTCTATTGGGAAAACGCGTTCCGGGCGTATAATCCTCAACGCTACGAGCCGAAGGACCAGTCGCGCCAGCAACACCTGGAACAGCCGGAGCGCGATCGGTAGAAGGAGGGGCCGTGAATACCGCATTCGCCGTCTGGTTGACCGGTCTGCCGGCCTCAGGGAAGAGCGCCATCGCCCGCGCGTTGCACGTGGGCCTGGAGGCGGCCGGACTGGAGGCCGAGGTGCTGGAGTCCGACGTGGTGCGGACGGTGATCACGCCGACGCCCACGTATATTCGCGAGGAGCGGGACCTCTTTTACCGCGCCCTGGCCTTTTGCGGCGGCCGACTCGTGGCGCACGGCGTGCCGGTGATCTTCGATGCGACCGCCAACCGCCGCGAGTATCGTAATCTGGCGCGTACCCTCATCCCGCATTTTCTGGAGGTGGCGGTGATGTGCCCGCTGGAGGTCTGCCGGCAGCGTGACCGCAAGGGCACGTATCGCAAGGCGATCGAGGGGGAGAGCACGACGGTGCCGGGGCTCCAAGAGTCCTACGACCCGCCGCTCGGCCCGGAAGTGGTGGTCGATACCTCGCTCCTCAGCCCGAAGGCGGCGGCGGCACGCATCATCGAGGCCCTGCACGCGCGCGGCTATCTGATCGGGGCGTTGCGGTACGAATGAGAAGGGGATAGGGTTGAGAGTATGACGATGCAAGCCATGACGTTCGAGGAGATTTTTTGGGGCTTTCTGATCGCGCTGGCAGCCGGCGCCCTGATCGGCCTGGAGCGCCAGCAGGATCAGACGATTGAGAAGAAGCCCAGCCTGGGCGGCGTCCGCACCTTTCCGCTCATTGCGCTGGCCGGCGCGCTCTCGTCGTTGCTGGCCCACTCGCTCGGGGCGTGGATGGTCCTGGGCGCGCTGATGGTGCTGGGCGCGTTCCTCGCCATTTCCTACTACCAGGATTGGGTCCGCGACGCCGACCCCGGCGTCACCACGGAGATCGCGGCGCTCATCACGTTCCTGCTGGGCGCGCTGGCGCTGCTCCCGAACCTTCCGCTGGCGACCGGCCAGCGCTACCTGCTGATCGTGTCCAGCGCGGGCGTGGTCATGGCGCTGCTCTCGTTCAAGGAATCGCTCCACCGGGCCGTCGCGCGGGTCTCTGATGACGACCTCTACGCGACCGCGAAGTTCATCATTCTCGCCCTGGTCATGCTGCCGCTGCTGCCGAATCGGACGTTCGGTCCCCTGGACGTGCTGAACCCGTACCGCACCGGCTTGATGATCGTGCTGATCGCGGGGATCAGCTTCCTGGGCTACATCGCGACGCGGATCGTCGGCGCGCGGAAAGGCATGACGGTCACCGGTATCCTGGGAGGGCTGGCCTCCTCCACGGCCGTGACCGTGAGCATGGCGATGCGGGCGCGCGAGTCCCCCGCGACCATTTCTGTCGCGGCCGTGGCGATCCTGACGGCGTGCACCACCATGTTTCCGCGAGTCCTGGCGACCGTCGGCATCCTGGATCCGGCGCTCGTGGCCAGTCTTGTATGGCCCTTCGGGGCGATGACCGTGGTCGGTTATGCGGCGGCCCTCTTCTTCTACCTGCGCTCGCGCCGCGAGCAGGAAGGGCCGGAGCCGGTGTCGCTGCGCAATCCGTTTGAGCTGGGCTCGGCCTTGAAGTTCGGACTGTTCTTCGCCGTGGTGATCTTCGCAGCGAAGGCCGCGCATGTGTTCCTGGGCGAGAAGGGGCTGTACGCCTCCAGCGTGGTCGCCGGCTCAACCGATGTGGATGCCATTCTTCTGTCGGTCGTGCAGTTCCACAAGGAAGGACTGCTCACCGCTACGGCCGTCACCGCCATCACGCTGGGCGCGATCACCAACACGGTCGTCAAGGCCGGCATCGCCGGATGGCTCGGCGGACGGAGCCTGGGCCTGCGCGTGATTGCAGGACTGGGAGCGGCATTGGGCGCCGGTGCCCTGACGCTGTTCATGGTCGGGTGATGGCGATGGCGATGGAAGAGGTCCCGCCCATGGACGTCAGGAAAGGGGTGTGCTTCGCCCTGTTCGCCTATGAAGTCGGGCTGGCGATCAGGCTGGACGAGGCCGAGCGGCGCATCACCGCCATGACGCAGCGGTTGCGGCTGGGGCGGACGCGCCGCGGGCCGCGCTACTTCGAATACCGTCCGGCGCCGCTGCGCGTGACCTTCGAGGCGGACCCGTTGGCGATCGGCGAGTTCCACAGCGGCGCAAGTGTGGATGTCGTGCTGTACGACTTCGGCGCGGTCTCCGTGACCTACCACCTTCCGCTCGAGGGTCCATTCTCCCGCCTGTTGGATTTGAGCGAGGTTCTCTATGACAACGTGCTGCTTCTGGCCGACTCGCGGAGCCGGGTGGAGCACCTGCTCGCGACGATCGGGGAGGCGGTCGAGCGTCCGAGTATCTCGGACTCCGTCGAGGACTATGTGATTTTTCAGGTCGAGGAGTGCACGCCGGCCCTGGCCGGCGACGAGTTGTGTGCCGCGCATGCGCGGGCCATTGCGCAGATCCTGCGATGCGAGCGCCTCCCGCTGTCGGAGCAGGAGGTGCAGGACGCGCTGTCGTGCCGGATTTCCTTCGGGATGGATGACGCGACCGTCATTGACTGGAACGCCGGGCTGCTCTATGGACACGACACGGATGATGAGCGCGCCGTGCTGGAGTTCGCCAACGTCGAACTCCTGGAGATGCGCCACCTGGACCAGCAGCTCAGCGACGCGTTGGACCAGGCCTACGAGGCCCTGACCAGGCGGATGGAGGGGCGGTTCCGGTGGCCGGTGCTATCCGACGCCGACAAGCCCCGGATCGCGCAATTGCAGGTGGACAGCGCCATCCTCTTCGAGCGGGTCACGAACGCGCTCAAGCTTGTGGGCGACCAGTACCTGGCGCGAGTGTACCGCCTGGCGTCGCAACGGTTTCATCTCGAACGATGGGATGCGGGCATCCTGCGGAAGTTGGAGACGCTGAACAGCATCTACGGGAAGATGTCGGATCAGGCGGCGACCCGGCGAATGGAAGTCCTCGAGTGGATCATCATCATCCTGATCACCGTCTCCATCGGCGTCATGTTCCTGCCGGGCACCGCCGGACATTAACAACCATGGCCGAGATCCTCAACGTCGAAATCGCCCAGCGTTTGAGGGAGGTGGCGGCGCTGTTGCATGAACAGGGGGCCAATCCCTTCCGCGTGCAGGCCTATCGCCACGCGGCCGATACCGTGCAGCGGTTGGACCGGCCGGCGGCGGAGATCGTTCAGGCGGAAGGCATGGAC
The DNA here is from genome assembly GCA_030648395.1 of Nitrospirales bacterium. Lineage (GTDB taxonomy): Bacteria > Nitrospirota > Nitrospiria > Nitrospirales > NS-4 > SCTG01. The sequence goes on along the minus strand of JAUSHW010000057.1, from coordinate 4,732 downwards.
GGGCTTCGAAAGCTGCCGGGGGTCGGGGAGAGCCTGGGGCGCTCGATCCGGGACCTGGTCGTGACCGGACGGTTGCCGATGCTGGATCGCCTGCGCGGGGAGACCGATCACGTGGCGGTGCTGGCGTCCGTGCCCGGCATCGGCGGGATGCTGGCGAAGCGTCTGCACCACGATCTCAGCATTGACACGCTGGAGGAATTGGAATCGGCGGCCCACGATGGGCGCCTGTCTGAGATTGAAGGCATCGGTCCGAAGAAGCTGGCGGGGATCATTGATTCCCTTGCCAGCCGGCTCGGGCGCGTGCGGGGACGAGCCGGCGAGGCGGCGCACGGTCCCGCTTCCGAACCTCCCGCTGCCGAATTGCTTGACGTGGACCGCGAGTACCGCGAGAAGGCTGCGGCCGGATCGCTCCGCACGATCGCGCCGCGACGGTTCAATCCGGCCGGCGAGGCCTGGCTGCCGGTGCTGCACACCCAGCGCGGGCTGCGGCACTACACGGCGTTGTTCTCCAACACCGCCCGCGCGCATCAACTGGGGAGGACACGCGACTGGGTGATCCTGTATTTCGACGAGGGCGATGGGGAGCATCAGCATACGGTGATCACCGCCCACCGCGATCCGATGAAAGGCCGGCGCATTGTCCGCGGGCGTGAGCCCGAGTGCGAGGCCTACTACCGCGCGATCGGCTGACTACCTTACGGGGCGGCCCGTGCCACCGGATTGAAGGGGACGATGGTTCTGATGTAGCTGAGGACGTCCCACAGTTGCTGCTCGGTCAGGCGGCCGCCCCACCCGTGCATCGGGCTGAACACGACGCCGTACATGATGGTGTTCATCAGCTCCATGTCGCTCTTCGACCGGGAGCGCGCCGATTGGAAGTTGGCCGGTGCGACGATGAGAAACGGGGCGTCCGGCCCATTGCCGGCTCCCGCCAGGCCGTGGCAGCGGAGGCAATGCTGCTCATAGATGGCTTGTCCGCTTTTTGGATTGCCGCGCTCGCTCTGCGCCACCGCCCAGGAACTGAAGACGATCACGCCCAGGATGCCTGCCAGGATCGCTGTTGTCCGACGCATAAGTCCCTCCGTTTGTCGACTCACTATTCAAAGCTACGAGCAATCGGCATGCCTTCGGGTTGATGCGCGCTCTGCATGGCAATTCTTGAGGGGAGGGGGGAGAAAGGCCACATCTGCTGGTGGAGGCCCTGGCGCGGGATGCTACAGAAGCCATTCGCGTCTGCGGTCACAGCGTGGGTTACGGGCGCTGCATGCTGGCATGCCTGATGCACGACCTGATCGCACGGGGAGGGAGCACCATGCGAATCGTACTGGCCGTCGATGGATCCGATCAGTCCTACTACGCGGCGCGGGCGCTCGAGCATCTGAAGCAGGCGGACAAAATCACCGCGTTGCATGCTCTCGATGTGCCCTATCCGGCTTTTCCGATGGTCATGCCGGAGGTCGCGGGCGACCTGTATGCCGTGACCGAGAAACGGTTGAGGGAGGAAGGCGAGCGCGTCCTGAAATTCGTCGTCTCGGTTCTTCCGCCGAAGACGGCGACGGTCTCCACGCGCCTTGAGAGCGGCAGGCCGGCTGAGATCATCCTGTCCGTCGCGGGGGAGGAGAAGGCGGACATGATCGTGCTCGGCGCGAGAGGCCTTGGCCCGGTCAAGGAACTGCTGCTCGGGAGCGTCTCGCACCGCGTGCTCGCGCACGCGCCCTGCCCGACGCTGATCGTGAACCGGGCGCTGGAGTCGCTGCGCCATATTCTGCTGCCCGTGCAGGGACCGGAAGACGCCGAGGCGGCCATCCGGTTTCTCACGACCAAGCCGTTCCAGGAACCGGGCGAGGTGACGGTCCTGAGCACGGAGCCGTTTGCGCAGTCTCCGTGGCTGATCGACGCCTCGGTCGCCGAGTCGGTGACGCAACAGATCCGTCAGAGCGCCCAGCGCTTTGTGGAGGACACGGCTGCGCGACTGACGGCGTTGGGCTATCGCGCGACTCCGGTGGTGAGGACCGAAGCGCCGGGCGCCGCCATTCTCAACCAGGCGGAGGCGGCCAAGTCCGATTTGATTCTCATGGGATCGCGGGGCCTTGAAGGCGTGTCACGGTTTCTGCTCGGCAGCGTGTCGCACACCGTCCTGCACCGCGCACCCTGCCCCGTACTGATCTTCCGCTGACCGCAACGAAGTCTGTCGCGCGATGCCTGGAGGCGTGAGTCCATGGATTGCTCCTTACTGAAACGGCGTTCCGACTACGAGTGGTGGATCGAGCCCTTCGGCAAAATGCGCGTGCCGGGGATCATTTTCGCCGCCGAGGCGCTGGTCCGTGACATGGATCACAAAGTGTACGAGCAGGTCGTCAACGTCGCGACGCTGCCCGGCATCGAGAAGGCGTCCTATGCCATGCCCGACGCCCACTGGGGCTACGGTTTTCCGATCGGCGGCGTGGCCGCGTTCGATCCCGATCGCGGCGGTGTGGTCTCCGCCGGCGGTGTGGGGTTCGACATTTCCTGCGGCGTGCGCACGCTCCACACGGGGCTCACCCTGAAGGACCTCCAGCCGGTGAAGGAGCGATTGGCGGACGTGCTGTTCCGCAAAATTCCCGCCGGCGTGGGCAGCACCGGCAAAGTCCATCTCGATCAGAAGGGCATGAACGCCATGCTCACAGGCGGCGCCCAATGGGCCGTGTCCAACGGCTTCGGCTCGGCGGATGATTTGGAGCGCATTGAAGAGCACGGCTGCATGGCCGGGGCCGAGCCCGATCAGGTGTCGGATGCCGCCAAGAAACGGCAGCAGGACGAGATGGGCACGCTCGGCTCGGGCAATCACTACCTGGAGGTCCAGCGGGTGGTGCAGGTGTATGACGCGGGAATCGCATCCGCATACGGGGTCCGGGAGGGCGACATCGTGGTGAGCATCCATTGCGGCTCGCGCGGGCTCGGCCATCAGATCGGCACCGATTTTTTGAAGCGCATGGTGAAAGCCGCCCCCGGCCACGGGATCGAATTGCCCGACCGCGAGCTGGCCTGCGCGCCCATCCATTCGGACCTGGGACGGGCGTACCTGGGCGCGATGCGTGCGGGCATCAACTGCGCGCTGGCCAACCGTCAGGTCATCACCCATCTGGTCCGGCAGGCGTTCGCCGAGGTGCTGCCCCAGGCCGGCCTGCCGCTGCTGTACGACGTGTCGCACAATACCTGCAAGCTGGAGGAGCATGTCCTCGACGGCCAACCGCGGCGCCTCTTCGTGCATCGCAAGGGCGCGACGCGCGCCTGGGGGCCGGGCCACCCGGGGATTCCGGCTGCGTTCCGGGACGTCGGCCAGCCGGTGCTGATCGGCGGGACGATGGGCACGGCCTCGTACATCCTGGCAGGCACGCGCGAAAGCATGGAGATCGCGTTTGGCTCGGCTTGCCACGGGGCCGGGCGCGCCATGAGTCGCACGCAGGCCGCCAAGCGGTGGAAGGGCCGCGAGCTCGTCGATCAATTGAAAAGCCAGGGCATCCTCATCCGCACGTCGTCACTCCGGGACGTGGCCGAGGAGGCTCCCGGCGCGTACAAGGACGTCAACGCGGTTGTGGACGCGGCGGATGAGGCGAAGCTCGCGCGCAAGGTGGCGCGGCTGGAGCCGCTGGTCTGTGTGAAGGGGTAGGGGAGGTCGTTCCATGTCCCACGTGGGCGTGAACATCGGGGCCCTGACGGTCAAGGTGGCCGCCGTGCGCGGCGACGCCAGGACCGCCAAAGTGGTCGCCCATCAAGGCCGCCCGCTCCAGGTTCTCCGCGAGGTGCTTGCCGGGCCGGAGTTCGCCGACGCCGAGTCTTTCGGCGTGTCCGGTCAGCTCGGCCATATCACCGAAGTGGCCGCCATTCAGCGGGCGCTCAGCGAGGTGGAGGGCACGTTTGACGCGGTGGCATCGCTCGGCGGGGAGTCCTTCCTGGTCTATCTCCTCGTGGAGGGGAAGATCACCCATGTCCTGTCTCATAACAAATGCGCGGCGGGCAGCGGTGAGTTTTTCGTGCAGCAGATCGTCCGGATGGGGCTGGACATGGACGAGGCCATCCGGCTGTCGTTCAGCGGGAAGGTCGTGCCGCTGGCGTCGCGTTGCTCGGTGCACTGCAAATCTGACATCACCCACAAGCTGAACCGCAACGAGGCCACGCCGGAAGACATCCTGCACACGCTGCATGACAGCATGTCCAACAAGGTGATTGCGTTGCTGGAAAAAGGCATGCGCGAGCTGAAGCGGGTCCTGCTGATCGGCGGCGTGACGCGCAACGAGGCCATGCTGGCAGCGTTGCGGGACAAGCTGCCGGCCACGGAGTTTGTCGTGCTGCCGGAGAGTCCCTGGTTCGAGGCCTGGGGCAGCGCCTTGATCGCACGAGACTCGCCGTCCGAGAAGACTCCAAAGATTTCGTCTCAGCCGGGACTCGACAGCCTTCCGCCGCTCAATCTCTACGGGGAACTGGTGCAAGTGCTCACCGCTCCGCCCAGCCAGGCTGCTCCCGACGGCCCGCTGGTCCTGGGCGTGGATGCGGGCTCGACGACCACCAAGGCCCTGCTGCTCGATCCTTCCACGCTCGGCGTGGTGGCCTCGTATTACACGCGCACGAAGGGGAATCCCGTGGCGGCGACCCGCGAGTGCCTGCGAGGGCTCATCGATCAGGTCGGCAACCTTCAGGTCGGGTTGAGCGGCACGACCGGCTCGGCCCGGGAACTCGCCGGCGCGTACATCGG
>JAUSHW010000043.1 GCA_030648395.1 Nitrospirales bacterium | reverse complement strand
TCAGCCACCCCACAAACCGCGAGAGGTCCCCGTCATGACGCGGCCACAAAACCAGGTGCCAATGATTGGGCATGAGGCAATAGGCCAGAATCCGCATCGGCATCCGCTGACAGGCCTGCCCCATGACCCGCTCAAAGGCCGCATAGTCCCCCACATCTTCAAACAACCGCATCCGCGCATTCGCCCTGTTCAAGACGTGATAGGCTAATCCACCCGGTGTCGTGCGCAATGGCCTTCCCATGAGATATCGCTAGAGTCCAGCCTCCATCAGCTCAGAAAAAGGTTCCTGACACCTTTTCTTTTCCGACACCTTTTCTTTTCCCCGGACACCACGGACAGTCCCCGGCGCACTGGCCACCACCGGGACACCCCGTTCCATCACCGCACGGTCGCGAATCGCGAAGTCTGTCCCGTCATGGGTATTGTAGGAGCGGCCCTTGCAGCGGAAATCGCGGGCGGCAGCGGTGGGATCGACATCCGCATAGTTGGCGACCCAGCAGATCTCACCCAACGGCAGATCAGCGGAAGCCCCAGTCCCGCTTCTCCGCCTGATGCGGCGGCCGCCATGCTACACAAGACTGTCAGGATGAAGAAAATGGAAACAGACTGGCTGTTGAAACCTGGGGCGCGGGACAAAACGGAGGCCATGAGCTTGGTGGCTCCTTGCAGGTACTTAGGAAAACAGGCCACACTGTAGGGACGGAGTCGTGGCCTGTCAATCAAAATATTATGAACGCTAACGACATCACTAAGAGAGCAAGAACTGGGCCTCGATTCGAGCCACGACCACTTATTGCGTGTATACAAAAATGTACAAACGTGCAACGACTCGATACACGAAAACGAACATCTCCGTGTGCGAATCACTCCTCCAACGACGCCTTTTCGTTATCCTACAGGGACTTATCCGGTTCGACGGCGAACGCGGTTGCGGATTTCTAGGAGACTAAGCGAGCCTGTTGCATTGGACGGCTGTGCAAATGATGTTCGATAATCTTCCCGAGCTGTTCCTTTTCCCGGGAATGGATTCGGAGAAACTCAAGCCCATACTGTCGTCCCACTACGTTCCGTACCACGGCGGCTTCGACTTCTATTGTCTCTGGGCGACCATTCTGCAAATCGAGCTTGAGGCGCAGGACCTCCCCTTGCGCAGGCCGGGTGTCGGTCGCCAATGCACAGCCGCGCATTGAAATGTCGGCGGCCGTACCTTCCCCTCGCGATTCCTCCCCCAAAAAGGCCGCATGCACCCGGACCGGAATCCGCAGGTACTCCCGCCGGTCGGGGGTGTATCGCTTGTAGCGATATCCCCATTGCAGGGCTAAAAAGCGCTGGGTGCAGAGTTGGCATCGGAAAGGATACAGGTAAAAGAGGCTGAAGAGCACCTCGGCGGGGCCCTGCCGGTGAGCGCGCCGGACAAAGTCTTTGTTACAGCTTGGGCACGAAGGAAACTCCATGGCTGCACCTCCTGAGCATGAACGTTTGTCCTACTCGAAAATGGGTGTCTAGCCCGTTGAAAATGCAAATCCCGTGCTTGCTGAGAAACTTGCGAAGTTATGGGCTGGCCGAGCGAAATAACGGGGCGGAAATGCTAGTTGCTGTATCTGCGAAGATACTATGAAGTATCTACTGAGATACGTGAGGCCATATCCGAGGATTTGAAACTCTCAGACGATGGTGTGGTCGCGGGAAGTCCCGAGTAATCCGGCCATGGTGTCATCGGCTTGTCTGAGGCGAAGGCTGGTCAGGCGGGCGATGGTCTTGAGGATCTTGTATCCGAGTTTCGGCTGGCTTTCGAGCAACCGATGCAAAGCCTCTTGATTGATGGTCAACACCTGAAAAGGCAAACCCGCCCTGACGGTTGCAGAGGCGAGCCCATTGTCCAGAAACGACATCTCCCCGAAGATAAAGCCCTTGCCGAGAGACGCGATCAAGACCTTTTTCCCTTCCTTGTCCTTTTTGTAGACTCCCACTTTTCCTGAAATGAGGAAGTAGATGTGTTCGACAGGGGCGCCTTCGAAGATGAGATAGTCCCCTTCCTTCCCCTCCCGGATGCCGCAGAGCGGGCCCAGTAATTCCCGATCGTGGTCGGTCAGATCAGAAAAAAATGGGACCTCGGTGAGCGCGCGCATAACCATCGTCAATTCCCCTGGATGTTCTGCATATCCGCCCCTAACGAGCGCTCTCTGTTGGAGCCGGCGAGTGGGATTGAACCACCGACCTGCTGATTACGAATCAGCTGCTCTACCACTGAGCTACGCCGGCCTGGGGCCAACTCTAACAGGGCCACCCACTGATTTCAACCCCGTCGCTTGGCCTTACTGACAGGATACGTTCCGATCGGACTGTCCATCTCCACCTCCGGCGTCACGACCGGCCTCTGCTCATTTTTGAGTTCCGCGGCGCCCTTGGGAACCTGCTCCCGGAGATACGCGGCAATCTCTCCCATCTCCACCCAGCCGTTCCCGTTGGTGTCGGCCTGCCCGCGGACGGCCTTGAGGAAGTGATACGTAAACAACCCATGCTGCCCCGCATCAAGCGAGAGGCTGGGCCCGTTCAGCGAGGACGATCCGATGATGATCGTGCGACTTTTCCCGGCAGGCCTTCCGGCGCTCCACGGGATGGACCGCGGGCCAGTCCCCGCCCTGTCCACAGGGAACGAGAGGTCGGCAAAGACCAGGTTCAGGCGGGAGGGCAGGCGGGCCAGCACCTCTTGCAGCCGCCTGAGGGAATAACCGCGGCGGGTAAGGTCCTGGCGGCCCTCATACGGCACGAGGGTCATGTCGCCGCTCTCCGGGTTGAGGACGGCGTTGCCGACCAGATAGACGAAGACGGTGCCCGACGATGTCGCCAGCCTGGGGAGCCAGTCTTCAAACGTCTCCTGAAGATCGACCAGCAGGGCCCGCTCGTCCGTCAAGACCCGCACGTTCTCCGGGGCATACCCCGACAGCGCCGTCAGATGCCTGGCCACCACCTCGGCATCGCGCTTGGCATACTTCAGCTTGGGGGCGCCGTCTTCCCGGTATCCTCCGATCCCCACCACGACCGCGTACGAAGTGCGGCGATCAAACCCCTGGACCCGCGGCGGAATCTGGTCCACGTCGATGGACAGGACCTCGACCGTCTCGACCGACCCCTCCTTCGGCTTGACCGACGCGACAAACCGTTTCCGGGTCGGCGGCCCGAATCCGCCGGCCTCGGTGACCTGGATCACCAGCTCAGCCTGTTGCTCGGCGAGCGACGCGGACAGGGTCGTGGTGATCGCCACCTGCTTCTTTTCGCCCGGCTGGACATCCCCCATCAACGTGGGGTTGGTGAATTCCTTGACCAGTGCCGGCGTGCCCGACAGCAGGACCGCCACACCTCGCGCCACGCCAGGCCCGCTGTTGGCCACTTCCACACGGATCACGACTTTCTCCCCGACGTCCAAAACCTGGTTGCGGTTCTCATCTTCGAGCGAGGCACGAAAACTCATCGTGGGGGGATCGCCGCTCCCCGCCTGCGGAACGGGCGCGCCTCCGCCCGGCTTGCCGCCGCCAGCCATCATCTCCTGGCGGGCCCGTAGCCTAATCGCCCAGTCCCTGATTTTGACCCCTTGGGTCAGCTCCTCGATGGTGCGATCCGAGAGCTTCTCCATCGCCTCCGTCACAGGCAGCATCAGCCCCCGCACCGTACACTCCGTCCCGTCGGTGTTGACGGTCCATTTCCCTTCGCCCTTGATCGCCTCGTTGAACAGCGACTTGCCCTCGGCGTCAACCACCGTGATCCGCAACCGCACCAGGGCGGTCATCTTATACTCGCCGATCTCCCGGCGGGGGATGTTCAGGTTGATCTCACCAGTTTCGATGGCGGCGCTCAAAACGGCGTCGGCGGGATCCTTCGGCCCCCCCACAAAGGTCTTTTCAAAGACGCCGGCCGCATCGGCCTTCACCTGCTCGGCCAGACGCTCGCCCAGTGGAATGCCCTGGGGCGCGCCGCACGAATCCTTGTAAAACAACTGGTACTGCTTGAGTGCGTCGGGAATGTCGAGGCGGACTGTCAGCGGAATGCTGGGCGTTTTGGACTCGTCGGCTTTGAATTCAAGCCGCGGGAAGACCAGCTTCTGCCCGCACCCGAAACCTGCCAGTATCGCCAGCAGGACAATGCAGCCGATCAGAGACCGGAGGGTCGGCAAACAAAAAGGCATGAACACTGGTCTCCTGAGCTTGATGGCAGGCGCCCACTAAGTGGTTCTGCCATTGCTTTATACAAGAAACGGCGGGTATTCGCAATGGCAGGCGCGGTCCTGGCTATGCCCTTGACTCCCCCTGCCTGATTCGGTACCGTCGGCGCATGGCCGCTCCCGGAAGTCCGCCGCGCTTCTGGTCCGCCCTGGCCGACCTCATCCGGCTGCGCAATCAAACAGGCTCCCTCCTGCTGCTGTTCCCCACGCTGTGGGCGCTGGTACTGGCCGGCGAGGGACATCCGCCGCAATTCCTCACCGCCGTTTTCATTGCCGGCGTCTTCGTCATGCGGAGCGCGGGCGTTGCCATCAATGACTGGTGGGACCGCGACCTGGACCGCCTGGTCCAGCGGACCCGCGAACGCCCGCTCGCCGCCGGCCTGCTGCATCCGCACGCGGCCGTCGGTGTCTTCGTCGCATTGATCGGCATCGCGGCCGCCCTGGTCTCCCTGCTCAATTCGCTCACGATTGCGCTGGCGCCCATAGCCCTGCTCCTGGCCCTGCTCTACCCGCTGGCAAAACGGGTCATGCCCCTGCCGCAGGCTGTCCTCGGCATTGCGTTCGGCTGGGGCGCCGTCATGGCCTGGGCGGCGGTGCGAAACGAGATCGGCTGGCCGGCGCTCGGCCTCTTCGCAGCGACGATCTGCTGGGCCATCGGGTACGACACGATTTACGCCCTGCAGGACATCGAAGACGACCGGCGGATCGGCGTGCGATCCTCCGCCATCTTCTTTGGTGAGCGATGCTGGATCGCCGTGGGCGGTGCGCTGCTCGCCATGGCGGCAATCCTGGCGCTCGTCGGCGCGGCCACGGGCCTGGCGCCTCCGTTTTACCTCTCGCTGGTGGTGGCGGCGGGGCTCTTCGTCGCGCAGGCGCGGCAGGTCAGGCGCGGGGTATCCCAGGCGCACGCTTTCGCCTTGTTCAAACAGCACGTCGGGATCGGTGCGCTGATCCTTGCGGGGATATGGAGCGGGGTGCTTTTACGCTAACGTAGGGGCACGGTATGCCGTGCCCCTACCGGATTGGATCTGCCATTAAAATCAGGACGAGGCCGGCAGCGGCTTGTCAGGCGGCGGCGCATTCAAGGTCTTCAGGTAGAACATAAGGGCCTTGGCGTCATCATCGCTCACGCCAAGATTCGGCATCTTGGTGTGCGGCTTCATGATCTGCGGGTACTTGATCCAGCGATAGACCCAGGGCCCGTTCAGGCGGAACCCCGCCCGGTCCAGAGGCGGACCGACTTCGCCGCCGGTGTCTCCCACCTTGTGGCAGCCATTGCAGCCGAACTTGTTGAAATAAAGCTGCTTGCCGCGCGCCGCCTGCTTGGCCTCTTCGGCCGGCGTCGCCGTCACCATCGGCTTGGGAACCGACGAGCTTTTGGGACGCTCTTTTTTCAAGGCGGTAAAATCCTTCTTCTCCAGCTTCGTTCCGTGGAGCGTCCGCACAAAGGCCACCAGCGACCAGACTTCATCTTCCGACAGCGTGTATTTGAACGTCGGCATGGTCGGAACCGAAAACTCGTCATCGCCGATCTTGTCGCCGGTATTGGGGGTCGTGTCCTTCATGTCGCGGGAAATGGCCTCGAAAATCTCCTGGTCCTTGAGCGTGCTCATCTCGTCCTTGTTGGACAAGTCCTTGGGCTTGGGGTCGGGCATGAGCTTCCAGTTGAAGCCCTGGTTGGGCTTCCCGCTCTCCCCGTGGCAATGGGAGCAATAATAAGAGTAGAGGTCTGCGCCCTTTTTCACGTGTTCGTCCTGGAACAACCCGCACCCAGCGAGTCCGACCAACGCCGACACCGCCGCGACGGCGATCACTCCTGTGATGTGCTGACCCTTCATGCCGGCTGCCCCTTCTTCACCTTTCGGATGATGACGAACTCCACGCCCGCCGCCAGGACCACCGCGATGAGGCCGTACAGGTAAATCGAATAGTCAGGCGGCGGCTCCGCATTAATGTACCACCAGGAAGACACGGCCTTTTGCGAGCCGGCTTCCTTCAGATCGCCGCTCTCCAGCTTCTTGCCGTCCCAGACCGCAAAGGCGACGTTCGGGAACGTTCCCGGCTGAATCTGGACGTCCTCCTTGTCGGTCGTGGTGAGCGCGCGAGTGAACACCACGCGCCAGACGCCGCTCACTTCCTGCTCGGCTACTTTCGTGTCTTCGTCGACAATAGGATTTCCGGTTTGGGGGTCCTTCACCACCTCCCCCTTCGGGTCTTTCCGCAGGCTCAGCTTCCGTTCCTTGAACGTGACTTTGGTCTTCTCATCCTTCCAGACGGCCTTGGCCTGCACGTCCTGCTGGGCCTGCTTTTTGAGCGTCCCAAAGCCCTGCGCGGACATGTCCGCGGCGGCGGGCGTATCGTTGCGCCAGTACCAGATGTTGACCGGCCCGCCTTCCACCTGCCCCATGGGCTGACCATGGGCAAAGTGAGCCTTCTTGTCGCCGACCATGAACTCCAGCGCGGCGGCGTCGGCGGGATCCTGCGTCGGATCGGCATACTCCACCATAAAGGCGATCTGTTTGTTGTTGTGGACGCCCCGAACTTTCACGGATTTGGCCGTCACCGACCCGATGCGCTTCTGCCAATGGACCTGCGGGGACATCGGAAACTCGGTCGCCGCAATGGTGTTCCAGATTGGCGCGGCCGGATCCGTCGGCACCTCACCCTGGATCAGTTTGGCGCGGACCACGACGGTCTCTTGCGAGAGCGCCGGCGCGACCCACAGCAGGCCTACCGCAACGGCCAGAAGAGCCGCAGCCCTATATCGTAATGGAACAGTCCTCATCGCTTACTCCCACGTCCGGGGCTTCTGCCCGGCCCCCGCGTACTCCGCCATGATGATCTTCCAAATCTGATCGTCGGACAACTCCACCTCCCAGCGCGGCATGGCCGATTTCCAGGGATGGCCTTCGACCGACAGCCCCACCCCGCCCTTCTTGATGCGCCAGAACAGGTAGGACTCCTGGAGCATGGCGATGGTGCCGGGATCGGCGAAGTTGGCCGGCGGCGGGTTGAACCCGTCGGAAGCAGCCCCGTTGCCGTTGAATTTTGGACCGTGACAAGGCAGGCAGTAGGCGGCGTAGAGCCCTGTCCCCATCATCACGTTTTCCGGCGTGTTGGGCAGGGGATTTGACAGCCCCACAAACTCTCCGGGAGGCGCCGGATGAATAGTCCGGCTCTCTGCAGGCGGCTGCGTGTTGGGCGCGAGGCCGCCGTATGTCTGCCAGCCGACCAGGAGCGGAAACAGCACGAGGACAGCCAGGCGGGCGGATTTGACCGCGCCGCCGATCCCCTCGCCGCTCAGGAACCGGAAGATGGGCCCCAGAAGCGCCTCCGTGGATTCGCCACTCAGCGTGCCGTACACGACAATGCCAATGATGGTCAAAAACAAATAGAGATAGATGAGGCTCATCGGCAGGGGCGCGGTAAGCAGCGGCAGGACGAACTTTAGAGCGACGAACACCGCCGCCAGCAAAATCCCCCCTTTGACCGCCAGTGAGGGCCCTCTCATAGTGCTTTCCTCCCCTCCGAGCTTGCCGAACTGGGCGTCGCAAGCTCGGACAGATTGATGGTCACTTCTTCGCCGGACATGCTCTGCAGGAAGGCGATGACGGCAAGGATTTCGTTGTTGTTTAAGCCAATCGGCTTCTTGTTGATGTGAGGCATCTTGGCCGGAAAAAATTTGGCCCGGCCCTCGTGTTCATAGTCCATATAGACATATGCCTGAGGCTGAGTCAGGCTCTCGTAGATGAATTCCCGCGTCAACTTGGAGCCGACGCCCTTCAGATCGGGACACCGGCCTTCGCTGCTACCGATCGTGTGGCACAGGGCGCACTGACCCTTGCTGAAGAAAATCTTCTGCCCGATGGCAGCCAACTCCTTTTTCTCCTTAATGGACGCCACATCGATCTTTTCCACGGCGGGCGGCATGGAGGCCATCTGCGGCACGCTCAGGGCCACGAGGGAGAACGCGCCGAGGACCATCGCCACAAAGGCCATGACACGCACAAAGCGCGCTTTCACAAAGAGAAGGATGGCTCCTCCCACACCTATCACGCTCATCCCGATCGTTTGCAGTAGTTGGACTTCAGTCATAGGAACGTCGCTCCTTCGGTCCTATTGGTGGCCGGTCGACGCCGCGGGTGCCGACCCGACGGCCGGCGATGCGGCATCCTTTGCTTTCGTGTGCGCGGTGTCGGTCGGGCCGCCCTTCTTCTCGCCGCCCATGGAGGCGACCCAGAAAATAAATGCGACCAGCAGGCAGAACAGGAACGTGTTCAACGCCATAATGGCGGCGGCGTAGCCGAGCGCCGGCGAATAGGCATACTGCGAGGTATCCTGCATGACGCCATAGACGTGCCAATGGACCCGCGAGGACGACCGGGCGTAGCCCATCAGGGTCATGAGCAGGATGACCATGACGGCGTTCAACACCAGGACATAACCCGCCCGTCCGGGCATGACGCCCCACACCATCTCGGTCGTCGTCCTGGCGCTCTTCATCAACAGTCCGGTCAAGGGGGTCACAGTCAGCAGCACGAACAGGACGACCAGCACCTGGGTCGTGGAGAAATAATTGATGCGCGTGATAGCCGGCACAAAATAGCCCCACACGCCGAGCACAACGACGACGACCACGGCAATGCCCAGGAGCACGCCCTGGCCGGCTTTGGCCACCTTGGCCCATCGAGCGGTTTCCTCCTTGCCAGCCCGCCAGTACATGATGAAACTCATGAATGTCACAAGAATCATCAGATTGGAAACCGTCATTTTGGCCGACATCACGCCAAAGACACCCAGCAGAGGGTGGTGGGTGCCACCCATCTTCCGCGCCTCTTCCAGGCTTGCGACCAGGGAGTGCGGCGTCATCCAGACCCCAAGACAGACGAGCAGGATGACCAGCATGGCCAGAATCGGCCGGCGATACCTGGCTTCGGACCCTGGAATCCGGTGCATGATCCCCAGCCAGAAGTAATAGTTCGAGCCGACAAAAAGAATCCCGATCAGCATAGCCTGCAGGATAAACAGCCAGGAAAGGAAGCCGCCCATGAGGGTGATGCCCATCTGCTGGTTGTACTGATAAATCTCCCGCATCAGCCAGTAGCCGGCGAACGGCAGCGGCAGCAGGCCGAACACGCCGATGAAATTTCCCACGTAGCCCATCCAGTCGTAGTGCACGCGCTCTTCCGCGTTCTGGGCCATCAAATACTTGAGCCCCGCGTAGGCGCCGCAGATGTAGCCGCCCAGCACAACGTTGGCGATCAACCGGTGGATGTTTACCGGCCACCAGGTCGGGTTCCAGGTCGCCGCCCAGGCCCTTGCCCACATACTGCCTTCCGCGATCACGACCGGGCTGGCCTGGAAGGTCGCCCAGGAATTCGGCACGATCATGATGAAGAACGCAAAGACGTTCAGGAGGAAACCGAGGAACAGATGAAGGCCCTTCTTGCTCCCCTGCATCGAGTCCCATCCATACCAGTAGAGGTACAGGGTCGCGGTCTCCAGCAGGAACAACGCGCAGTACACCAGGAACGACGGGAAAAAGACATCCGATAGATAATTCATCAGCTTCGGATAGAGTCCGATCAGCAGGAACAGGAGAATGCCGCCGAAGAGGGCTGTCGTGGCGTAGGACGAGGTGAGCAGCTTGGTGAATTCCTTGGCGAGCTTGTCGTATCGCTGGTCGCCGGTCCTGACTCCGACGATTTCGCACACCCACGCAAAGATCGGCACGCCCAGCACAAAGCCCGCCAGAAGGAGATGCTGCTGCGCAACGATCCAGATCAGATTCCGGCTGCCCATGCCGGGGATGTCGCGATACTCCGTCGCCGCGCCCGCCGGAGCGTCCTCAGCCCAGGCCAGCCCCACTGGCATCGCAACCGCAAACACCAGCACCAGAAAGAGCGCCGCATAGGCATACACACTCCTATGGTTCCGTATGTGTTCCATGATGGCGATCGCTCCTTTTATTTCCCCGGTCCCACAGGCTTCTTCTTCTCTTTGGCTTTCTCTTTTTCCAGCATCTCCAGGACCGCTTCGGCCTTGGCAAGGGAGGCATCCGTTTTCTTCAACAGTTCCTCCGGCTTGACCTTCTTCTTGACTGCGTCTGTCGGCGGCGGCGGATAGTCCGGGTGCCGGTGCGTCGTCGTCACGGGCAGCAGCACCCAGAACGCAACAGTCAGGAGCACGACCACCGCCGTAAACGACACCAGCATCAGGATGGGGTCCGCCGGCACGCGCCAGTCATCCCACTCCCGCACACGCTCCTGCAGGCCGGCCGAACTGGTCTGGCCTGACGCGACAGCAAACCGCTTGATGCGCCACCCGAACAGCTTCAGCCCGATCAGGAGAAAAATGATTGCAACGATGGTGGTCGGAACGGCCCACATCAGCAGTTCGATGGTAATTTGTTCGGCGACGGGAATGGGAATGATTTTATTCACCAACTCCAGGGTTGCCGCCGTGGCCTTCTGGCAGACGGCAGCGGTTGCACCGACAGCGTAATAGGCAACGCCCAGCGTGGCAACGCCAAGGACGGCGCCCTGCCACCAGAGCCCGATCCCCACCGGCCCGCGGACCTCAATCCCCATCCGCTCAAGGAAGAAGGTACGGGCCGTCAGGCCCAGCGCCCAGATGTCGATCGGCACCGAGAGCGCGAGCAGCGCGATGAGCCCCGCGCCCTCCCACGGATGGATCTGCGCCGCGAGCAGAAGCAGGGCGACGATCATTTTGAATGGAAATCCAGTCCAGAAAGCCGCCCAGGACAGAGCCCAGGCCAGCTTGACGGAGGAGATGGTGGTCGCGGGATGGGACATGCCCGGGCTCCCGTCAGTCCAGGAACTCGCGGTTGATGATCGCGGACACGGTCAGGACCAGGATTCCGATCATCACCACGGTCCAGGACAGCAGTGCGATAGGCCGCTTGAAAATATTGCGCTCTGGGCCCCGGTCAATGAACGGCAGCGCGGCCAGCAGCAGCATGAACGCGGCGGGGATCGCCGTCGCGCCGAGGAACTGCCCGAGCTCGCCGGAGAAGATCTTCCAACGCAGCAGTTGAAACAGGAACAGGAAGTACCACTCCGGCTCTGGGTGGTAATCGCCGGGATCGGGCTTCGCCTCTTCCAGCAGGACCACCGGTTCGATGAGCGCCAGCGAGGAAATGGTCAGAAAGACCGCCGCCATGGCCACAATGTCCTTCCACACCTGGCGCGGGAAGAAGAAATCGGTCTTGGCCTTCAACTCCTCAGGCGTGCCGCGGAACGGCCCCGCCGGTCCGGCCGACCGGAAGAGGAACAGATGCAGCCCCGCGAGCCCCATCAGGGCACCCGGCAGAACCATCACGTGGATGACGAAGAACCGGCTCAAGGTCATCTGCCCGGGCGTGGGACCGCCTTTCAGAAAGCGCGCCATGAAGTCGCCCACGATGGGCGTCTTATCCATGATTTCGACGCCGACGGTCGTGGCCCAGTAGGCGCGCTGATCCCAGGGCAGGAGATAGCCGGTGAACCCGAAAGCCATGACGATCCCGAACAGGGCCAGTCCGACCAGCCAGATCATCTCCCGGGGAGACTTGTACGCGCCCCAGAGGAACACCTGCGACATGTGGGCGAAGACCATGACGACCATGGCCGACGAGCCCCAGAAGTGGTAGCTGAGAATGAACCAGCCGTAGTCCACCTCGTGAATGATGAACTGGGTGCTGGCGTAGGCGTGGTCGGCACTGGGGATGTAGTAGAACATCAGCAGGACGCCGGTCACGGCCTGCATGATGAAGATGAACAGGAGAACCGAGCCGAACACGTAGGCCCAGCGGGAGCCGCCCTTGATCGGCTCCTTCATCATTTTCGCCTCAAGCGTCTTCAGATCGATCCGCTCATCGACGAAGTCGTAGACCTTTTGGAGCAAGGGCATCATTTAGGCGATCCGTACCAGTTCTTTCTTGCCGGACTTATACTCGACGTCGATGATCTCGATCTCGCCGGTCGCGGAAACCTTGATCGGCAGGACGTCCAGCGGGCGCGGGGCCGGCCCGTCCAGCACCTTCCCGCTGTTGTCGTAAATGCTGAGATGGCAGGGGCAGAGAAACACCTGCCCCAGCTTCTTGTGGGTGCGCCACTTGAACCCGCACCCGAGATGGGGACACTTTCCCGCAAATGCGACATAGGGAACCGTCTGCTTGTTGACCCAGATCACGTCGCCCTTTTCATCCGTGAAGCTGATATCCCCCTGCGGGTAAACCTTCTTGAGGGTCTCCGGAGTCGCCTTGACGACCCAGTGGTTCTTGTCCTCTTCGCGCTGGAGCACGGAGTCCTTGAACGACTTCTTGAAAATGAACTGTACGCCCACGTCCTCGGTCTTGATCTTGCTGACGTTCCCGATCTTGAGCCAGCGGTTGTCATAGGGCGCATACATAGGCGCCATGATGAACCGGAGGACCGGCCAGACAAGCGGGAGGCCGATCAACGCCCCGATGACATGGATAAAACCGGCAAAGAAATTCCGGCGGGCGCAGCTCTTCTCCAGCACCGGGAAGGGCACAAGCAGGTCACCGGGCTCAACGTGAACCTTGTTCTCGAGATGCGGGATCTCGACCTGTTTCGATGTCAGGAAGTCTTCGGGCCTGTGCTCCGGAAATCCCGACACCTGGGCCGCATTGCAGAGCAGTTCGACCGAATCGTCCCGGACGGCCGCAATCGTGGCGACCGGCACCTGCCGCTGGGTTCCGTTCGCGCGGACGACGATGTGGCTGACCTCCAGCGAGATCGGATCGGCGATGACGTGGACGATTTCGCCGATCTCCCCGTCCACACACCGGACTTTCGATTTGATCTTTGGTTGCACGCTGGCCATGGAACTTGTACCCGGTTCTCGCTATTTCTTGATGGGTTTGGGTGTCTCGACCGACGCATCTTTCAAGCTGGCCAGATACGCGACCAGGACGTCGATCTCCTGGTCCGTCATCAACTCCTTGTACTTATCCGGCATCTGCTTCTTGTTGTATTCCTTCTCGAACCCCTCGGCCATCCAGGAGCGGGGGTTGGTGATCTTTTCCTTCATCTCCTCGGGCTTCATGAGGTTGCCGATGTTGTCCATCGTCGGTCCCCGTTTCTTCACGGAGCCTTTGCCGCCGATCTTGTGGCAGTTATAGCACTCCTGGAGATCATACTGCTCCTTGCCAAGCCCGATCAGATCGCCGGCAGCCGCCTTGGGCGCGTCCCCGCCGCCTCCCTTGTCGCCCTCGGCCGCCTTGAGCTTGTCCGCGCCGCCCAACGCCTCCAACCGCTTCATGATCGCCTGGCTCTGGGCATTCAACTCCACACTGCGCTTCAGCAACGCATCCATCTTGCCCTTGTCGGTCGCCGCCAGCTTTGGCTTCACGATCTTGTCGATCTTCCCCTTTTCGACCATGGGATCGTATTGCGGTAGGAAGTTTGCCCCTGCAATGAAGGTCCCCGCGAGGACCGCGTAAAAGACCACCAGCGCAACCAGGGCCTTCACGCCTCCGAACGGCGACACAGCCGGAGCGTCCAGCAGGATAAAGGTGACCGTGCCCAGCCCGGCGTACAGCACAAACATCGCCTGGAATACGGGGGGGAAGTGGAAGACGAACCGGGTCAGGATGAGGAGGACGACTGCCGCAAACCCGCCCAGTAGGAGGCGCTTGATCAGGATTGCGATGAAGCTTCTTTCTCCTGCCATGGCTCCCCCTATTCCCCGCCTGCGGCGGCCGGGACCGCCTTCGGCGCATCGGCATGGGCCTTGCCCTTCCCGACACGCAGCGTCAGGACGATCGCAAAGCTCACGACGATATAGAACGTCAGCGTGACGCCGGTGATCACCCAACTGGAAAATGCGAGAGTCGGGGTATAGGCCTCCGGCGTGAAATCGTACTGGAGGTTGAATACGTGGAAGTACTTCCGTGTCAGCGAGCGAACCTCACCCATCAGGCCCATCGTCCAGATCGCGCTGAATGCCAGGAAAATCAGCACGAACTGCGACACAAAATCGATCTTCCCCCAGAGGATTCGCCCCTTCCGGAGCGCCCGGTTATACAGGATGTAGTTGCAGATTGTGACGAACACAAGCGTAAAGGCCGCCGCGTTCTTGGCCGGCATGAGGGCCAGCATGCCCCAGTCCACCGTAATGAATCCAAGATTGAGCTCCCCGTGCGGCAGGCTCAGCGAGCCGTCATCAGGGGCCAATGCCTGCGTGGCAACAAACGCGTGCGGCGTCATCCAGATCGCATTGCCGATGATCACCATCATGAACGCCACTTTGACGAGAGTCTGGGCCGGGACCGTCCACTTGAGAAACTTCCCGGCGAACAGGAACGCCGCCACCCAGCAAACCGGCAGGATAAACGCCTTGGGTTCCGGGATCGGATACTTGGTCCAGATCAGCATGAACACCAGGGGAATGCTCGCCATGAGGACCAGCGTGGTAGTCCTCATCCGGACCTGCTCCAACCCCTCGACCCGTTTCAGACTGAGCCAGATATAGTAGTTGCTGGCGAGAAAGATCAAGCCTACCATCGCCCCCTGCATCTCGAAGAACATGGAGAGCTGATCAGACATCATGTAGGGGCAGATGGACGCGTCGTAGTCGCAAAGCTCGTAGGCCAGCAAGTAGCCGGCGAAGGGCAGCAGCAAGAGCGCGCCGACGCCGATCATGTTGCCCACGAAGCCGAACCAGTCGTAGAACGCCCGATCTTCATCGGTCTTGGACATCAGGTACATGTAAGCGGCAATGAGGCCCGCGATGAATCCGCCGAAGGTCACGTTCCCAATCAGCCGGTGGATGTTCAGCGGCCACCAACTGAAGTTGTTCATCTTATCCCACAGCGTTGCCGTGGTCTCGATGAACGTCCTGAGGTCCAAGCCTTCCGCGGATTTGACCGGCGTGTTCATGAACGAGGTCGGCCCGTCGATGACGAACAGCGTCACCGTGCCGATCACATTGAGCAGGACACCGAGCGCGATGTGCCGGAGCTTCAACGGCCCCTGCAAGGCGTCCCAAGTGTACCAGTAGAGATACAGGACGATCGTTTCCGCGATGAAGAGCAGCGGATACCAGATGGCGAAGATGTCGAAGAAGTGGGTGATCAGCCACCCACTCAATTGCGGGTAGGTGGCGAGCAGCACAAAGGTGAAGAGACCCCCCGTCAGCGCAGTCATGCTGTAGAGAATGACCGTGACCTTGATAACTTCCTTCGCCAGCCGCTCGTAGCGCGCGTCCCCGTTTTTCCAGCCGAGGATTTCGCTGACCACCACGAAGATCGGCGCGCCGAGGATGAACGCGGCGAACAGAATGTGCAGTTGGGCCACGACCCAGACGGCAACCCGGTTTCCCACGACGGGAAATTCATGCGGCTTGGGATCAGGGAGCTGCGCATAGGCCGCCGTCCCCACTAACAGGAGACCCGCCACAAGCAAGAGGCTACGTTGCCACGTCTTCATGCTCTCCCCGCTCCCTTAGCTGGTTAACCGCGCTTACTTCCCGCCCTTCTTGGGTTCTTCTTTTGCAGGTGTCGCCGCCGGGGCCTTGCCGTCACCGGCCGCAGGCTTCGCTTCGCCCGGAGCACCCGCCGCAGGAGCCGCCTTCCCGATCTCAGCCACCGGGACCCAGTCCTTCTTGGCCACATCGTAGCCCATGCCCGGCAGCCCGAAGGTCCGCTCATAGGCCATCACCTTCCAGCGGTCGTCCTCGCTCAGCTTGCTCTTCCAGGCTTTCATCTTGGTGTTCGGCACGCCTTCCGAGATGCGCCAGAGCCACACGCTGTCGGAGTAGAGCTTCATTCTCTCGCCCTTGCGGAAGTCGCGCGCACCGGCCTTGACCGGCTTGCCGTCCTTGCCGTGACAGGACGCACAATTCACATCAATGTTCTTGACGCCTTCGAAGATCTCCTTACCCTCGGCAATGATCTTCTCGTCGGCCCACCAGCCGGCCGGCATGTGCTTGTCGGCATACTCGGCCGGAGCAGGCGGGGGCGGCCCCGTGCTCTCAGGCGTATCGTCGCCGCATCCCGACAACAGCAACCCTGCAAACCCCATCAGCGCCACAACAGCCAGGCTTTTGATTTTCATAGCCCTCTTAACTCCTTTCAAGCTCACTCATGACCGAACCGCTGCATAAAAAAAGACGCTGTGCCTGGGAAGTTCTGCCCCCACACACGCGCCATGTTCATTATCGTTCGTGTTTCAACCGCTTAACGTTTCTTCCCGCGCCGCTTCGTGGGCACGGCAGCCGGCCGGCGCCGGACGCGCACAATCGCCACACCGATCGCCGCCGCAACGAGGATCCCGCCCACTCCATACAACCAGAGTTTCGACGCGTCCTCCGTCCCCACGACTCCCCCTTGACCGCCTCCAGACGCTTCGGATTCAGGCCCAAACTCAACCCTCGCCTGGCGCTCGGCATGCTTGTCGGCCGGGTCAAACTCAGCCCTGATTTTTTTGACCTCGTCCAACCCCGATCGTTCGTCTTTGACAGAAATTTGAATGGGATCCCCTGCATTCGAGTTGTGCAGATGAAGCAGCAACTTATAGAATCCAGACCCGTCCGAGTAGCTGGTGACAGGATCAATTTTCTGATCACGCAGGTCCCTCGCCTGTACTTTGACATCCCGCACCGGCTTGCCGTCTTTATCCCGCACATGCCCGGAAATGGCGAACCGATGATCCATTTCGTGAGTCGCCCAAGCCGCACTCGGAATCAGCGCGCCCGACCCCATCAGACCGATCAGACCGAAAAAGACCGCCGCATTACCCCACGCCGGCCTCAACGCCGTCACAGATTCAACAAGGCCCCGAACTGCGCAGCTAAAGCCCGGCCTATCTAACATAGGCGTCCACCTTTGTCAATAAATTCCTGTGCTGTCATAATGGCTTCTAAGCGCTCAGATTTAAAGAATAACTTACGGTATTGCTGCCCCGATTTACAGGTGTCCGCGGGCCTGCGCCTCGGCCTTGATCTGCTCGGCTTCCGCCTTGCGTTCCGATTCCTTCTTTTGGACCCATGTCTCCCAGGATTTTCCCGAAGCAGTGTCCTCGCCGGTGAACGCGATGGCCCTGACATCGGCATACGGGATCACCCGGCTGCCGGGCTGGTCCCTGGGAAAAATCTGAAGGGCAGGAGGAGAGGCCGCGCTGTTCCGGTTGAAAATGTACCCGGCGACCGTTTCGCCGGAAACTAACTCCAGCGTCACGTCACCGCGGTAGTCGAACGCGACCTCGATGGCCTGACCACGCTCGGCGTCAGTCGCCGGACGGAAGACCCGACCTTCAAGATTCTGCGCGTCTGAGGAAGGAGACTTGTCGGCGGTCACGACTCGCGGGCTACCGGGCAGTCGGCATCAACGTGGCCACGACCGTTCGCCCAAACCCCCGCAGAGAGCCGAACGTATCATCGACCGCAGACGCCTCGTATCCGCAGTGAACCATGCAATCAGCGCATTTCTCGTTCCGGCCGGTCCCATAGCTGTCCCAGTCGGTCTGGTCCATGAGCTCCCGGAACGTCGCCACATAGCCGTCCTGAAGCAGGTAGCAGGGCTTCTGCCAGCCGAACACGTTATAGGTCGGGTTGCCCCAGGGCGTGCATTGGTAGTCGACCTTGCCCATTAGAAAGTCGAGAAAAAGAGGCGACTGGTTGAACCGCCAGCCGCTCTTGGGTCGGTGCAGTATCCGCGAGAAGAGCTCGCGTGTCCGCTGCCTCTTGAGGAAATTCTTCTTGTCGGGGGCCTTCTCGTAGCTGTAGCCGGGGGAAATCATCATTCCCTCGACGCCCAGCTCCATCATGGCGTCAAAAAACTTGCGGATGCGTTCGGGGGCGGCGTCGTCGAAGAGCGTCGTGTTCGTGGTGACCCGGAAGCCCCGTTTGAGAGCCTCCTTGATCGCCTTGACGGCGACGTCGTAGATACCGTCCCGGCAGACCGCCAGATCATGCTCTTCCTGCAGGCCGTCCATGTGAATGCTGAAGGTCAGGTAGGGCGACGGCCGGTACTCGTCGAGCTTGCGCTCCAGCAGGATCGCGTTGGTGCAGAGATAGACGTACTTCTTCCGCTCGACCAGCCCCTGGACAATCGCCGGCATGTCGGGATGAATCAGCGGCTCCCCGCCCGGGATGCTGACGATCGGCGCGCCGCACTCCTCAGCCGCCGCCCAGCACTGCTCCGGCGTCAGACGCTTGTCGAGGACATGATCGGGATACTGGATTTTTCCGCAACCCGCGCAGGCGAGATTGCAGCGAAAGAGCGGCTCCAGCATCAGCACAAGCGGATATCGTTTGACCCTGGTCAGCTTCTGGGTCAACACGTACTTGGTGACCGTGAACATCTGCGCGACAGGAACGGCCATCTGCGGCTCCCCCGGTTTACGATACAGGAAAAGACTCTATCACCCCGGAGGCCTGATCGTCAACGAACATACCGGCATGCCGGTATGATAAACTTGCTCCACCGATGGTCGAACCAGCCAAGATTCCGGCAGGCGCCGAGCTGGACGCCTTGATCGCAGAAAAGGTCACGGGGATCACGCGCGATCGACCCACTCCCCCATACTCCACCGACATCGCGGCCGCCTGGACCGTGGTCGAGACCATGATCCGCAAGGACGGGGTCTATTTCGGCTGCCCGCACTTCAAGCACAAGCACCAGAACCTTGCGTCGTTGGGTTATCCCGAGGGAACCGAGTGCTGGTACTGCGTGCTCAACACCAAGCTGCTCAACAAAGTCGTGCTCTGCGCCGACACGGCACCGCTCGCCATCTGCCGCGCGGCCCTGCTGTGGGCCGTCAAGCACAATCCAGACGTTTAATCGTTCGGCGGTTCGAAATGGCCGGACGGTCGGGATTGCCACGGGACGGTGGGTTGTTTGGCCTGCTTGGCGAGACTGCGGAGGCTGGCTTCGATGGCCAGTCGCAGCTTGGGCTCGCCGGACATTAATATGAAAGTAAGAAGGACATACAGCTCATGCTCCTCCCGTGATCCAAGCAAAACTCTCTCCGTGACCGGATCGACCGCCCCCGCTTGAGCTGACTCCGCGCGTTCGTCGGCATCCAGCAAGCGTTCCAGGTGCGCGGGGTCGCCATAGAGCCACGACACCGGCACCCCTATCGCGGAAGCCAGTGCTTCCAGCATCGAAACGGACGGGTCAAGCTCGCCGGCCTCGATGG
>JAUSHW010000033.1 GCA_030648395.1 Nitrospirales bacterium | reverse complement strand
CTCCTCGCTGAGCGCGTACATGGACTCCACAGTCACCCCGATCAGCCGCTCGACGGTCTTGGCGGCATCCCCGCCGTCCCGCTCCAGTTCCTCCGGATGCCAGGGCAGGTCCGGCGTCAGGTATTTGGAGAAAATATCCTTGGCCGCGGCCTTGTCCGGCCGGTCGATCTTGATTTTGACGTCCAGGCGGCCCGGCCGCAGCACGGCGGGGTCAATGAGGTCCTGCCTGTTGCTGGCCCCGATCACGATCACATTGTTCAGCCGCTCGACCCCGTCGATCTCCGAGAGAAACTGGGGCACGATCGTGGACTCAATGTCGGACGAAATGCCGCTGCCGCGGGTGCGAAAGAGGGCGTCCATTTCATCGAAGAACACGATCACCGGGTAGCCGTCATCCGCCTTCTCCTTCGCCTTCTTGAACACTTCGCGAACCTGGCGCTCCGATTCGCCCACGTACTTGTTCAGAAGTTCGGGCCCCTTGACGTGCAGGAAAAAGCTGCGAATGTCCTTGCCGGTCAAATGCCCCAGCTTCTTGGCAATGGAGTTGGCGACGGCCTTGGCGATCAACGTCTTGCCACAGCCCGGAGGGCCGTACAGCAGGATGCCCTTCGGCGCGCGCAGCTTGTGCTCCTTGAACAGGTCGGCGTGAAGGAACGGCAGCTCCACGGCGTCCTGTATCTGCTCGATCTGGTCGCGCAGGCCGCCGATATCGCTGTAGTCGACGTCCGGGACTTCCTCCAGGACCAGTTCTTCGACCTCCGATTTCGGCAATTTTTCCAGGAGGTAGCCGGACCGCGCGTCATAAAGAAGGTGATCGCCGACGCTGAGCTTCAGGGCGAGCAGCGGCTCGGCCAGCTCCGCCACCCGCTCTTCATCGGTGCGCAACGTGATGGTCGCACGCCGCTCGTCCAGCACGTCCTTCAAACGGACCACTTCGCCCTGCAGGTCGAATCCGCAGACTTCAATGACGTTCAGCGCCTCGTTCAGGATCACTTCCTGGCCCTTCCGAAGCGTCTTGAGCGTGATGGACGGGTGTAGGTTGACTTTCAGCTTGCGGCCGGTGACGTAGACATTGACGGTGTGGTCCTTGTTCGCGCTGGTGAAGATGCCGTAGGTGGACGGCGGCGCCGTGAGCTTGTCCACTTCGGCCCGCATCGCCTCGATCTGGGCCTTGGCTTCCTGCAGGGCCTCGGTGAGCCGGTCGTTCTGTCTGGTCGACTGGTCGAGTTGGTGCCGTGCCTGATGCAGGCGACGCACCTCCTCCTCCAGGGAGCGGATCTGCACCAGGAGTTTTTCTTTCTCTCTCTCCTGCTCGTCCTTCATGTGGCCCTCTGCCGGGTGGCCCTCGGACAGGCCGGTCAGCTTCTTGACCGTGTTACGGATGGCACTCAACCGCCCCGGAGTCTTTTTCATGTCGGCCATCGTCGCGTCGCTCCGGCAATCCCGATGGGTCGTACGCTCTCAGCGTCAACTCATTCTAGCATCGCCCCTATGACGGGTCAACCGACCGGAGCGCACCGACGCAGGATACATCAGCATTCCAGCGCATCCAACAACTCGCGCGAGGCGCGTTCGACATCCTCAGCCGCCATCACGCTCCCGACAACCGCCACGCCGCGCGCTCCCGCCTTCACCACATCGCGCACGCGATCTCTCGTGATGCCGCCGATCCCGAAGAGCGGCACCCGGCATCGCGTCCGCGCACGCTCCAGTTCGCGCAACCCGATCGGAGGGCCGAACGTGCGCTTCGACGGTGTCTCGAAGATCGGCCCGAGCACAATGAAGTCGGCGCCCTCTCTTTCCGCACGGGCCGCTTCATCCGCGGAGTGCGCCGACACGCCGATCAACCGGTCGGCCCCCACCAGTCCGCGAGCCACAGACGCCGGCAGGCCCGCCGCCGGCAGATGAACCCCCGCGCGCCCGGATGCCAGGCAGACGTCCACGCGGTCGTTCACAAAGACCCTGGCATTGTAGGCCCCCGCCAATTCGGTGAGGTCACGCGCCAACGCCAGCAGGGAATGTGCCGGCAGATCCTTCTCGCGAAGCTGGACGGCGCGGACCCCGGCGCGGAGCGCGGCCTGGACCACATCCCGGAGAGGACGGCCGCCGGTTTGATGGCGGTCGGTGACAAGGTACAGCGAAAAATCAACCAGGGCCATGTACGCCGAGCTTAGCTCGGATGGCCCGAGCTATAACATCCCTTCGATGGGGCTGCTGGCGGTGGCGTAGAGCTTGCGCGGAATCCGGCCGGCCTTATACGCCATGCGCCCCGCCCACACCGCGTACTTCATGGCTTCCGCCATCAGGATGGGTTCCTTCGCGCCGGCGATCGCGGTATTCATCAACACGGCGTCGGCGCCGTATTCCATGGCCAGGGCGGCGTCCGACGCCGTGCCGACGCCCGCGTCCACGATCACCGGCACGTTCACGGCCTCCATGAGGATCTTGAGGTTGTATGGGTTGCGGATGCCCAGCCCGGAGCCGATCGGGGCGGCGAGAGGCATGACGACCTGGCAGCCGATGTCCACCAGGCGCTTCGCGACGATCGGATCGTCGTTGGTGTAGGGGAACACGATGAATCCTTCCTTCACCAAAATCTTCGCCGCTTCGATCAGGCCCGCCGTGTCGGGGAACAGCGTCTTTTCGTCGCCGATCACCTCCAGCTTTACCATGTCGGAGATGCCGGCGGCCCGCGCGAGCCGGGCGTACCGCAGCGCGTCCTCAACGTTGTAGCACCCGGCCGTGTTGGGCAGGATCTTGTAGGTCTTGGGGCTGATGTAATCGAGGAGGTTCTCGGACTTGCGGTCCGTGATGTTGACCCGGCGCACGGCCACGGTCACCACGTCCGCGCCCGACGCTTCGATGGCTTTTTGTGTCTCGATGAAGTCTTTATATTTCCCCGTCCCCACCCAGAGGCGGGAGCGAAAGTCTATGCCGGCGATCGTCAACCGATCATCGCTCATCGTCGTCACTCCTCCCCCCGCCGATAAAGCCGATGACTTCCACCCGGTCACCGTCCCGCAGCGAGGTTCCCGTAAACGTCTGGCGGTCCACGATCGTGAGATTCAGCTCCACGGCGACCCGCTCGGCCTGAATGCCCAGATCGGCCAGGAGGGACGCCACCGACTGGCCCTCCGTGACCTCGCGAGCCTCGCCGTTCAATGTGATGCGCATCGCAAGAAGATGATACCACACGGCTCGGAAACGCTGTCAATGGCGCGGGCCGCACCATCGCAGTGGGAGGGGAGGCTGTCGTATAATCTTTCCATGGTCCCTCCACGCAATCAAACCATTGCCGGCGAACTCCGGCGCATCGCCGCCGAGTTGGAAAACCAGCAGGCGAATCCGTTCCGGGTCCGGGCCTATCGCCAGGCCGCCCATCTCATCGAGCATCTCACGGAGGACGCCGGCGAGCTGGCCCGCCGCGGCGAGCTGATCAAAATGAAAGGGATCGGAAAAGACCTGGCCCAGAAGATTGCCCTGTTCTGCGAGACCGGCCGGATCGACGCAGGGCCCTCGCCGCCCGTAGAGATTCCACCGGAACTGGCGCCCTGGCTCACGCTCCCCGGCTTCAACCCATCCCTGGTCCGTCACCTGTCGGAACGCCTGGGCATTCGAACCCTCGACGACCTCGAGACGCTGGTTCGCTCCCGGCTGCTGCGCACGCTGCCCGGCATGACGGCCCCGGACGATGAGATTCTCGAAGGGATCGCCCGGCTGCGCGCCGGGCTCCCGCAACCTTGACTTGCCCGGGTCCCTCTGTTACCGTCCGCGCCGAATCTGGAGACCCCCTCATGGCCCTGTCCGCGTTCATCCTCATTGAAGTGGCCGGCGACCACACCAAAAGCGCCTATAAGACAGTCCAGCGCATCTCCGGCGTCAAGGCCGCGTACACCGTGAGCGGCAACTACGATCTCATCGTGCAGGTCGAAGCCGAAAACATGGAGGAGCTCAGCGACTTGCTGCTGTCAAAGATCCGCGCGGTGGACGGCGTCACCAAGACCAACACCTTCATCGTCCTCAACGTCTAGCGCACCGCACCAAGCCCGAGACTGTATTTTGCGGTGATGCCCAACGTGGCGCTAACCGGCGCGTGCGACCTTTGCATGTGTCCGTGTTACGCGCGGGGTTCGACCCTGCTCTTTCACCAAGCGGACTTGGAGTCGATACCCCAGCGCCGAGGCATACCGCTTAAGAGTTCCGATGGACGGGGAGTGCTTCCCCATTGCAGTTTCCAGACGGGCTACCGCGGATTGAGTGGTTCCGATTCGGGCCGCGAGCTCAGCCTGAGTGAGTCCCGCCTCGGCCCGCGCCTTGAGTATCTCGCCAAGAATCTCAAACTCCTCCTTGAGCCCTTCGTATTCGCGACGCACGTCCGGGCGCGCAAGCGCCCGGGCTTTGAAGTCTTTAAGAGTGTTCCGCATCTTTCACCTCTTGCAGAAGCAACTCCTTCTGGAACACTGCGCTGTAGAACAGTGGCTCGCCAGTTCACCACTGCGGTTATAGCAAATACGCTATTGCAAGACTAGTCGAGGGCAGCAGGATTGCCTGGTGTCAGACACCCTTCTTCCAGGTGTCTGACACCCTCTCCTCGCCCTGCGCAAAGAGCTGCGGCTGCTCAATACCTCGGCGGTGGCCAGTCTGGACGAAGGCTTCGAGGAAACGCTCACACTGCATCGTCTGGGTCTCTTCCAGGCGCTTGGGGTCAGCCTGAAGACCACCAACTGCCTGGAATCGCTCAATGCCCAACTCGGCCAAGTCACCGACAAGGTCGATCACTGGCGCACGTCCGACCAGAAGCAGCATTGGGTCGCCAGCGCGCTACTGACCATTGAACCGCGGCTGCGGCGGATCAAAGGCTTCCGCCATCTGCCGATGCTCCGCACGGCGCTCCAGGCCGAGAGCCGCCGCGCAGAAACCACGGAGCACACATGCGTTGCGTAAGACCACGATCGGGGCCGCTTCTGAATTTCAACTAGGAATGGGATTGACTCGTCCGAGTTGACGCGATTGCTAGGCAACTATTGCAAGGAGTTCGGTCACTTTACCTATTGCGTTAGCGACTTTTTCAATTGCTTGTTCAAGCTTAGCCAAATCGTCGATGGCCTCTTGGGTTTTCTTGGCAGCCTCATACATTGACTTGGTCGCGTTTATATACTGAGCAGTTGTTTTTTGTATGGCAGCGTCGACTAGATCAATTTGCTGTGCGTATAGCGTATCCAATTTGGCAACCACATCGCTAGATGGTGGCTTCTGTAAATTACGGATTTTTTCGAGATTACGTATCGTTTGATGAAGCTCTTTTCCAAGAGTTGACATGTCTCTTCTCCTCAGTATTGGTTAGACAATACTTGATACATATTGACGAGTTCTTGAATTTGCTTGGCGTAGTTCTTGATGTCATCAGTGCTGTATTCTTGATTATTAATGACCTTTACAAGTTCCGTGTTTGCTTTTTTTAATCCGTCAATTGACTTCTTCGCTTTGCTGCTTAATTCATTTGATCGCGTAATCGCCATTTGGGCCAAGACAAGCGCATGAACGGCACGATCTCTTTCCAAAACTGAGTATTTATCTCCTGCATTGACCAATCCCATGGAAGCATTTTTTAATCTCTTAGCCACTGTTTCATACGCTTTGAGATAACCTAATGAGTCGTCATCAAGAGAAAAATCCTCACCTAGTAAATCTGCAAGTTCATTCACTGCTTGTTGATATGCTGAAATTATCTCTTTCGCTGCATCCGATTTTTTCTTCTCCACCCAGAATGAGCCAATACCAACGATGATTTCGTTAATAGCTCCTTTTTTCTCATCTGACAGGTCTTTCCCTAAAGCAGCACTCGTATTATCCAATAACGAGTTTGCTGCCTTTTGTAGGTATTCCGACCTGTCTTCGCTAACCAATTTGGTTAGTAACTCACCGTATAGCTTGAGTACTTTACTCGCAGCGATTCTCTTCGATGTGGGCTCAGCAAATGTGGGCTTATCGAACGCGAGGCTATCTGCCTTCTTGGTATTATCTATGGAAACTAGCTCTTTATTCATTTCGATAATGCCATTCCGAATATTTATAAACTCTTCCTCGCCTAGCTTTCCAATATTGGCTGTTGCAGCACCAAAAGAATGTATCTTCACAATCTGATTGCTGGTTAAACCGCAGCCGGAGAGTAAAACGATTATCGACAAACAAGAAATTGCCCTAACCCCCAGGTTCATTTTCTGTTCTCCTCTGTGAATAGGACTGAACATTAGCTGTATTGCCTAATGTTCACGGTGACCCGCACGCGCCGCTCTTGCACGCGTTGGGGGTCGACCGTGCGGTTTGGCGGCACATGAAACACGATTTACGACAGAGCTTTCGTCTATCTTATTTTTCCGGCACTAGCCAGAAGGGTTATGAGCATCGAGTAAAACACGGCCACGATTAATCCCATGGGTGCTGGCAGCAGGCTGGGCAAGATAACGTGAAGAAAACCTTTATCGAAAATCAGCATCCAGAGAGCAAATGCCAAAATAGTAGTAATCATGATTGCCGCACTCGCCTTCGCAAGCCATCTCACGACCACGAGCAGTACAAAAGCGAGGGCGAAGATCAATCCAAGATTTCCGAGTGATGGTTCCTTAATCGAATCGACCGCCAACAGATAAAAGCCGCTCGCTTCACCTGGAATATGCTTGAGCAGGTTATTAGAAGCCTCAACAAGCGCGTCACGTGTACTAGTCGCTGAGGGCGGCGGTGGTGATGCCGGCTTAGGTGGGGAAGCAGAGGCAAGCTCAGGCAAAACGGCGGCCTTTCCCAATTCCATTGGCAATCCCGCTGCCGCAGGAGTCATCACAGAAATAGCAGCCGCGGGACCAGTTGGGGCCAAAGCAGCTGAAGCCGATGACGCAACTGAAATAGCCGTCGATGCTGAAGGTGCTGCTGAGACACTAATCGAATTGAAATGCATATCGATCTCCTCCTAGGCCCCTGGCTTGGGGCGAAGTAAATCCCAATGGTCTACATGCAGTCCAACTAATAAAGAATTAAATGGGACAGATTTATTTTCGATCTTAAATCCGGATTCTTCGTCTAGAAAATAAATCTGTCCACTTTATCGTCAGAGGATCGGGGGCAACGGCTTGTTAGAACTTTCTTAGTCGACCCCATTTGCCTCTGTCTTTCCAAACAATCGGGCGTCTATGCTCTCGGTGCAAGCGGTAGTGCTCATAGTCGAGAAGGCACTCCCGCAGTTGGTCACTCATGAACCCATGCTTGGTGAGAAACGCGCGGATTTGGTCGGGCGTAGCGATGCATTCGAACCCGCCATCCCGCAGCCTCTTCCACTCCGCTATTACGTCATCCGCCACACCATCTGGGATGGTACTACCTCCCAACACGAAGTGCGCGTAGTCGAACTCTGTCGTTGTGTGCCACACGGCAAGAAGCTTGGGGATCTCGGCTTCGGCTACACCAATTTTCCTTAGTACCCCGATGACTGATTCCTTAAGTGACTCCTGCTCCTCATCTGTGTAGCCATCCCATCGACCGGTACGTTTCACGAGTGAGAGCGTTACCTCTGCGACCGTCCACGCGAGGAGTTGCAGTTCCGACAAAGTATTCTCAGCCCTTGCTATTACTTCCCTCGTCTTTGCCTCAACCCCACCGCGGGATGCCTTGAACTCCGATATTCGGTCGAGGTTCGCCGTGACAAGAAAGGCGATGAACGCAAAAAAAGCTGCGGTGAGAACTCCGAGATGACCGAGGAAACCAACGGCTAGCCCCGCGATAAGAATCACGATACCAGAGATCGTAAGGAGCCACTTCATCGTGTCGTGAAAGCCCTAACTATAATTCGACGTCCTAATCACTTCTGCAGATCGAGCGTGGACCGCTTCGTAATCGCCCCTGACCTGCAGGGGAGCAATGGCCACACACTCCACAACGGTCCGCCGTTTTCGCCGGTATCGCATCCAACCCAATACACGCAAAACTTCCGCCAGATCATTATGCGCGAATTTTTTGTAAATGCCAGATGAATGCTTGTTAAGAGGGTGGCGACCCTGTATCTGAGCAGATACAAGTTGTATCTGGAAGGATTCGCGGTGCCGCCCTTCGGATACAGAAAGAGCGACACAGAAAGGGTGTCAGGCACCGGCCAGAGCCGGGAAGGGTGCCAGACACCGCTCATCAAGGGCGCACCAAATGAAAAGGCCCCCGGAGGATGTCCTCCGGGGGCCTTTGTGCTTTCTCAAGCAGGGAGGGTTTAGTACATCCCTTCCATCCCGCCGCCGCCGCCGCCATGTTGGTGGCCGCCGGCCGGGGCTTTCTTCTCTTCGGGAATCTCGGTGATCATGACCTCGGTCGTGAGCATGAGCCCGGCCACGCTGGCCGCGTTCTGCAGGGCGCACCGGGTCACCTTGGTCGGATCGATGATTCCGGCTTCCAGCATGTCCACGTACTTCTCGGAGCCGGCGTCAAAGCCCATCGTTTCCTTTTCCTTCTTGACGCGCTCCACGACCACGGACCCTTCCAGGCCGGCGTTGCCGGCGATCTGCCGGATCGGCTCTTCCAGGGCACGCTTCACGATGTTGATACCCACCTGCTGATCGTGCTGTTCCAGCTTGGTCTTCTCGAGGGCCGGAATGCACCGGAGCAGGGCCACGCCGCCGCCCGGGACGACGCCCTCCTCGACTGCCGCCTTGGTGGCATGCAGCGCATCTTCAACCCGCGCCTTCTTCTCTTTCATCTCGGTTTCCGTGGACGCGCCGACATTGATCACCGCCACGCCGCCGACGATCTTGGCCAGCCGCTCCTGGAGCTTCTCGCGGTCGTAATCGGAGGTGCTCTCCTCGACCTGGGCCTTGATCTGCTTGGTGCGGGCATCGATCTTCTTCTTGTCGCCATGTCCCTCAACGAGGGTCGTGTTGTCCTTGTCGATCGTCACGCGCTTGGCCCGGCCGAGGTCCGTCAGCTTGACGCTCTCGAGCTTGAGCCCGAGATCCTCGGAGATCACCTGTCCGCCGGTCAGGATCGCGATGTCCTCCAGCATGGCCTTGCGGCGGTCACCGAAGCCCGGCGCCTTGACGGCGGCCACGTTCAGCGTGCCCCGCAGCTTGTTGACGACCAACGTCGCCAGCGCCTCACCTTCCACGTCCTCGGCAACGATGACCAACGGCTTGCCCATCTTGGCCACTTGCTCGAGGATCGGGAGCAGGTCCTTCATGCTGCTGACCTTCTTCTCGACGATGAGAATGAAGGCGTCTTCGAGGGAGGCTTCCATCCGCTCGGCGTCCGTGATGAAGTAGGGAGAGATGTACCCGCGGTCGAACTGCATGCCCTCGACCACATCGAGCGAGGTGGTCATGGACTTGGCTTCCTCAACGGTGATGACGCCGTCCTTGCCGACCTTGTCCATGGCTTCGGCGATCAAATCGCCGATGGTCTTGTCGTTGTTGGCGGAGATGGTCCCGATCTGCGAGATCTCATTCTTGCCCTTGCAGGGCTTGCTGAGCTTCTTCAATTCCTCGTTCACGATTTCAACAGCCTTGTCGATCCCGCGCTTGATGTCCATCGGGTTCGCGCCGGCCGTGATGTTCTTGACGCCTTCGCGGTAGATCGCCTGCGCGAGCACGGTCGCGGTGGTGGTCCCGTCGCCCGCCACATCGCTCGTCTTGGACGCGACTTCGCGGACCAACTGGGCGCCCATGTTCTCATAGGGGTCCCGGAGCTCGATCTCCTTGGCCACCGTGACGCCGTCCTTCGTGATCAGCGGCGCGCCGAACTTCTTGTCGAGAATCGCGTTCCGCCCCTTGGGGCCCAGCGTCGCCTTGACGGCATCCGCCAGCTGGTTCACGCCTCTCAGAATCGCGGCCCGTGCATGCTCACTATATAGAATCTGCTTTCCTGCCATGTCAGTCCTCCTTCAATCTTGCAATTGCCAGGTCCCCACAGAAGCGGGGGCTGAATTATTTTTCAAAAATTCCCAGGATGTCCTCTTCCTTGATGATCAGGTAATCCGTGCCGTCCACATTGATCTTGCTGCCGGAGTACTTGTCGAACAGGATGATATCCCCTTCCTTCACTGCCTTCACGTCGGCGCCAATGCGCTCGATCTTCCCCCGCTGGGGCTTCTCTTTCGCGGCATCCGGGATGTAGATCCCGCCGGCCGTACGTTCCAGCTCCTCGGTGTAGCTGACAAAGCACCGATCTTTAAGGGGCTTGAACCCCGCGCCTGCCTTCGTTTCCTTCTCCTTGATTCCCGCTCCCATAACACTCACCCTCCTTGTTTACGCTGTGTACGCTGAATCAGCGACTTGGTTGGATCTCGAAGAACACAGTGCCCTTTATAAAGCCGGTTTCGGCCCAATCAACCCCTCCGGACCGTTTCCTGGCGTTTTTTTACATCGCCCGTTCCACTCGGTCACCCTGCTTAACAGGGCGTAAGTCCTTGAAAATAATCCATGATTTCAACATCTCCACCGCCTTCTGAAGCTGGGGGTCGTCTTCTACCTTCTCTTTGGTCTCCTTCTCTTTTCCCGCCTCCTTATCCTTCTTTCCGTCCTTCGATTCCGGCTTGGGGGCCGGCTGGCTTTCCGGCTGACCCTCCGGATGAGGCGGCGCTCCCTCGCGCCCAGGCTCCCTGAGCGTCTTGTCCAGGTCCTTCTCGCGGACCGGGGGCGTCGCGGACGGCTTGCCCTTGACCAGAATATCGGGCGTGATCCCGACCCCGTGGATGCTGCGTCCCTTGGGCGTGTAGTACTTGGCCGTCGTCAACCGCAGGCCCGAGCCGTCTCCAAGCGGCAGAATGGTCTGCACCGAGCCTTTCCCGAACGTCTGCACGCCGACGACGACCGCGCGCCCCCAGTCCTGGAGCGCCCCGGCCACGATTTCGGAGGCGCTGGCGCTGCCTTCGTTCACCAGCACAATGACCGGGTAGTCGTCAGGCGGCTCCTTGACGTGGGAGACGAAATCGTCCTTTTTGCCCTCGCGGGTCTTGATGTACACGATCAGGCGATTCAGGCCGACGAATTGCTCCGACACCTCCACGGCAGAGTTCAGCAGGCCGCCCGGGTTATTCCGGAGATCGAGGATCAGCGACTGCATCTTCTGCTCCCGCAGCTTGCGGACCGCGTTTGCCACGTCCTTCGAGGACTGGTCCTGGAACTGGGTCAGCCGGATATAGCCGATGTTGCCGTCGAGCATCTTGAACCGGACGCTCTCGATTTTGATGACCTCCCGCACCAGGCCGAATACAATCGGCTCCGCCGCCCCTTCGCGCTGGATCGTGAGCATGACCTTGGTCCCCTTCAGGCCCCGCATCTTCTGCACGGCATCCATGAGGGTCATGTCCTTGGTCGATTCCTCGTTGACCTTGATGATGAAGTCCCCCGCCTTGACCCCGGCCCGCTCGGCCGGGGTGCCGTCGATCGGGGCAATGACCGTCAGCCGGTTGTCCTTCATCCCGATCTGAATGCCCACGCCTCCGAACTCGCCCTTGGTCTCGACCTGCACTTCCTTGTAGACCTCAGGCGGCATGAACGCGGAATGCGGGTCCAGGGTCGAGAGCATGCCCCGGATCGCGCCGTACACCAGATCCTTGGTCTTCACGTCCTCGACGTAATGCTTCTGCACGTGCGCAAGCACCTCAGTGAAGGTTTTCAGCTCCTCGTACGTCTCGGTCGCCAGCACGGTCCGATCCCAGCCTTTGCCGAGGAACACCCCCAGGACCAGGGTCCCCAGAAATACCACCACCCATCCCGCTTTTGTCTTCAACACCTGTCTTATGCCTTCCATCACCATGCTCCTTCTTCCTCGGACCTGGACTTATCGCCGCCGCACCAGCCAGGCCAGCGGATCCAACGCCTCGCCGCCCTGGCGCAACTCGAAATACAACGTGCTCTCACCGGTCAGCCCGGTGTCGCCGATCTCCCCGATCGGCTGGTGACCCCGGACGCTGTCCCCGACGCTGACCAGCAGCTTGGACGCGTGGGCGTACAGGGAGAAAAACCCCTCGCCGTGATCCACAATGGCCAGCAGCCCATACCCGCGCATCCAATCGGCGAACGCCACGACGCCGTCGGAGACCGACCGGATGACGGTGCCATGGCCGGCGCGGATCTCAATCCCCTTGCGCTGGACGTACGTGTCGAACTTCGGGTGCTTCTGGCGGCCGAAGAGCGCCACCACGTCCCCCTCGGTGGGCCAGCCGAGCCGGCCCTTGAGCCGGGCCAGTCCCTCACCGGCCGGCGCCGTGCGCGCCGACGCGGATGCTTTGCGACGCGCCTCAAACTCCCGGATCAAACCCTCGATGCGCTGGGCGGACTTTTCCAGCTCCTCGACCGCCTTGACGTACATGACCTTCTCGCTCCGCACGCGCGCCAGCAAGCGGTCCTTTTTCGTTCGCTCGTCCTTGACGGCCGCCAGCTTGGTGGCAATCTCCTGCTGGTACCCCTGGAGCTCGCCGCGGACCCGCAGCAGGTGCGACTCGGTCGATTCGAGCCGGACCCGGTCCACGCGATGGCCTTCGAGCAGTTGGAACTCGCGCCGCGAAATCCACCGCAACGACGCCAGCCGCGCCTGCAGGTCATTATACCCGCTGGACGCGAGCAGCAGCTTCAGTTGTCCGTTCGGCCCCTCCTTGTACATCACCCGCAACCGGCTGCGGATCGACCCTTCCCGCTGCGCGATCCGCTCGCGAAGCCGATGGAGCGACGAGTTCGTCTCGGCGATCTCGCGGTCCTTCTCCCGCAGCTTCTCGCTCACCCGCACGAAATCCTCCCGACGGAGCTTGATGCGGTGGTCCGCCTCCTCGAGCTCCTGCAGCACCGAGGCTTCCTTGCGCTGGGCCTCATCCGACTTCTGCTTCTTCTCCTTGATTTCATCTTTCAGCTTTTCGAGCGTCTGGCGCTCTTTTCTGATCTTCTCAGGCAGCGGCTCGCTGCGATCCGGCGCGGCCAGCGCGGGCGCGCCCGCCATGAGGGCCACCACCGCCGCCAACGCGACGATCCGCATCAACTCCTCGCATCGCGAAACTGGATCAGCGACACCAGGCTCCCCAGGCACCCCAGCATGACCCCGAGCAGCAGGAATGCGACCGTCACGCGATCCGGAAGAAACGCCAGCCCGCGTCCCACGCCCCAAAAGGTTCCCTTCAAAGCCAGCTTGCTTTCCGCCAACCCGAACAGCCCGCGCAACAGCAACAGCGAGCACGCGGCGCCGGCTCCGCCCAGCAGCGCCCCTTCGAGCACGAACGGCATCTTGATGAACCCCGTCGTCGCGCCGATCAGCTTGAGGATCTCGATCTCCTCGCGGCGCGCGTACAGCGTCAGCTTGATCGTGTTGGCCAGAATCGTGACCATGGACGCGGCCAGCACAACGCCGATGCCCATGCCCAGCACCCGCAGGTACCGGACCGCGACCGCCAGGTTATCGATCCAATCCTGGCTGTAGAGCACCTCATCCACCTCGGCGAGAGCCTTGAGCTTCTGCACCAGCGTCCCCACCTGCTCCGAAGACCGATGGGCAGGGCCGACTTTGACGACCAGCGACGCCGGGAACGGATTGTCGCCCAATCCATTGAGCAGCCGCTCCTCCGAGGGGAACTGCGTCCGAAACGTGGCGAGCGCCTGCTCCCGGGACACAAACTCGACCGCCGCCACGGCCGGATCCCTGCTCAGTTCACTCCGCAACTGAACAATCTCCCTGGAGGGCACCGAATCCCTGAGGTAGACGACGACCTTGATCTCCTCCTTCAATGAACCGAGCGCCTCCTGCGCGTTCAGGTACAAGAGCAGAAACACGCCCATCCCCAGCATGGTGAACGTCGTCGTGGCCACCGCAAGCACCGTGGTGGTCCGGTTGGCCTTGATGTTGTCCGCGGCCTCCCCCAGGAGATAGCGGAACCGGGTCACACTTCGGGACATCCGTCCTCCACCACGCGTCCCTGCTCCAACCGCACGACCCGGCGCCGCACGCGGCGCCACAGGTCACGGTTGTGCGTCGCCAGGAGCACGGTCGTGCCCCGCGCGTTGACCGCCTTCATCAGGTCCAGAATCTCGCCGGACAACTCCGCATCCAGGTTGCCGGTCGGCTCGTCCGCCAGCAGCACCTGCGGATCGTTCACAATGGCACGCGCCAGGCACACCCGCTGCTGCTCTCCCGCCGACAGTGTCAGCGGCAGCGCATTCCCTTTGTGCCCCAGCCCGACGGCCCCCAGGGTCTCGGTGGTTTTCACGCGCAGCACGCCCTCCGGCACCCCGCTGACCTTTAGCGCCAGCGCCACATTCTCAAACACCGTCTTCTTCGGAAGCAGGCGGAAATCCTGAAAGACAAATCCCATCGTCCGGCGCAGGAGGGGCACGGCGGATTTCTTGAGATGCAACAAGTTCCGGCCGTTCACCAGAATCTGCCCTTCATCGGGGGCATCGGCGCAGAAGATCAGCCGGAGGAGGGTCGTCTTGCCGGCCCCGCTGGATCCGGTGAGAAAGACAAACTCCCCCTTCTCAATCGTGAGGCTGACATCCTGGAGCGCCGGCCGGCCGTGATAGGACTTGGAGACATGGAAAAACTCGATCATGCGGTGGAGCGGTTCGCCGGCGCATCAAACGCGCCGGGCAGCAGTTCAATCCGCCTGGTCCCGGGATCGGTGCCCCAGATCAGGACCACGTCGAACCGGCAGGGCCGCCCACCGAGCCGCCGGCTCACCACATACTGCTGGGCCAGCCGGGCGATCCGGGCCTGCTTGGCAAGCGTGATGGCCGCGGCGGGCCCGCCGAACCGGTCGTTGCGTCGCACCTTCACTTCG
This sequence comes from Nitrospirales bacterium, assembly GCA_030648395.1. Taxonomy (GTDB): domain Bacteria; phylum Nitrospirota; class Nitrospiria; order Nitrospirales; family NS-4; genus SCTG01. The sequence continues at coordinate 7,035 of JAUSHW010000033.1, read as the reverse complement.
ACGAACACCAGGGTGCCTCCCTCGTCCGCAACCAGGTCGAGCTCCCCCAGCTTGGTCCGGTAGTTCCGCTCCAGGATCCGGTACCCGCGCGCTTCCAGAAATTCAGCGGCCGCGTGTTCGCCTTCCGAGCCAATCACGGCGCGAATGCTCATCGGATGGCGGCCTCCCGGACCGGCGCGAAACTGCGCCGGTGCAAGTCGCACGGCCCGTACCGCTGCAACTGACGCAGGTGCTCGGCCGTGCCATACCCTTTGTGCGCGAGGAACCCGTACTGCGGATAGCGGACGTGAGCCCTGGACATCAGCCGGTCGCGGAGGACCTGCGCGACGATCGACGCGGCGGCGATGGACCGGCACAGGCGATCGCCCTTGATGACCGCCCGCTGCTCCGCCGCAATCCCGGGCAGGACAACCGCATCGAGGAGGAGATAATCGGGACAAGGGTTCAGGTAACGAACCGCCTGGGCCATCGCAAGCCGGGTGGCCTCCAGGATGTTCAGGGCATCAATCACCCCGGCGTCCACGACCCCCACGCCGATATCCACGGCCACCGTGAGAAGCTGGGCGTACACGTGCTCGCGCTGGCGCTCGCTCAGAAGTTTCGAATCCCGCAAGCCATCCAGCCGGCACCGGCGGGGCAGAACGACCGCCGCCGCCACGACCGGACCGGCCAGCGGGCCCCGGCCGGCCTCATCCACACCGGCCACACGCCGGAACCCTCGCGTCCACGCTTCGCATTCGAACGCATCGTCAGGGTCCCGCGGCACGCGCGTCCGCCCGCGCTCAGGCCCCGGCCTTGACTGTTTCCGGCGCGGCGGCGCCCGGCTTGGGCTTGGCTTCCGCCATGTACTCCCGTTCGGCCACCCGGGCCATCTTGCCCTTCTTGGTCCGGAGATAGAACAGCTTGGCCCGTCGGACCCGCCCCTGGCGCACCACCTCGACCCGCTCGACGACCGGCGAATGCACCAGGAAAATCCGCTCGACGCCCACGCCGTACGACACTTTCCGGACCGTGAAGGTTTCGGTGCTGCTCCCGCCCTTGCGGCTGATGACCACGCCTTCGAACACCTGCACGCGCTCCTTCTCCCCTTCCACGACCTTCACATGGACCCGGACGGTATCGCCGATCTCAAAGACCGGCATGTTTTTCTTGACCATCGCCGCATTCAACCGCTGGAGCCGATTCATGACAGTCTCTCCTCTCTCTTCCTGCTCGCCCTAGGCGCTGCCTTCGCGCGAGAATTCGTTCAACATTTGCCGGTCTTCCGGCGTCAACTCCGCCCGCTCCAACAAGTCGGGCCGCTTGGAATAGGTATTCCAGAGGGACTGCGCCCGGCGCCACTCCCGGATGGCCTGGTGATCGCCGGAGCGAAGTATCTCCGGCACCTCCAACCCCCTGAAGACCGGCGGACGGGTATAATGGGGGTAATCCAGCAGCGACCCCGCGAAGGACTCCTCCTGTGCGGACTGCGCGTCCCCCAGCACCCCCGGCACCAAACGAGCCGCCGCATCCACCACGATCAGCGCCGCCAGCTCGCCTCCGGTCAGAATGTACTCGCCCACGGACAGCTCTTCCGGCGCCAGGCCCTGCCGGACACGCTCGTCGATGCCTTCATAATGCCCGCACACAAACACCACGCGCCGCGCTTCCACGGCGAATTCCTCCGCCACAGCCTGAGTGAACAGCCGGCCCTGTGGCGACATCATCACCAGGCGGAGATCGCCATGCCGGGCGCGCAGATCATCCACCGCGCGAAAAATCGGCTCGGGCTTGAGCACCATCCCCGCACCGCCGCCGTACGGATAATCGTCCGCGACCTTGTGCCGCCCCTCCGCGTACTCGCGCAGGTTCACCGCACGGATTTCCACCAGACCTTTTTCCCGGGCCCGCCCCACAATGCTGGAGCCGACCACCGCCTCCACCATATCGGGAAACAGGGTGAGAATGTCACAGCGCATGAGATGGCTCGTCCTCCAATAGACCCGGCATCCGACGGATGGTCATCAGCCGTCCCGCCACATCCACCGCACAGACCGCCTCACGGGTCGCGGGAATCAACTGTTCCTGCCCATCCGCCCGTCGCACCACGAACACCGCATTGGCGCCGGTTGGAAGAATATCCGCCAGGGTCCCCAGCGGCATGCCCTCTTCCGTCCTGACCGCCATCCCCACGAGATCATGCTCATAGTACTGGCCGTCCGGCAGCGGCGCCGCCTGGTCTTCCGCGATCTGCAGCAGGCTGCCGACCAACGAGGCTGCGGCTTCAGGCGTCTCAATGCCTTCAAACGACACGAGGTAATCGCTCCCAATTGGTCGCGCGGCCTTGACGGCCAACGGGCGCCTGGCGCCGTCCGGACCCTCTACCGTGACCTGCGTGAGCGTTTCAAAGCGGCCGGGCACGTCGGAGAGCGACCGCACCCGCACGTCGCCCCGCAGCCCATGGGCGCGCACGGCCCTGCCGATCGCCACCAACGCCCGCTCGCCTACTCCGGAATCTCCCATACGCAGGCTTACGCCTTGGCGGGCGCCGCCTTCAACTGCTTGAGCACGCCAGCCTTCTTCAGCAGATGATGGACCGTCACCGACGGCTGGGCGCCCTGCTTGAGCCACTCCAGCACCCGTTCCTGCTTGATCTCGACGACAGCCGGCGACTTCAGAGGATCGTACGTGCCCAGAACTTCGATGTACCGTCCGTCTCTCGGCTTCCTGGAATCCGCTGCCACAATCCGATAGAAGGGCCGCTTGTGCCGGCCCCCTCGCGTCAGTCTCAATCGCACCACGTGATTACCTCTCCTCTCTGTAAGGGTTGCACCCAGTCATGAAAACATCTTCATCGATCTGGCGAACTTCTGTCGTCCGCCCTGTCCGGACAGCATCTTCATCATCTTGCGCGCCTCGAGATACTGCTTGATCAGCCGGTTCACATCCTGCACCGTGGTGCCGCTGCCCACCGCGACCCTCTTCCTGCGGCTGCCGTTGAGCAGGGTATGGTCCCGCCGCTCCCGCAGCGTCATCGAATCAATCATCGCGGCCGTGCGCGCCATCTCGCGGTCCGCCTTCGCCTCGCCGGCGGCGTCCTTCAGCCGCTGCCCGCCGGGCAGCATCTCCAGGACCTTCTCCAGGGACCCCAGCTTGTTGACCTGCCTGAGCTGCTCACGAAAGTCCTCCAGGGTCAGGGTGTTCGCCTGGAGCTTCCGGGCCATGGCCTCCGCCTGGTCCCGGTCCACGACCTCCTGCGCCTTCTCAATGAGCGACAGCACATCCCCCATCCCGAGAATGCGCGAGGCCATCCGGTCGGGATGAAACGGCTCCAGGGCGTCCAGCTTTTCCCCTGTGCCGAGAAACTTGATCGGCTTGCCGGTGACGGCCTTGATCGAGAGCACCGCCCCGCCACGCGCATCGCCTTCGACCTTGGTCAGGATCACGCCGGTCAGGCCCACCTGCCGGTCGAACTGCCCGGCCATGGCCACCGCATCCTGGCCGATCATGGCGTCGGCGACCAGGAGCACCTCCTGCGGGGCCGTCTTCGCGCGAATCGCGACGAGCTCCCCCATCAATTCGTCATCGATGTGCAGGCGACCGCCCGTATCCAGAATCACGACGTCGAAGCCCTGGGCACGGCCTCGCTCAACACCCTCCGTGCACACGGACACCGCGTCAGGCCCGGGCGACTCGACCCGGTGCACCGGCACATCCAGTTGGGCGCCCAGGGTGACCAACTGTTCCACCGCCGCGGGTCGGCGCGGATCGGCCGCCACCAGCAGGACCCGCTTGCCGTTCGCCTTGAAGTGCCGCGCCAGTTTGCCGCAGGTCGTGGTCTTGCCCGCGCCCTGCAGCCCGACCATCATGATGACCGTCGGGGGCATGGACGAGAGCGCAAGGCCCGTCTGCTGCTGCCCCATGAGGGCACAGAGCTCTTCCCACACGATCTTGACCACCTGGTGCCCCGGCGTCAGGCTCTGCAGCACGTCCCGTCCGATCGCCTTGACGCGGACGCGCTCGATGAACTCCTTGACGATTTTGAAGTTGACGTCCGCCTCGAGGAGCGCCAACCGCACCTCTTTCAGCGCCTCCGTGACCGTCGCCTCGGTCAGGACGCCCTGCCCGCGGAGACGCTTCAAAACACTCTCAAGTTTCGCTGACAGAGCTTCGAGCACGGCAACTCCTATTTATTGAAATAATTAGAGATTTGGATTGTTGAGTCTACTGGAACCAGGCCGGAACTGTCAAGACACTTGCAGAAGCGGCAGGCCCTGAAACAGACAGGTTTTCTCTCGCGGAACAATCCCCGGCCAGAGGCATCCAGATTGCTCATTATTGGTGTTTGCATAGGCTTTTGGCTTGACTTCGAGGAGGTTCCTGAGTAGATTTGCGCCGTGCGTAAATCTCCTTGGATTCTCCTTACCTGCGTCATAGTCGGCGGCCTTTTGGGCGGGTTGCTGGGTGAAATCCTGACCGCGGTCTTCCCCCCCGGAGTCATTCAAAACATCTTTACGCAAGCCGTGCATCCCGGACTCGCCCCGCCGGTGAAGATTGATCTCTGGCTCCTCACGGTCACCGTGGGGTTCACGCTGAAGATGAACCTCCTCGCCTTCATCGGCATCCTGCTGGGCGTCTTCGTCTACAAACAGATCTAAGTCGGGCGCGATGAATCCCGCCCCTACTCTTTGACGCCGAATTCCAGCGCCTGGCGCTTGAGGGCTTTGATCTGGTCGCGGATCTGAGCCGCGCGCTCGAAGTTCAACTCCTTGGCTGCCGTTTTCATCTCCGCGTCCAGGCGCTTCAGCAGCGGGCCCGGATCGCCGTCGAGCGCATAGGCCGGCGCCGCTTCAGCCGCCAGGGGCACCGTGACATAATCGCCCTCCGAGGCCTCGTACAACGTCTTCGGGATGCCCTTCTTGATGGTCTCCGGCGTGATGCCGTGCTCCCGGTTGAACTCCGCCTGCAATTTGCGGCGCCGCGTCGTCACCTCGACGGTGCGTTTCATGGACTCGGTCATCACGTCTCCGTAGAGAATGACCGTCCCGTTCCCGTTGCGGGCCGCGCGGCCCGCCGTCTGAATCAGGGAACGTTCCGAGCGCAGATAGCCCTCCTTGTCCGCATCCAGGATCGCCACCAGCGAGACTTCGGGGATGTCCAGGCCTTCCCGCAATAAATTGATGCCGACCAGCACGTCGAACACCCCCCGGCGCAGGTCGCGAATGATTTCGGTGCGCTCCAGCGTATCAATGTCGGAATGCAGGTACCGCACCTTCACGCCGAGGTCGTGGTAGTACTCGGTCAGGTCCTCCGCCATCCGCTTGGTGAGCGTCGTCACCAACACCCGGTCCCCCTTCGAGACCCGGCTCTTGATCTCCCCCAGCAGGTCGTCCACCTGGCCCTTGGCCGGCTTGACGGAAATCTCCGGATCCATCAGGCCCGTCGGGCGAATGATCTGTTCCACCACCCGCCCTCCCGTCTTCCCCAACTCATAGGGAGCCGGCGTGGCGGACACGTAGATCGCCTGAGGGACACAGCGCTCGAACTCGGCAAATTTCAGCGGCCGGTTGTCGATCGCCGAGGGCAGCCGGAATCCGTAATCCACCAGGTTCTTCTTCCGCGAGAAGTCGCCGGCCTGCATTCCCTGCACCTGCGGGATCGTGGCGTGCGACTCGTCCGCGATCAGAAGATAGTTCTTGGGGCAGAAGTCCAGCAGCGTCGGCGGCGGCTCGCCGGGCTCCCGCCCGCTCAGGTGGCGCGAATAGTTCTCGATCCCGTGGCAGTAGCCCATCGCCCGGATCATCTCCAGATCGAAGCGCGTCCGCTGCTCAATGCGCTGGGCTTCCAGCAACTGGCCGTTGCGCTTGAACTCGGCGATCCGCTCGCCCAGTTCGGTCTCGATCCCGCTGATCGCGCGGTCGTACCGGTCGGGCGGAATGAGATAGTGCGTGTTGGGATAGACCGGGACTTTGGAAAGGCGGCGCAGCGACTTGCCGGTCAGCGGATCGATCTCGTGAATGGCGTCCACCTGGTCGCCGAACAGTTCGATGCGCAGGCTCAGGTCCTCCGACGCCGCCGGAAAAATCTCGACAACGTCCCCCCGCACGCGGAACGTCCCGCGGTGAAAATCCATGTCGTTCCGCTGGTACTGGATCTCCACGAGCTTCTTGAGGATCGCCTCGCGCCGGATCTCCATGCCCTCTTCCAGATACAGCAGCATGTCGTGATAGACCTCGGGCGAACCGAGGCCGTAGATGCAGGAGACCGAGGCCACGATGATGATGTCGTCGCGCTCGAACAGCGACCGCGTGGCCGAGTGCCGCATCCGGTCGATCGTGTCGTTGATCGAGGCGTCCTTGGCGATATAGGTGTCGGTGGAAGCGATGTACGCTTCGGGCTGATAGTAGTCGTAGTAGCTGACGAAGTACTCCACTGCGTTCTCGGGGAAGAAGCTTTGGAACTCGCGATAGAGCTGGGCCGCCAGGGTCTTGTTGTGGACGATGACGAGCGCGGGCCGCTGGACACGCTCGATCACATTCGCGAGGGTGAAGGTCTTGCCGGAGCCGGTCACGCCCAGGAGCACCTGGTGCGGCAGCCCTTGCACGAGACCCTCCGTGAGCGCGTCAATCGCGCGCGGCTGATCCCCCGCCGGCTTGAAATCAGAGACGAGCTTGAACTGCCCCATGCGTACAGCCTAGCATAGGGAAACCCGGCTTGACGACTGACGCGAGCCGCGTAAAAGACAAATGGGTGAAGGAGGTTTCATGCGCGGTCGTTCGCCTCGACGGTCATTCCTTGCCGTTCTGCTTGCGCTTGTGACGGGCGCGCTGGCGCTGGCCGCCTGTGCGACCAATCCGTACACGGAGCGGTCCCAGCTGCTGCTGGTGTCCGAGTCCCATGAAATGCAGCTTGGGGCCCAGGCCTACGAGCAGGTCCTGAAAGACCCCAAGGTGAAAATTTCCCATGACCCGCGTGAGGTCGAGCCCGTCAAGCGCGTGGCCGCCCGCATCATCGAAGCCGCGAAAAATTCAAAGTACGCCGAGATCGCGAAACAGT
>JAUSHW010000024.1 GCA_030648395.1 Nitrospirales bacterium | reverse complement strand
TTGCCCAGCAAAGCGGCGATCGCGTTCTCGTCCATGTGTCCGTTGGCACTCATATTTTGATCGCGAGCACGGCCCACCCTATTGCGTGAGCAGCCGTTTGACCGTCAGCAGGTCAGCACTACGGAGATATCCGACAAGGAGAAGGCTGGCGACATAGGCCAGCGCTCCGAGAAAAACTTCCAGTGCCAGCGCGAGATCCCGGCTTGCCCAGAGGACAACAACCATGACGGCGGCAGCTACAAGGTATCGCCAGAGCCCTTCATAAGACAAGGAAAGCCCGAACTCCCGCCGCACCATCCTGACCACAAGCACCAGATTCAGCCATTCGCACGCGACGGTGGCAACCGCCGCGCCCACCGGTCCCCATCGTGGAATGAGCACGATGTTGAGGAGGACGTTGACCAATACGCTCAGGCCGTACATCCTCGCCAGCGGCAGGACCACATCCGCCGCTTGCAACGCCTGATTGGGAATATTTATCCAAAGGAGGGGCAGGCTGCCCAGAATCAACACCTTCAGTACAACCCCGGCCTCGACGAACTCCTCCCCAAACAACACCTGCGTCAAAGAATCCGCCAGAAAAAACGTTCCAAGCATTACTGGCAGACCAAGAGCCAGCAGCGGTTTCCAGGTCCCTTCCAACAGATCCCGGATCCCTTGCTGATCGCGCCCCACCATGCCCGACAAACGGGGGTAAAAGGGACCGCCGATCGACGCAGACAGAAGGATGACTGCGTCCAGGAACCGGTACGCGGCGGCATACAGGCCGACATCGCGGGCCTCGCGAAGCCAATGCAGCATGATCATGTCAACCCTGTAATAGAGGGCGTAGCCCAGCATCAACAAACCGAACGGCAACGCCTGGCGAATCATGGTTCGGGCGCGTGTGGAAAGAACAACGGGCGGAGACGGCGCGCTTCCGGTAAGGTAACGCGCAAAGACCAGCATCAGTCCGTTGACGGCAACCGACACCGCCAGTAAGCCAAGCGACGCCCCCTCCTGCAGGAGAACAATCACTGTCGCCATTGCCACCAGGATTGACGCCGCCACGCGATGCACCGAGACCAGATGGAGGTCTTCCCGAGCCGTCAGGACGACAATAAATGGCGTGGTCGCCGCGGACAACAGCATGGAGAGTGCGGCCAGCCCCATGCACAGCATCGTCGTCATATCGTGGCCGGCCATGATCGCCACGCTCATCATCGCCACGCTTCCCAACCCTGACAGGAGCAACACGGCGCGTCGGAGGCCGGCAACCACCTCTGGTCCACGGCCGGGTTCCCGACTGATCTCCCTGATCGCGAAGGTTGCCAATCCGAAATCGGCCACAATCCCGAATGGATAGACAAACGCCAGCACATAGGCGTACCGGCCCAACTCCTGCGCGCCCAGGTATCGCACCACGGCAATGGAGACGGCAAAATTGACGAGTTTGATCAGCGCTTGGGCGGAAACCAGGGCGGTAAGGTTAAATAGAAGAGTTCCTTTGCGCACCCTGCTTTGCCCCTACCGATGCGTTCGGTACCAGTCGATCGTCCGGCGGAGTCCTTCATCAAGCTGTGTCGTCGCGCGCCAGCCGAATTCCTGATATGCCCGGCTGGTGTCCAGGCACCGGCGCGGTTGTCCACCGGGTTTGCTCGTGTCCCAAACGGTCCGCCCCTGGAATCCGGTCAGGCGAGCAATTTTCTCCACCAGTTCTTTGATCGAAACTTCAACGCCGGAGCCGATGTTCACCGGGGCCGGCTTGCTATAGTGCTCGGTCGCCGACACGATCGCCTCCGCGCAGTCCTCGACGTACAGGAACTCCCTTGTCGGAATGCCGTCCCCCCATATCGTGATTTCGTCGCGCCCTGTTTCGACGGCATCGAGGCATCTCTTGATGAGCGCGGGAATCACGTATGAGACCGCCTGCTCCCGATTGATCCAGGGACCGTACAGATTGACGGGAAGAAGATAGATCGCGTTGAACCGATACTGTTGGCGGTAGGCCTGCGCCTGCACGAGAAGCATTTTCTTGGCCAGGGCATAGGGCGCATTGATTTCTTCGGGATAGCCGTCCCAGAAGGCATCTTCATGAAACGGCACGGGCGTGAGTTTGGGATAGGCGCAGACGTTGCCGATCGCCACGAACTTCTCGACGCCTGAGAGGTGGGCCTGGTGCATGACTTGAACACCCATCAGCAGGTTGTCGTAAAAGAACTCCGCCGGCCTGTCCTGATTGGCTCCGATGCCCCCCGACCTCCCGGCCACGTGAATGACGATGTCCGGACGGGCGTCCTTGTACATGCGGAGGACCGCCTCATTCTCGCGAAGATCGTATTGCCGGCTGTGCGGGACAAAGACCTCCCCGCACCATGGCGTCCGGCGGAGCCGCTCGACCACAAAGGAACCCAGAAATCCGTCACCGCCGGTGACGATGACACGTTTACCGGACATAGGCCTCGTCCTTCATCCGACAACACCCGACATCATGACTTGCGTGAGAGTACGCCGATGAAGACATGAAAGAAATAGTACACCGTCCCGACCGGTTCCAGACAGGCACGGCGCATTCCATCGAGTAACTCCGCCCGCGAAAAGGCCGGCCCCAGCCACACCCCCACCGCCGTCTTGCTGATCAGCGATTGAAAACCTAACGGTCCGCGACGGTACGGGACGCCCACGAATACATGGCCGTTACGCGCGACCACTCGCGCCATCTCCGCAAGAGCCGGACCGGGATCCTCCAAGTGTTCCACCGTGCTGCTGTTCCAGACCAGATCGAACACCCCCTCCTTGAACGGCAGTCGATACACGTCGCCCGCAACAACCGGCAACGCCGGATCGCGTCTCCTCGCTTCTTTCAAGGCGTCGATGTCGGCATCCAGCGCCACGCCGAATACATCAGGAGCGCTCGCCAGCAGCGACGAGGCACCGGCCGTTCCGGAACCCGCTTCCAAGACCTTGCCGCCGTGCCGGGAAAGTGCGTTTTCCTTCAGGTACTCGACGAGCCTGCGGTTGACCCCTCTCCGCAGGGCCTCGTAGACCCGGTCCGCCCATGTCCCGCTCCCGCCCCCCAAACACCATGATTTCATGCCCGTGATCGAGAAGGCTGTTTTCGGACAATGGCCAGGAGTGACGAGCCGAAAGGGGCCCCGGTCTTAAGGACAAGCAACCGTTCGAGGGCTACAAACCCGGAGAGCACGGCATTGACCGGTCGCGGCAACACCCGCAGGTCAGACCGGGGATGCACATTGGAGCCGCGCCTGAAAACGCGCTGCAGAAGGCGATGCATCGCGATGAGCGGCAGCATGCCGGCGAACAGATACGTGACCCTGACAAGCTCGACCGGGGCGCGCCCGAGAAAGGCCGCAAGCCCGGCCTTGGTGTAGCGCCGGCAGGCCCCGACTGCCTGGTGATGCGTCGCGTTATACAGCCAGTCGTAGGCCGGCACGACGAACAGAAGAAATCCTCCTGGCCGGACGACCCGGCAGAGATCGGTATACGCCTGATCTTCGTGAACCCCTTCACACTCGAGAACGTCCACACAAATCACCCCGTCGAAGCTCTCGGCGCGGAACGGAACCGCATTCATCGACGCCAGGCAGGTATGCCGGCAGCCGCGCTGGGGCCAGAATCGCGCGGCGTCCGCAGACACGTCAAAGCCGTAGCTGTCGGGGGCCAGCGTGTCCTGTATCTCCAGAAGGTTGCCTCCCGTGCCACAACCGGCATCCAGGATGCGGGAAGACGGGCCCAGGCCCAACCCCTTCATTGTCGAGAGCAGAGTGGAACGAAGCCCTCGATACCACCAATAGGACATCTCAAGCTCGAACAGCGTCTGATACTCAGCAGGCTGCATACATGCGCCCTAGTCCAGGTGCCGGAAACGAGCTCGCAGGATGCGAACGGCATACTTCGTGCCCAGGACACCGAATTGCCAGATATTCCGAAATGACTTGGACGCCCCTTTCGTCCGATCAGTGAACGTGTACGGAACCTCATGCACGCTGAGTCCTTTGCGGCAGCACATGTAAATGAATTCGATAAAATACTCCCCATGCCCGGTCGGGATCGGAAGCACCTTGTCAAACACCGTACGCCGTACCACGACAAAACCACTGTCGTAATCTTTGATGTCGTACCCCAGGACGAATGAGGCAAATCCGTTGATCAGCCTGCTCGCGCAGACGCGGATGGGGTGGCGCACATCCAGCCCGCCGGGCGCATACCTGGAGCCAATCACCACATCGGAGTCCTTCAGCATGGCGATCATCCGGGGAAGCAGCTCAGGCGGCATGCACATGTCGGCATCCATCCACACCACGATGTCTCCACGGGACTCGATGATGCCCCGAAGGAAGGCGGACGCAAGCCCGCGTGTGCCGACCCGTCGAACAAGCTTCACGCGGGCATCCTGCAGATCGGCCACCACCTGCCACGTCTGATCAGGCGAATCATCATCCACGATGATGATTTCGAGCGGGTCGGGCACATGGCAAAAGACGTTCTCGACGGTATTGAGAATATTTTCCCGCTCGTTGAAAGTGACAAGAATCACGGATACCAGCCCTGGCCGGCCTGGAACGAGAAGCTCTTCGGCTGTCATCGCGTGGTCGCTCATGCCCGGCACGCCAGCAATTTCTCAACGACCTCATGAATTTGGGCGTCCGTCAGGTTCAATCCAGATGGCAGGTACAGTCCGCGAGCCGCCAGATCATCGGACACGGGAAAGCGTCCGGCCGTGACCGGATAGCGGGGATCTTTTCCCTCCTGAAAGACAGGCTGCCGATGCATCGGACAGAAGAACGGACGCGTTTCCACTCCGCCCTCTTTGAGCCGCCGCATTGTGGCATCACGGTCACGTCCGTAGGAATCGGGCAGCAGGATGCCGTACATCCAATAGATGTTTTGAGCCCAGGCTGCTTCGTGCGGAAGCGTCAGGTCCCGCTCCGGTGCCAGCAGGGCCGTATAGCGCTTCGCGATTTCGCGCTTCCGGAGGATCTTCTCTTCAATCCTCTCGCACTGCGCCAACCCGATGGCGGCCTGAATATTCGTCATCCGGTAGTTGAAGCCCACGAACCTGTGCACGAACCGAGGATCTTCGAAAGCCTGGTTGCGCAAAAGTCGCATTTTCTCGGCGATCGCATGATTGCTGGTCACAGTCATCCCGCCTTCACCCGTCGTCAACAACTTGTTCCCATAGAAGCTGAAGCAGCCGACGTCGCCGATGCTCCCCGCCTTTCGGCCTTTGTAGGCGGCTCCATGCGCCTCCGCCGCGTCCTCAATGACGAACAACCGGTGGCGCCTGGCGATGTCCAGGATCGGATCCATGTCGCAGGGGTGGCCATACATGTGCACAGCCATGATCGCTTTCGTGGCAGGCGTGATGCGCTCCTCGATCTTCCGCGAATCGATGCACCAGGTCGTCGGCTCGACGTCAACAAGGACGGGCCGGGCCCCAGACAGAATCACCATGTTCGCAGACGCGATGATCGTGAAGCTTGGAATAATCACCTCATCGCCGGGACCAATCCCCAAGGCCGAGACCGCCAGGTGAATGGCAGCCGTACCGCTGCTGCATGCCACGCCGTACTGAGCTCCGCAAAAGCCGCTGAATCGCTCCTCGAAGGCAGGAATATACTTCCCCGCCGACGAAATCCAATTGCTCGTCAGGCAGTCCAGTACGTACCGCTCTTCATTTCCGTCCAGGAACGGTTCACAAACCGGAATCATCCCGCTATCTCCGACGTGTCTTCTGCACTGCTGACTCCTCCCTCACCGTTTCATCGTCCTTCCTGCACCGAAATCGCGCAGGACGGGAGCGCCCGTCCGCCTTCCGCTTCGCATGCCGCCCACTTGATCGGACACAGCGGCGGTATCCGCCGGCTGGGCAGATTGGTCCATTACATAGACCCTGGCCACTAAGGCCGCCACCAGCCAAAACGGTTCCATGATCCGGACGATGATAAAACTGTTGGCACCAATGGCGTGGACAAGCAGGCCCACAAGCCCCAGCAGAAACCCCATTGCGACACCCTGCGGAAAGGGATCTTTAGCCTGCCGGTACGCCGCCCATCCCATGCGGAACACGGCTCCGATGAGGATGAAAAACGCCACGAGCCCCACCGTCCCCGTCTCAGTCAGAACACGGGGATACATCGCATCCATAAATGGCCCGCCCGTCACCCCCATCCCCCAAATGGGATAGGACTTCCAATGTTGCGCTGCCTCCTGCCACGAGCGGAGCCGATCCGAGGTGGAGGTATCCACTCGGACGGCGCCGAAACGCATCTGCCCCGATTCCACGGGCTGGGTAAACGTATAAAGAATCCTATTGCTAACCGCTTCGGGGGCCCACCACGGAGTGGCCAGCAGAGCGATCAGGAGCAGCGGCGCAATAATCGGCTTCCGCCGCAGCAGGCGCACGCAAAGAACCAGTACCACCACTCCCGCCGCCAAAAACGCCGCCCGCGAAAGCGTTGCAAGCAGCCCGATGGCCCCCATCACGAGAAGCACATACAGTGGCCACTGCCGCCGCACTGACCCCGGTGTCAGGATAAGCCCCGTGGCGATTGATAGCATGAAGACGAGATACCCGCCCAGCGTGTTGGGCTCTCCGGTTTCCCCCTCGAAAGGCGCTGATGCTCTGTCCCCGCTTGGAATCTGCGAAATCGCAAACAGTGAAACAAAAAAACAGGTCACCAGGCTGGCGATCAAAAGATTCTTCGCTTGCTTCTCTGTCTCCACCGAACTCACCACCATGAAATAGATCAAGACGTACTCGTAGTACTTGAGAATAAAAAGGAAGCCTGTCGTTCCCCTCACGCGTCCTTCCAATAAACCGATCAGCGTTGCGACGAAAGTCATCGCGATGTAGAACATGATCGGACCATTCAGCGGGGTCCTTGCGAACGTCTCGGCTCCTTTGAAAAAGGCCCGTTTGGCCAACCAGACAAAGCCAATCACGACCAGAAGGAAATCGTCAAATCGAAGCGTGATCCCCCTGCTTTCTGTCGCGCCCCCACCCAACCCTCCGGCTAAAAACTCAGGGCTCAGCAGCATGGAGAAAACGAGAATGTAGAGACTGGCCGGAGTGGACAGGAAGGCGACAACCAGCAGCAGCAGACCGAAAAAAGCCGGAAGGACGACGGTCGGCTCGTTGAGGACGATCAACGCGCCAATGGCTCCAGTCAGAACCAGGGCAACGATGATGAGCAGCCCCTTATTCGCCTCCATCGCAGGTATTCCTGGGAGGGTCTGACATGGTGGCCGTGCCCAAGCGGGCAAGGGAAAACGCGCGGCCGCCCGGATCAGGAAGAATATTTATAGTACTGGTGCTTCGCATATTCCGGATTGTATTCAGCGCTGACGTTACTGAGCACTACGCCGACGATATGCGCCTGCGCATTCTCCAGGAGAGTTCTCGCCCGCAGCAGCGGTGTCCGCCCGACTTTTCCAACCTGGTAAACCAGGACGACGCCATCCACCTTGGGCCCAATCAGGACGGCATCGGAGACCGGCAGAATGGGCGGGCAGTCAAAAATCACCAGATCAAAGTTTGCTTCAAGCTCGGCGATCAGGTCGACGATGCGCTGGGAATTAAAAAACTCGGACGGATTCGGGGGAAGGTGCCCGCAGGTAATGACGTTGAGGTTATCCGCGCCGGGCGCGCTCAGAACCTGGTCAAATCCAAGCTTCCCGAGCATGAGATCGGCAGAGGTCTGGAGAACCTCCTGCCACGGCAGATTTCCGACCAGTATCTCGCTCAGGCCCGGCTCACGCTTGAGGCCAAGCCGGCTGTGAACCGTAGGCTTCCTGAGGTCCGCGTCCACGATCAACACCCGCCGCCCATCCTGCGCGATCGTAATGGCCAGGTTGAGCACCGTCGTGGTTTTCCCCTCACCCAAGCCCGCGCTGGCAAACGCCAGGCTTTTCACTTCCCGGTCCTGGCATGCGAATTGAAGATTCACCTTGAGGGACCGATAACCCTCCGCGGTAATCCCCTTGAGATCAAACAGCGGTGAAATGCTGGCCAGCAATTCCAGGCTTTCAGGATTGAGGGATTCTGGAAACACTTCTTTGATTGTCTTGGCGATCTCCTTGCGATCCTCCCGCGGAATGACGCCCAGCACAGGAACATGCAGGAATGCCTCCACATCCTCGATGGTGCCGATGGATGTGTCAAAGGATTCCCGGATAAAGGCCAGCACGACGCCCAACAAGACTCCAATCAGAGAACTGAGAACAAGATTGAGCGCGCCTTTCGGAGGATTTTTAGGACCCCCCGGAGGCACGGCGGGCTCGATGATGGACACTTCTTCGATCCGTTCGGCCCCCTTGATCAAAAACTCCTGGTTCTTCTGCTTGAGGTTGGCATACAGATCGCCATTGACCTTCACCTCGCGTTCCAGGCTGGCCAGCTCCAGCGCGGCCTTCGGCAGACCGATGTACCGTTCCCTGTAGCGCCCGATGGAATCACGAATGGCATTTTCTCGCTCGCTGAACGTCTGCAGTTTCGCCTCCAGCTCGCGAATCATTTCCTGCGTGACGCTTTGTATGCGCGCGTCGATCTCGACGACCTGGGGATGCTTGGGGGTATAGTTGACCAACAAGGTGGTTCGCTCGGTTGTCAGATCAGACAGCTTCTGGTTCAACTTCGCGATAAGGGCCTGGACATCATCAGAAAAAATACGCACCGACCCAGGCTCCGGCAATGCCTTATTGGCTTT